>NZ_JBQQBZ010000026.1:0-117123 GCF_052245655.1 Streptomyces sp. 4N509B
CCTCCCCCGCCGCCTCGTCCCCGGCCTTTCCCTCGCAGCCGGCCGCGAAGCGGAGGCGACGCCGTTCGCGCCGGCTGTCCGTGGCGAGCGACCGCTTCGTCTACGTGCTGGCCGCCCCGGTCGTGTTCGTGCTGCTGCTGTTCGTCGTGGTGCCGATGGCCAACACGGCGATCAAGAGCCTCGGCGGCGACGGGATCGGGCCGAACTACCGGTCCTTCCTGTCGGGCACCTCCCGCGAGGCGCTCCTGCTGTCCGTCGGTGTCTCGGTGGGCTCGGTCATCACCTGCGGCCTCGTCGGTACGCTCCTGGCGATCCTGCTCGCGCGCTTCGACTTCCCCGGGCGGCGGGCGCTGGAGATCTTCGCGATCCTGCCGATGGCGCTGCCGCCGCTGATCGGGGCGGTCTCCTTCGTCCTGCTCTACAGCGAGACCGGCATCGTGCCGCGCACCCTGGCGTCCTGGTTCGGCATCGACCCCGGCTCGGTGGCGGTCGGCGGGGTCATGGGCGTGCTGGTGGTGCACACCTTCACGATGTACCCGTTCTTCTACCTGACGGTGCGGGCGGGCCTGGCCGGCCTGGACTCCTCGCTGGAGTCGGCCGCGTCCAACCTGGGGGCGGGCAGGGCACGGGTGTGGGCCACGGTGATCCTGCCGATGCTGACGCCCGCCCTGGTCTCCGGCGCGATGTTGACGTTCATGATGTCGATGGCGTCGTTCACCGCGCCCCAGCTGTACGACGTGCAGACCCTGACGATGCGGATCGTCTCCACCCGCACCTCGGGTGACGACGAGCTCGCCGCGACGCAGGTGACGGTGCTGTCGATCGTGTCGATCCTCTTCCTGGTCTCGATGCGCTGGTACCAGAGCCGGCGCACGCACCACAGCATGTCGCGGGGCGCGCAGCACGACCGGGCGGTCAGCCGTGGCCCCGCCCGCGTCGCGGCCTTCCTCGGCAGCGCGGTGCTGAGCCTGGTCCTGATGGCGCCGATCCTGGTGATCATCCTGGTGTCGTTCTCGGTGGACGGCGCCTGGACCACGCAGGTGCTGCCGCCGGACTACACCTTCGACAACTTCCAACGGATCTTCTCCGAGGAGGACAGCCTGCTGCCGATCTCGGTCAGCGTGCAGATGAGCCTGCTGGCGACGGCCGGCGCGATCCTCATCGGCGCGGCGGCGGCCTGGGTGATCGCCCGCTGGCCGGCGCGGGGCAGGACCCTGCTGGACATCATGATCATGCTGCCCTGGGCGCTGCCCGGCACGGTCATCGGTGTGAACCTCGCCCAGAGCTTCAACGAGGCGCAGGTCTCCAACCTCGGCCTGACGCTGGTGGGCACCCTGCTGATCCTGCCGGTGGCGTACTTCGTCCGGTACGTGCCGCTGGTCTTCCGGTCCACGGCGGCCTCGCTCGACCAGGTCGATCCCTCGCTGGAGGACGCGGCGAGGAACCTGGGCGCCTCCCCGCTGCGGGTGCTGCGGACGGTGACCTTCCCGCTCGTCGCGCGCGGCGTGATCGCGGGCGCGCTGCTGGCCTTCGTGGACGGCGTCGGGGAGTACGTCGCCTCCGTCGTGATCTACCCGGCGGGCTACGCCCCGATCTCGGTGGAGATCTACAACCGGATCTACTCCTCGGAGTTCGGCACCGCCGCCGCGTACGGCACGTTCCAGATCGTGCTGATCTTCCTCGTGCTGACGGTCTCGACGCGGCTGGAGTCGCCTCGGCGCAGGAAGCGGTCGTCCTCGGCGTCCGTCCCGCCCGCCGGCGCCTCCCTGACGGCGGCTCCGACCGGATGAGAGGACGGTGACCGCGCACGCGGCCGAAGCGACCCACACCCACCACTCCCCTCACGATCACCCCCACGAACATCAGGAAGACGGAGCACAGATGACCGGCCGTTTCACGGCAGGACGCGTACCGGCGACGGGGCTGGAGAAGCTGTTCGACACGAACCAGCGGTGGCAGCGGTGGCTGGAGGTGGAGGCGGCGCTGGCCCACTGCCAGGCGGCGGCGGGCATCGTCCCCGCCGAGGCCGCCGACGCCATAGCCGCCGCCTGCCACGTCGACCGGCTGGACCTCAACCGGGTCCGGGCGGACGTCGACCGGATGAGCCACCCGTTGATGCCGCTGATCACGGAGCTCAGCCGGGTGGTGGGCGAGCCGCACGGCGGCTGGGTGCACTGGGGGGCCACCACCCAGAACATCACCCAGACCGGGGACGTCCTGCTGCTGCGGGACGCCCACCGGCTGCTGCTGGACACGCTCGCCCGCGTCCTCGACTCGCTGGCGGCGCTCGCCGAGCGCGGCGCGGAGCTGGTGATGGCCGGGCGCACCCACGGCCAGCACGCCGTGCCGATCACCTTCGGCCTGAAGGTGGCGAGCTGGATCGACGAGACCGAGCGGCACGTCGAGCGGCTGCGGCAGCTTCGGCCACGGCTGGCCGTCGCGCTCCTGGGGGGCGCGGCGGGCACGTTCGCCTCCCTCGGTGACGAGGGGCCCGAGCTCCAGGCGGCGGTGGCGCGGCGCCTGGGGCTGACGGCGATGGCCGTGCCGTCCCGGGCGATCACCGACCACCTCGCGGAGTTCGTGTGCGTCCTCGGGCTGCTGGCCGGCACCTGCGGCCGGCTGGCACGCGACGTCTACCAGCTGATGACGACCGAGCTCGGCGAGGTGGAGGAGCCGGTGCCCGCCGGGACGGTCGGCAGCTCCACCATGCCGCAGAAGCGCAACCCGCAGCTCTCGCAGGACGTGTTGGGCATCACGGCCGAGATCAGGGCGCTGGTGCCGCTGGCGCTGGAGGGGATGCACAGCGAGCACGAGGCGGACCACGCGCCGTCGCTGGTGTTCGAGACGCTGGCGCGCGCCTGCTCCCTCAGCGGTGAGGCGCTCGAACGCGTCGACCTGATCGTCTCGGGCCTGCGGCTGGACCCGCGGCGGATGCGGCGGAACCTGGAGCTGTCCGGCGGCATGATCTCCGCGGAGGCGCTGATGCTGGAGTTGGGGCGGGTGATCGGCCGCCCCGAGGCGCACCACGTCGTGTACGAGGCCGCCCAGGCGGCGGCCGTCGCGGAGGACGGCTCCTTCACCGCCCTGCTGGCCGCCGACCCGCGCGTCTCGGACCGTCTCGACGCGGACACCATCGCCGAACTGCTCCGGCCGGAGCGCCACACGGGGGCGTCGGCGGCCACCGCGCGAGACGCGGCGACGAGGGCACGGACGACGGCCGCGGCGACGCGGACGTGGCTGGCGTCGGCCGGCTGACGGGTGGTGCCTGGCGGCGTGTCCTCCGGGGCACGCCGGCCCGGCCGTGCCGGGACCGGTTCCGGCACGGCACGGAGGGCAGGGCCGGGCTACGGGCGGGGGCGGGTCACGGGGACGACGGTGAGCAGGTGCTCCAGTCCCGCGTAGTCGTTCGGGTTGGTGGTGAAGAGGGGAAGCTCCTCGGCGATGGCGGTCGCGGCGATCATGAGGTCGGCCACTCGGCGCCGGGGCTTGCGCCCGGCACCGATGACACCGGCGCAGACCCTGCCGTAGATGCGGGCCGCCTCGGCGTCGAAGGGAACAGGGTCGAACTCGTTCTCCGCACGCTGGAGGACGTCGAGCCGCTTCGCGCGCTCGGTGTGTTCGTCGTAGTCGTTCTGCTCGTCGTTCCGGCGCACCTCATGAGGGCCGGCGGAGAGCTCCGCCAGGGTGATGGCGCTGATCGCCATCGCGTCGGGCAGCTCTTCGGGGTCGATCCACCTGCGAAGGATCACGATGTTCGTGTCGATCAGTCCCGCCGCGTGCTCACCGGGCATAGGGGTCGTCCGTCTCCTGGACGGCCGTGGCGTCCTGGTCGGCTCGGAAGGACGCGAGAGAGATGTCGGGCGCGGTGCGGGACATCGCCGTGAACTCGGCGCGTGTGACGAAACGCCTCCGCCGACGCAGAGGGATCAGCTCGCCGATCTCGTGCCCGTCGCGGGTGACCGTGAACGACTGCCCTCGCTGGACGGCGTCCATGATCTCCTTCGACCTGTTCCGCAGATCGCGCTGCGTGATCTCAGGCTGCGCTGTCATGCCATCGAGCATACCCAGGCGTTTGCCGTGGTGCTACATGGTGCCATCGCGTGCCACTCCGGCTGGCCGGAGGCGAGTGCCCGCCCACCGCGACGGGCTCGCGTCGCAGCCGCCCGGGCGGGGCCGTCAAGCCCGATCGCCTTGATGGCGAGTCCACGCGGAAGGCGGATGCCGGCCTGCGGCGCTTCGCGTCGTCGCGTGGAGCGGCGATCGACCGCCAGGACCAGAAGCCGCCGCGACGAGTTTCTGTCCTCTCGACGTCTCCGAGAGGAGGGAACCGTCGAACCCCGAACGGGCCCCGGGACCCGACAGCGGGTCCCGGGGTGTGGCTGTCTCAGGAGACCGGGGGGAGCTCCGTGGGTATGCCGTTGAATCGCGAGACCAGATAGCTCACCTGGTCGCGGCTGAGGGGCCCCTGGATGGTCCACACGTCGTCGACCGCTCCCCCCCAGTACTCGCCCCACGCGCCACCGGCGGTGCGGGCCCGGCCGATCTGGAGGGAGTGGGTGGCGGGGAAGGTCGTGACGTTGTGGGCCGACGAGACGTCGCCGCAGTACTGGTCCAGGTCCGGTAGGCAGCTCGCCTCGTAGGGCATGCCGTTGACGTACAGCTGGACGTGCCGGCGGACACCGTCGTAGACGAGGGCGAGATGGTTCCACTCGCGCACGTCGTGGAACCTTCGGTGGGGGGCGGTGACGGGGGTGGCGGTGTCCGTGTCCTGACCGGCGACCACCAGCTGCCACGCGCCGTGGCCGCTCTCCGGGTCGTGTACGTACCGCACGGCGACCGCGTCGCGGTGCTGACCGGTCACACTCAGCACCGTCGTGGGGCCCTCCGGAAGGGCGTCGGCCCGTGCCCAGGCCGTGAGGGAGAAGCTCGTCGAGGTGTCCAGCGGCACCGTGCCGGTGGCCGTCGCCGCGTGGTCGTCGACACCGTCCAGGATCAGCGCGCCGTCGTCGATCCAACCGGGTCCGATCGCGCCGCCGCCGCTCAGGTGGAGGGGCGTGCCGACGGTCGAGGAGTCGGGAGTGGTGGAGCCGGAGGGGTCGGCCTCCTCGAACTGCCAGCGCCCGGTGATGTGCGCGGGCTGTTGGGAGAGCTGCCGCAGCTCGTCCGCCGTGGCGATGCGGTCGAAGGTCCGCAGCTCGTCGATCTGGCCGGTGAGCGCGCCGACGGTCGTGCCGTCGGGGCCGTCGGCGGCGCCGATCGTCAGCCGGCCCGGTGCCGTCCAGCGGCCGGTGAAGGACTCGGTCGCCACCAGCTCGCCGTTGACGTAGAGCCTGATCTGCCGCCGGTCGATGTCGTGGACACCGGCCACGTGCGTCCAGGCCCCGAGCCTGGCCGCGGCGCAGTCCGGCTCCTCGGCCGTGCAGGGCGACTCGCTGGCCTCCACCAGCGAGGCGTCGTCGCCGTCCGTCGTCCAGCGGCGCAGGGTCCAGCCGCGGCCGTCCGAGGCGTGGAGCAGGGAGAACCCCCAGGTGGTGGTGGCGCTCTGCGCGGCGACCACCATGTCCTGGTTGGGCTTGTCGTCGGGGAGCCTCACCCAGGCGGCGACCGTGAAGGACTGGTAGGTGTCGAGGACGGGCTGCGTGGTGGCCGCGAAGCCGCCGCCCGAGGTGAACGAGGCCGCGTTGCCCCGGAACCCCGCGTCGCCGAACGTCACCTCGCCCTGCGCGTGGGCGGGCACCGGCTGGACGTGGCCGGCCACGGTGGTGGCGTCGGCGCCCTCGTCGAAGGACCAGACCGCCACGGCCGGGCGGCCGCCGGTGGTGATCAGCTCGTGGGTGTGGAGGCCGGCGACCTGGGCCTCGGTCAGGCCGTGGTCGTAGAAGTGGACCTCGTCCAGCTCCCCGGTGAAGAACTCCTCCGCGGTCTGCCCTGTCAGCGCGGCGCCCAGCGCGACCGGCCCACGGGCTTCCCAGCCGTCGGCGAACGGGGCGGCCCCGACCGGCTGCCCGTTGACGTAGAGAAGGAGCTGGCCGCCACCGGTCCGCTTGTAGACCCCCACGACGTGCGTCCACTCGCCGAGCGCCGCCGGCTGGCCCTGCCCGGCGGCCGTCACCTCGGCGTCGCCGGCGTCGGACGCGGTGCGGGAGAAGGACCAGCCGCCGTCGGGGTCGACCGCCAGGCGGAAGCCGTTGCCCGTCTTGCCGGCCTGGGAGACCGCGGTGGCCGTGGACGCCACGCCGCCCTCGGGCAGCCGGGCCCAGAGGGAGACCGAGAAGCTCCTGGAGGTGTCGAGCACCGGCGCCCGGGTCACGGCGTGGCCGCTCTCCCCGTCCAACCGGAGGCCGCCGCCGAGCACGCCGCCTCCCCCGGGCGCCGCGTCACCGGTGAGGGTCGCGTCCCAGGGCTCGCCCTGGCCGAGGGCGCTGCTCGCGTCCGCGTCCTCGTCGAGGGTCCAGGCCATGCGTTCCGCCGTGCCCGACTGCACGTAGAAGTGGTACGTGCGCTCCGGCGACGCGTTGCCCGCCGCGTCGAACGCCTGGGCGGTCAGCACGTAACTACCCGGCTCCGGGGGCACGAGCCGGACCGTGCGGGCCGCACCGTTGGACGTGGCGATCTCGTCGCCGGCCGCGGGGCCCTCGTTGAGGCCGAAGCGGTACCGGGTCACGTCCGCGTCGGGGCTGTCGAAGGTGAACGAACCGTACTTGCCCACGCCGTCGTGCCAGGGGTCCAGCGGATTCGCCGGGTTTGCCTCCGGGTACTCGGGCGAGACGATGCTGGGAGCGGCCGGGGGGTCGGCGTCGTAGTAGACGGTGCACCGCGTGGCCGAGCCGGCTCCCGACCAGGGGGAGTACTGGCCGCCGTCGAAGGCGCGCGCCTCCCACTGCACGCGCACACCGGACGGGGCGGCGGGAAACCGCACGGAGAAGCTGGAGCCCGACGCCTTCTCGTCGGTCAGCCCCGACCGCCAGCGCACGACGTGGCCCTGCCCGTCGCCCGTGTCCCAGAACGCGCGGAACTCGACACTCACCCGGTCGCCGTCGGGGTCGACGACGTCGTGGGCGTGGACGAGCCCCTGCGAACGCGCCATGGCCGGGTCGGTGGGGGGCGCGCACGGCCCGCCGTAGTCCAGCGCCAGCTGACTGGCGAGGAGCTGGGGCGGCGGGAGCGAGGCCCGCGTGGCCGCCACCGCCCCGGACGTGCCCGCGCCGAACAGGCCGGCCGTCAGCACCAGCGCCAGGCCACACACCACCCCGCCACGCAGTGTCGCCACTGCCCCTCCCTCGTAGCTCCACAATCAGCACACGTTCGTGTCGCTTGCGAAGATCGTAAGTTCGGGACGCCCGCCGGTCTACGGTCACATTTCGGCCATCCCCGGCGCGCGTGAGGGCCGTCAGGACCCGATGCTCGTTCCCGGGCCGAAGGGGTTGTGTTCGGGGGCGAGCGTGTCGATGTCGACGACCTGGTCGGCGGGGGGTGGGGTGACGGGGACGGGGTCGCCGTAGTCGGTCCACTCGGAGGTGACGGTGACCCTCTCGCCGTCCTCCGACGTCATCTCGCCGTTGGCCGTGAGGAGGAGGGGCTCGTTCTCCGCCGCGATGAGGACCGTGAGGGTGGAGGTCCCGAGTTCGTTCGTCTCCTCCAGGAGGACGGTGACGGCGGGCTGTCCGTCGTGCGTCGTGTCCTCGCCCATGCGGAAGCGGTACTCGCTGTCGGGACTGCCGGCGTCGAGGACGCCGAGGGAGACGTCGCAGCCGAAGCTCTCCTCCTGGAAGCCGGGGTGGCTGGCGTCGCCGTGCACGTAGTGGTCGGCGTAGGTGTCGAGGGTCTCGCGGCCGCCTTCGGTGAGCAGCCAGGAGGTGTCCGGGGGTCGGATCCACGCCTCGTCGCCGATCTGCACGAACTCGGCGACGCCGAGTTGGGCGAGGTCCAGGGTGGCGGCGCAGGCGTCGCCGTTGCGGACGACCTCCGAGTGGATGGCGCGGCCCTGCGACTCCATGGTGCCGGTGGCTCGCGCCGCCGTGACCTCCGCGACCGCGTCCTGGGCCCGGCGGACCCACTCCTCCGCCGTCGCCTCGGAGTCCGTCTCCCCCGTGGTCGGTGTCTCGCTGGGCCGTGCCGACGGTTCGGTGCGGCCCTCGGTCGGGCGTGGGTCGCTGTCTGTCGACGCGCAGCCGGCCAGCGTCAGCAGTGCGACGCCGACGAGGCCCGTGCCTCGCACACGATGCTTCACGATCTCCCCTGATCGAAAAAGGAGATCATCCTACAGTGGCGCGAGAGTGCTGATGGTGTGAAGCCGCGGTGAGCGCGGTGGTGGGCCTCTCGCTGCGCCCTCCGGGCCCTGACGGCAGGGGCCCGGAGGGCGGTCGGTGTGGGAGGGCCGAGCGGGCGGGGGTCAGCTCATCCAGATGTTGGAGTAGCCGCTGCTCTGGTAGCCCTCGGTCGCGAGGATCATGTAGTAGTTGAAGCTGCCGAGGCTCATGCCGGCGCGGGACCAGGCGTCGAAGTGGGTGCCGGTGTTGATGGAGCCGCTGCTCCGCCTGCCCGTGTTGACGCTCCAGTACTGCGGGAACGTCTTGGTGCCCTCGACGGACGGGGCGTTGTACCGCATCGTGCGGTAGATGTCGTAGGTGGCGCCGTTGCTGGAGACCCTGCCGCGGTGCTCGCCCGTGGGCCGGTAGGTGCCGTAGGTGTCCACGATGTAGTACTCGACGAGCGGGTTCGAGGTCCAGCCGTAGAGGCACAGGTAGCTGTTGCCGGAGGGGCTGTAGTTGCCCGACCAGTTGACGGTTCTGCGGCTGCCGTTGCTCCAGCCCTTGCCGCAGACGAAGTTGCCGGTGTTTCTCCAGTTGACCGTGTAGTTGCCGCCCGAGCCGAGGGCCATCGAGCAGGTGCCTGGCGCGTCGGTCCAGAACGAGTAGAAGTACCCGCCGTGGTTGCCCGTCTGGTTGTTGGTGATGGTCTGGGCCTGGGCGGTGCCGGGCAGGGCCAGGGCGCCGGCGCCGCCGAGCAGCAGGGCGCCGGCGCCACCGAACAGCAGACTCCGGCGGTTCACGGAGTGGGGGGTCGTGTTCTCTTGCTCGTGCATGCTTCCTCCTCGTGATGGCTGGCGGAGGCCAGGCAGCGTGACGTGGCCCGTTCGGGCCTGTTGCTGGGAGAGCAGTGCTGACCGCACGTCGGCGTCGTCCAACGCCGGGGCGGTTGATGCGGTCGTGCGGCCAACGACCGGATGACCAGGTCCTGTTGGTCGACCCGGACCGACAGCGGGTGGGGCGTCTGTCGATGCCCTGAAGTGTGGAGCTGAGGCGATGGAGTGTCAACGGTTTCCGCAAAGATTCCGGAAGATGTGGAGGTGTGTGGAGGCGGCGAGGTGGTTCGTGAAGGGCGCCATCGGGGCTGGTCACTGTCGTGCCGCTGCGATCGGACGCGGGGCCGTTGGGTGAGGGCTCTGCGCGAAGATCACGACCGCGGGCCCGTCAGGCTGAAAAACTTCCGGAATCCTTCCGGATCATGGGTCAGGTGCTGATCAGGATCTGGGGGGAGGACTCCCTGAGCTTGGCCCTGGCCCACTGCATCTGGCGCACGGTGTCCGGCTCACAGCGACGCGCCAGGGCCAGGAGCTCGGTGTCCTTCGTGCCCTGGGCGGCCTGGGCGACCATGTCCCAGTCGGCCACCACCCCGGCGGCCTCGACGTAGATCCGTCGCAGGTCACGCAGGACCAGCAGGGCCACCTCGCCGCGACGGCCGGCGAGCACGCTGCCCTTCTCCCTCAGCCGCCCCGCCAGGGCCGGCTCGCCGGCCGGTTCGGCGTCCAGCGCGACGCCGAACCGGTCCCCGACGTCGGCGATCTCGCGCACGTGCCGCTGCGACCAGCCGGCGAGGTCCCGGGCGAGATAGTGGATGTCGTGGTCGGCCCGGTGCCGCTCCGAGACGTGGAACAGCTGGGTGACGAGGGCGTTCTCGCTGTGGTGCAGCTCCCGCAGGAGCAGGCCGATCCTCACGCCTCCCCACCCCCCGTCGGCGACGACTCCTCGGCGCCGCCCGCCGGCCCACCCCGCGTGGCCGGCACGCCCGGGGTCAGGGGCGCGGACGCCGTCGTCGTCGGTGCGGGAGCCGGGCCCCGGCCGGCCGCGAGGCGCTGGATCCGGGCCGCCGCCGTCTTGTAGAGGGGCTGCTTGGAGGCCGGATCCCAGTCGGTGAGCGTCAGTTCGTTGGCCGCCCGGCCCTCCCCGTCGCCGTCCGGCCCGCTGCCGGAGGGCCGGTCCCAGTAGCCGTAGTGGAAGGGCAGGAACACCACCCCGTCGCGGATGTCGCAGACGCGCGCCGCGGCCCGGACGGAGCCGCGGCGCGTGGTCACCTCGACCAGGTCCCCCTCGGCGATGCCGTGGGCCGCGGCGTCGGCCTCCGAGACCTCCACCCACACCTCCGGTGCGGCGGCCTCAAGCTGCGGGGCCCGCGCGGTCTTGGTGCGGGTGTGGAAGTGGTACAGCGTCCGGCCGGTGATCAGGACGAGGGGATGGTCGTCGTCGGGCGGCTCGTGTGGCGGGAGGTACGGCGCGGCCTTGATCACGGCCCTGCCCTCCGGGTTCAGCGCGCGGTACGCCTCCGGCTCCCACGGCGCGCCCGTCACCAGGTCCCGGCCGTAGCTCTCGCACTCGGCGGGCGCGGCGAAGAACCGGCCGTCGGCGTAGAGCCGTTCGGTGCCGTCGGGGTGCGCGTCGTCGCAGGGCCACTGGATGCCGCTGTCGCCGCGCAGCCGGTCGTAGGTGATGCCGGTGTAGTCGCAGGGCCGGCCGCGGGAGCACTCCTTCCACGCCTCGAAGGCGGACTCGGCGTCGTGCCACCCGACGAGCGGGTCTCCGTCCCGGTCCCGCAGGTCCATCCGGCGGGCGTAGTCCAGGAAGACGTCCAGGTCGGGGCGGGCGTCGCCGGGGGGCTCCACGGCCTTCTCCGACAGGTGGACGGTGCGGTCCGCGTTGGTGAAGGTCCCCGTCTTCTCGCCCCAGGTGGCCGCCGGCAGCACCACGTCCGCGAGCTGCGCCGTCTCCGACAGGAAGGGGTCCTGGACGACCAGCAGGAGTCGTTCCTGGGACAGGATCGAGCGCACCCGGGCGAGTTCGGGCAGGGAGACGGCGGGGTTGGTGCCCGTGACCCACAGCATGCGGACGGAGCCCTCCTCGACGTACCGCATCAGCTGCATGACGTGGGTGGGCGGCGCGTAGTGCGGGATCTGGAGGGGTTCGACGTTCCACACGCGGGCCAGGTCCGCGACGTGGTCCTCGTTGTGCCAGTTGCGGAAGCCGGGGAGGTCGCCGTCGGCGCCGCACTCGCGGGTGTTCTGCGCGGTCGGCTGACCGTTCATCTGGAGGATGCCGCATCCCGGGCGGCCGAGCATGCCGCGCACCAGGTGCACGTTGTTGACCTGCACGGCGGCGGCGGTGGCCTGATGGGACTGGTAGAAGCCCTGGAGGACGGTGGACAGCAGCCGCCGGGAGGTGCCGAGGAGGTGGGCGGCCTCGCGAAGGCGCGCGGCCGGCACGTCGCAGATCTCCGCGGCCCGCTCCGGCGGGAAGTCCCTGACCTGGGCGGCGAGCTCGTCGAAGCCGACGGTGTGGCGCGCCACGTAGTCGTGGTCCACCCAGTCGTCGTGGGCGAGGATCTCGTGCAGCAGCCCGTTCATCAACGCCATGTTGGTGCCGGGGCGGGGCGCCAGGTGGACCGTGGCGGCCCGCGCGACGGGCGTGGAACGCGGGTCGACGCAGACGACGGCGGGCGGGTTGGGGCCGGCGAGCCGGTCGAGCACGCGGGCCCACAGCACGGTCTGCGTCTCGGCCATGTTGTGGCCGAACAGGGCGATGGTGTCGGCGTGGTCGATGTCGGCGTAGGAGCCGGGCTGGCCGTCGCAGGCGAAGGACTCCTTCAGGGCCGCCGCGGCGGTGGCCGTGCACAGCCGCGTGTTGCCGTCGAGGTGGTTGGTGCCGAGGCCGCCGTGGGCGATGACCGCGAGGGTGTAGTACTCCTCCAGGAAGAGCTGGCCGGTGGTGTAGAAGCCGAGCGCGCTCGGGCCCTGCTCCTCCAGCAGCTCCCGGGTCCTCGCGACGATCCGGTCCATCGCCGTGTCCCACGACGCCGGCACCAGCTCGCCGCCCTCGCGGACGAGCGGCTCGGTCAGGCGGTCGGGCGAGGCGCCCGCCTGCCAGCCGAAGAGGTCCTTCGGGCCCAGCCGGCCGTGGTTGACGCGGTCCGTCGCCCGACCCCGCACGCCGACGATCCGGGAGCCGCGGACGGCGATGTCCATGGCGTCCCCGTTGGAGTGCAGGATCGACGCGGAGCGCACCCAGCGGTCGACGTCCTCCTCGTGGACGCCGTCCTCCAGGTGGGTGTCCACGCGCACGGGCCACGCCTGTCCGGCGGCGTAGGGCGTGCGCGTTCCCCACGGCTCGGCGATCCGGTCGACCCGCGTCATCGGGTGCCTCCTGGCGTCGGGCTGTCGATCGAGTAGGGCTGAGGGCTCGGGTGGCTCGGGTGGCTCGGGTGGCGTCGGGCTTGGGCGGGCGGGGCACGGGCGGGGCGGACTGGGCGGACTGGGCGGCCTGGGCGGCGTCAGGGCTCCTCGACGGCGCGGGCGAGGCGCCGCAGCATCTGCCGGTGGCGCAGCTGGAGCGCCGCGTCGACGGCACGGTTGTGCAGCCAGCCGACGGCGCCGGTCAGCGGGTGCTCGTCCACGATCACGAGCGTGTCGTCGCCCCAGGGCAGCATCCTGATGCTGATCCGCGCGCTGCCGAGCCGGGGAGCCCGCGCCTCCAGTTCGAGCAGCCTGCGCGGCTCGCAGCCGCGGACCACGGTCGTGCCCTCGGCCCTGCCCCGGGGGCCCGTCCTGACGGAGTAGCGCAACGTCGAGCCGACCTCCGGCCACGCGCCGGCCGCCAGCTCGGTGTCCTCGGTGCCCACGACCCACCGCGCGTAGCTGTCCGGGTCGGACAGCACGGACCACACCCGCTCGGGCGGGCGTCGGATCAGGATCGGTCTGACCGCCACGGCTTCCATCCCGTCTCTCGTCGCGTCTCTCGTCCCGTTCTCTCGTCGCCTCAGGCCAGCTCGGAGTAGCCGAAGAGCTCGGCGTACCCGGAGGGGAGCTGGCTGAGCAGCTTGTTCATCTCGCCGCCGGCGACCTGGTCGGCCAGCACGGAGAACACCACCCGGGTGTGCGTCAGGGCGGCGTCCTCGTCCTCTCCCGTGTACGCGGCGACGTGGTGGACGAACTCCCCCACCCCCCAGCCGCGCCCCTCGCCGTCCGGTGCGTTCCGCAGCACCTCGTCCAACGGGCTCGGCAGCTGGTCCGCCAGGTGCTCGCCCGAGCGGTGGGGGAGCCGTTCGCCGAGCGTCGTGAGGACGGCCTCGACGACCCGCTGGGCGTCCGCCGAGGGGTAGCCGCCCCGCTCACGCACGGTCGACATGAATTCTCCGTAAGCCATGACCGGCTCTCTTCCCGACTGTGTCCCGACTGACAGCTTCGTCCCGACTGACAGCTTCGTCCGCTCCGGGTACCCCTCCTCACGGGGAGAAACGTCGTGGCGGGGGCGCGGGAGGAGCCGGGGCGGGTTTTCGGCTCAGTGAGGCGGTTACTCGGGCGCCATGACGGACAACACCGCCGACTTCGTTCTCTCCCGACTCCGTGAGTGGGGCGTCGAGTACGTCTTCGGCTACCCCGGCGACGGCATCAACGGCCTGCTCGCGGCCTGGCAGCGCGCGGACAACCGCCCGCGTTTCGTCCAGGCGCGGCACGAGGAGATGTCGGCGTTCGCGGCGGCCGGATACGCCAAGTTCAGCGGCCGGGTCGGGGTGTGCGCCGCCACCTCCGGCCCTGGCGCGATCCACCTGCTCAACGGCCTCTACGACGCGAAACTCGACCACGTCCCCGTCGTGGCGCTGCTGGGCCAGACCCACCGCAGCGCCATGGGCGGCGCCTACCAGCAGGAGGTCGACCTCCACACGCTCTTCAAGGACGTGGCCTCCGACTTCCTGGAGACCGTCACCGTCCCCCAGCAGCTGCCCAACGTGCTCGACCGCGCCCTGCGCACCGCCTACGCGCGCCGGGCCCCCACCGCCGTGATCATCCCCGAGGACGTGCAGGAGCTGGACTACGAGCCGCCGGGCCACGAGTTCCGGATGGTGCCCTCCAGCCTCGACCACAGCGACTTCTCCCTCGCACCCACCGACGAGGCGCTGCACCGGGCCGCCGAGGTCCTCAACAGCGGCGAGCGCGTGGCGATGCTGGTGGGCCAGGGCGCGGCCGGCGCGCGCCCCGAGGTGGAGCGGACCGCCGACCTCCTCGGCGCCGGCGTCGCCAAGGCGCTGCTCGGCCTCGACGTGCTGCCCGACGAGCTGCCCTACGTCACCGGCGCCATCGGGCTGCTCGGCACCCGCCCCTCCTACGAGCTGATGCGGGACTGCGACACCCTGCTGACGATCGGCTCCAACTTCCCCTACGGCCAGTACCTGCCGGACTTCGAGCAGGCGCGGGCTGTCCAGATCGACATCGACCCCCACATGGTCGGCCTGCGCTACCCGTACGAGGTCAACCTCGTCGGCGACGCCGCCGCCACGCTGCGCCGCCTGGCGCCGATGCTGCAACGGAAGAAGCGGCGGACCTGGCAGGAGGGCGTCGTGGCGTCGGTGGAGCGCTGGCACGAGGTGCTGGCGCGGCGCGCGGAGATGGACGGCGACCCGATCAACCCCGAGTACGTGGCCCACGTGCTCGACCCGCTGCTGCCCGAGGACGCGATGCTGACGGCCGACTCCGGCTCGGTCGCCACCTGGTACGCCCGCCACCTGCGGATGCGCGGCACCATGCGCGGCTCGATCTCCGGGACGCTCGCCAGCATGGGCTGTGGCGTGCCGTACGCCGTGGGCGCGAAGTTCGCCCACCCGGACCGGCCGGTGGTCGCGCTGGTCGGCGACGGCGCCATGCAGATGAACGGGCTGGCCGAGCTGATCACCGTCGCCAAGTACTGGCAGGAGTGGAGCGACCCGCGGTTCGTGGTCGCGGTGTGGAACAACCAGGACCTCAACCAGGTGACCTGGGAGATGCGGGCGATGGGCGGCTCCCCCCAGTTCCTGCCCTCGCAGCGCATCCCCGACGTGCGGTACGCCGACTTCGCCCGCACGCTGGGCCTGAACGCCATCCGGGTGGAGAAGCCCGAGCAGGTGGAGGCGGCCTGGCGGGAGGCGATGGCGGCGCGCGAGCCGGCGGTGGTGGAGTTCCTGACCGACCCGGCGGTGCCGCCGATACCGCCGCACGCCAGCTGGAAGCAGATCGAGTCCACGGCCGCCGCGATCCTCAAGGGCGACACCGAGGCCGGCGGGGCGGTGCGCCACGGCCTGCGGGCGATGGTGCAGGACATGCTGCCGGGCCGGAAGCACCGGTGAGGAGCCCGGCGGAGGACGGGCCGAGGCCAGCAGCCCGGCAGAGGACCGGCCGAGGCCGGAAGCCCGGCGGAAGGCGGGCCAGGGCCAGGAGCCGGCAGCACAGCCACAGCAGGACAAGGACCGGGAAACAGGAAGGAAAGAGGTGTCACCATGCGCGTCGCGTTCCTCGTGGCGCCCGAGGGCGTCGAGCAGATCGAGATGACCGAGCCGTGGGAGGCCCTGACCGCGACGGGTGAGACCCCACAGCTGATCAGCACGAAGCAGGGGAGGATCCAGGCCTTCGACCACCTGGACAAGGCCGACACCTTCCCCGTCGACCAGACCGTCGCCGACGCGTCCGTGGACGACTTCGACGCCCTGGTGCTGCCCGGCGGGGTCGCCAACCCCGACTTCCTGCGGACGGACCCGAAGGCCGTCGCGTTCGCCAGGGCCTTCTTCGACGCGGGCAAGCCCGTCGCCGCCATCTGTCACGCGTCCTGGACGATGATCGAGGCCGACGTCGTGCGCGGCCGGCGCATGACGTCCTGGCCGAGCCTCCAGACGGACCTGCGCAACGCGGGCGCCGACTGGGTCGACGAGCCCGTCGTCGTCGACGAGGGCGCGAACACCCTCGTCACCAGCCGCAAGCCGGGCGACCTGAAGCACTTCACGGAGGCGATGCTCGACGCGTTTGGCGGTAGCCGCTCATGAGACTGGACGTGCTCGAGCCGCTGCTGCGCCGCCCGGGGCCGTGGGCGTCGGCGTACCTCGCCACGACCCGCCACGCGCGGGACGACGCCCAGGTCCAGGAACTGCACGCGCGTGAGATCCGCGACCTGCTGGGCGAGCAGGGCGCGGACGACGCCACCCGCCGCGCCCTGTACGAGGCGATGCTCGCGCTGGGACCCGACCGGCAGGGCCAGGCCCTGTTCGCGACGGCCGGGGAGGTGGTCCTCACGGTGCCGCTGACCACCGCGCCGCCCCGGGGCCTCGGCTTCTTCGGCCCGCTGCCCCGCCTGGCGCCGCTGGTGGAGTACGCCGCCGGCGAGCCGGCCTGCCTGGTGGCGTTCGTCGACCGCGGCGGCGCCGACCTGGAGCTGCGGCACGGCGGCGGCCCGAGCGGCTGGCAGGGACGCGACCGGACCGAGTCGGCGGGGCACGTCTCCGGCACCACGCCGCTGAGCCGCGTCGGGAGGGGCACCGACCTCCCCGGGCGCGGTCCCGGCGAGGGCACCGACGAGGTGCCGAACAGCCTGGAGGAGAACGCGGACCTCGTCGCCGAGGCGATCGCCGCCGACGCGCGGCGGACCGGCGCCGAGGTGCTGGTGCTGGCCGGCGACCCGCGCCAGCGGCGCGCCGTCCACGAGCGCCTGCCCGTCTCGTTGCGCGAGGCGGCCACGGAGACCGAGCACGGCGGGCGCGGGCCGGGCGCGGGGAGCGGATCGCTGGACGAGGACGTCGACGCGGCGCGCGCGGAGCGCGCCAGGCGGCGGACCGCCGAGGTGGTCGACCGCTTCCTCGCCGGACTCGGCAACGACGCGGCCGAGGGCGTGCCGGCGCTGGTCGAGGCGGCGCGGGAGCACCGTCTCGCCACGCTGCTGCTGCGGCCGGGCGGGGGAGACCTGGGCCGCGAGGTGTGGGCCGGGCCGGAGCCCGACCAGCTGGCCGTGCGCCGCACGGACGCCGCGTACCTCGGCTCGGGGGAGCCGTTCGCGGCGCGGGCGGACGACGCGCTGCTGCGGGCGGCCGTGGCCACGGACGTCGAGGTGGTCCTGGTGCGGCCCGACGCCGACGGTGTGGGGGACAGCCCCACGGCGACGCCGGTCGGCGGCCTCGGGGCGTTGCTGAGGTGGCCCTACGGGGAGGCGGAGAGCGACCACGGCCAGGCGCGGGCGGCCTGACCCCCGGCCTGACCCCCGGCCTACCCCTCGACGTCGGTCGCGCCGTGGGAGGCGCCGACGGGCTTGGACTCGGGCGATCCGCGTTCGCGCAGGTAGACGGAGAGGAAGGCCATGGACGCCATGGCCAGCAGCTCCGACTGCCAGTTCTGGAGGGTGCGGCTCCAGAAGTCGGCCGACGTCACGTACTGCGCCCAGCCGATGGTGCTCTGGTCCTGCATGCGCTGGAGCTCGTTGTACGCGGCGACGCCGCTGACCGACTGGGCCAGCCACGACAGCACGAACAGCCCGCCCATCACCAGGCCGAGGGAGCGCGCGTACACGGACAGCCGCCAGCCGCCCGCGCGGGCCCAGCGGGGGGAGTCGGGCCGCGCGTACCGGCCGACCATCTGCTCCTCGTCGGTCCCGCGCCCGGCGCGGTCCAGCGGCTTGGACTCGGGCGATCCGCGTTGGAGCAGCCAGACGGTGGCCGTGATGTAGAGGAAGAACTGGAGGTACTCCGACTGCCAGTTCTCGGTGACGTCCACGGCGAAGTCGGCGGTGGTGAGGTAGCTGGGGTAGGACAGCGGGCCGAGCCCTTCGGTGGCCCGCTGGTTGTTGAACTCGGCGTGCCCGGCCACGCTCTGCCCGACGAGCACCAGCAGGAACGCCGCGCCGAAGGCGAGCGAGAGTCCGTTGTCCTTGAGGAAGCGTCGTAGGGGTGCCATTCGTGTGGCATAGCCCGACGGGTACGTATCGGGCAAGTCGGCGCGGCGTCGCGGCGTCGACGTCCCTCAGGAGACCGTGGCGAGCTCCGGGCCGGTGGCCACCGGGGAGGGCGGCGACGCGGCTCCCGCCGTCGGGCTCGTCGATCCCGTCGGGACGGTGACGGTGGCGGTGGCGGTGGCGGTCGGGACGGCGGGTGTCGGCACGGCGGGAGTCGGCACGGGGGCCGGGCGGCGCACGCGCAGCACCACGGCCGAGACCGCCACGCTCCCGGCGATCACGGCGCCGCCCAGCACCAACGCCGCCCGGGCCCCCAGCACCTCCATCAGCAGCCCCGCCAGCGGCGGGCCCGCCAGGCCCCACCCGGTGCTGATGCTGCGCCACACGCCGAGGACGCGTCCGCGCAGGTGGGGCGGGGGGTCGGTCTGGAGGATGGTGGTGCCCGCCGTGTCGGAGAGCGACTCCACGACCGCCATCGGGACGACCAGCAGCAGGAGCAGCGACACGGTCGGGGAGAGCCCGGCGCCGATCTGGAGCAGGGCGCCGACGCTCGCCATCGTCGCGACCATCCGCACGGACGGCCGCTGCATCACGCCGGCCAGGACCGCCCCGGCGATGCCGCCGACGGCCAGCGCGGTGGACACGGTGCCGAACGCTCCCGCGCCGGCGGCCAGCGGGCCGGTGACCAGCACCGCGAGCGTCAGCGCGTAGTTCCGGCCGAAGACCGAGCTGAGGCACGTGACGGCCGCCAGCGCCACCAGCCGGGGGCGGCCGAGGAAGAAGCGCAGCCCTTCGCGGGTGCCGGTGCTGGTGCTGGTGCTGGTGCCGGTGCTGGTGTCGCGGCGGGCGCGGCGCCACGCCGGCCGGCGCGCGGACGGTGTCGGCACTTCCGGCGGCGCTTCCCGCCGGGCCTCGCGTGGCGCCTCCTGCTCGTCGTTGACCAGGCGCAGGAAGGGGATGACCGCCGTCACGAACAGGAAGGACAGCCCGTTGACGACGAAGGCGGAGGCCGTGCCGAAGAGCACCACCGTGCCGCCGGCCAGGCCGGTGCCGGCGAGCCGTCCCACGCTGTGGACGGTCGATCCCAGCGCGATCGCCGAGGGCACGTCCCGGCGCGGCACGAGGTCGTTGCCGAGCAGCGCGCAGGCCGGGCCGTCCACGGTCGCGATCGTGCCGGTGACGGCGGCGAGCAGCAGCAGCGTCGGCGTGGTGAGCAGGTCGAACGCGACGAGGGCGGCGGTGGCGAACGCGACGAGGCCGAGCGCGGCCTGGCTCACGGCGGCGGTGAGCTTCCGCGGCCAGGCGTCGACGGCCGCGCCGCCGAGGACGCCGAGCAGCAGGCCCGGGCCGGCCTGCACGGCCAGCGACAGGCCGGCCATCGCCGGGGAGTCCGTGACCTGGAGCACCAGCAGGTTCTGCACGGTGAGCTGCATCCAGGTGCCGGCGTTGGAGACCAGGTTCGCGACGGACCACCAGCGCATGCTGCGGTGCCGCAGCGAGCGCCAGGGCGAGCGCCCGGCAGGGAGGGAGAGAGGCATGGCGGCGTGGGGCCCGCGGCCGGCGGCGCGGCAGGACGTCGGCTGGTGTCGGCCGGGCGGAGAAGGGTGACGGAGGTCACGGAGGGGAAGCGGGCGACTCTGCTCCGCTGAGTGCGCAGACCACCCTGACAGACCGCCCGCCACCCGAGAAGACCAAGATCGTTACCGGAGGGGCGCGGGCGGCCAACGCCCTGTCGCCGCAGGGAGGTTGGCGGCCGAGTGCCGTTCCTCACACGCCGGTGACCGCCGGGGTGATCGATCGTCCGGGCCCGCGTGAGGGGCGGGCCCCGGCGGGTACCCGGGCTTCGATTGGAGGTCTGATCATGGCCAAGACCAACCCCATCGAGGTACAGAAGGCCCTCAAGGGCGCGAGCTACCCGGCGGACCGCGACTCCCTGGTGCGGACGGCGGAGAAGAACCACGCCAAGCAGGACCTGGTGGACAGGTTCTCCCACCTGAACCGGGATCGCTACGACGGGCCGAACGAGGTGGAGAAGGAGATATTCCGGTAGGTGCGGCTCCTCGGAGCGCCGCCGTTCCGCCAGGGGCACCCCGAGGGGTGCCCCTGCGGGCGCCGGCGGGAGCCACGGGAGGCGGGAGCCACGGGAGGTGGAGACGCATGAGCGGTGAGCGCGCGGCGCCGACGCCGCCCCCCACACATCCCGCACGCCCCACACCGCTGCCGCGCGCGGGACCCGGCGACGCGGCCCGCGTGCTGACGCGCGTGGTGCTGCCGGCCCTCGCCGAGGGCCTGATCGCGCGGCGTCCCCGCGCCATGGCCTGGGCGCAGCGCCGCCAGGCCGACCGCGCCGCCATCGAGGTGGTGCGCCGGCTGCGGGCCCGCCACGGCGACGGCCCGCTGCGGCTGCCCGTGCCGGGCCGTTCCGTCGCGCTGCTGCTGGCCGCCGACGACGTGGCGCGGGTGCTGCGCGCGACGCCCGAGCCGTTCAGCCCGGCCACCCGGGAGAAGCGCGGGGCGCTGGAGCAGTTCCAGCCCCACGGCGTCCTGATCAGCCGCGGCGAGGCGCGGGCCGTCCGGCGGCGGGTCAACGAGGCGGCGCTGGACAGCGGGCGGCCGATGCACGCGCTGGCAGGGCCCGTGGTGGCCCGGGTGCGGCGGGAGGCGACGGGGCTGACGCGGCGGGCGGCGGCCCGCGGTCTGGGGTGGGAGGAGTTCTCCGACGCGTGGTGGCGTTCGGTGCGACGGATCGTCCTGGGCGACGCGGCGGCGGACGAACGGGCGCTGACCGACCGTCTGGACCGGCTGCGGGCGGCGGCCAACTGGTCGCTGCTGGTGCCCGTGCACCGCCGCCGGCGGGCGGAGTTCCTGCGGCGGCTGCGGGCCCTGGCGCTCGCGGCGCCGCCGGACACCCTGGCCGGGCGGCTGCTCGGAGACGAGGCGGAGGCCGCGGCGCGCGAGGCGGAGGCGGCGGCGCGCGGCGGGGACGACGCGCTCGCCGACCCCGTGGGGCAGATCCCGCACTGGCTGTTCGCCTTCGACGCGGCGGGGGCCGCCACGCTGCGGACCCTCGCCCTGCTGGCCGCCCACCCCGCCGAGGCCGCGCGCGTCCGCGCCGAGGTGGGGGGCGTGGACCTCGACCAGCCGCAGCCGTTGCCGTTGCTGCGCGCCTGCGTGCTGGAGGCCGTGCGGCTGTGGCCCACGACGCCGCTGCTGCTCCGGGAGAGCACCGCCGACACGGCCTGGTACGGCACGACCATCCCGGCGGGCACCGCGTTCGCGGTCTTCACGCCCTACTTCCACCGCGCCGACCCGTCGGTCGCCACCCACGGCGACGGTGACGCCTTCGTCCCGGACATCTGGCTCGACGGCCGCGCCGAGCGGAATCCGGTGCTCGTGCCCTTCAGCGCCGGGCCCGGCCGCTGCCCCGGCGAGAACGTCGTGCTGCTGACGGCCACCACCTGGCTCGCGGCACTCCTGGCCCGCCACACGTACCTGCCGCGGCCCCCGACGCCGCTGCGTCCCCACCGGCCGATCCCGGCGACGATCGACCACTTCGCGCTCCGCTTCTCCGTCCGGCCGGGCTGACCGACGGTCACCAGCCACGGCGCCACAGCCCGTGGGCGAGCGTCAGCGCCCGGCCTCCGCCGGATCTGGATCCGGAGCCGGAGGGCGGGCTGACGGGCTGGGCGGGCCGGACGGAGAAGCGGGGTCCACGGGGCCTACGGGGCCCACGGGCACGGCCGCCTCACGGCACTCACGGCCGCCTCACGGCACTCACGGCCGGCGCCCCACGCCCGTGGAGAACTCGTCCCGCCGGCCGTGCCGCAGCCGCGCCGCCAGCGGCGGCGTGCGCCCGCCCGACCCCTGGCGCAGCCCGGACACGAGGTCGAGCAGCGCCTCCTGCGCGGTGTGCTTCGGGCGCCAGCCCAACTCGCGCTCCGCGCGCGAGCAGTCCATCACCGGCAGCCGCAGCAGCGCGTCGAACAGCTGCGGCGGCGCCGGCGCCATCCGGGTCCGCCACGCGACGGCGGCGGCCCTGCGGGCCAGTGGCTGCGGCAGCCGCATCGGCCGGGCGTGGAAGAGCCCGCCCAGCATCTCCGCGTCGACGACGGGTTCGGCGGCGATGTTGAACGCCCCGTGCGCCGGGCGCAGCAGCGCCAGCCGGTACGCCTCGGCGGCGTCGCTGGCACGCACCACCTGGAAGCGCAGCCCCGCGATGTCGGGCATCACCGGGCTCAGCTCCGGCCGGACCATCGGCCCGAAGACGAGGGGCCCGAGGAAGAGCCGGCGCTGTTCGGCGGCGGCCTCCTTGCCGAAGACGAAGCCCGGGCGCAGGCGCACGACGCGCACCTCGGGGTGGTCGGGGACGAAGGAGTCCAGGAGCCGTTCCACGTAGGCCTTCTCCCGGCAGTAGGCCGCCGTGGGCCAGCCGTGGGTGGGCCAGCTCTCGTCCACGGCGCGGTCCTTGGGGCCGGGGGAGTAGGCGCCGACGGAGGAGGCGTACACGAGGGTGGGCACGCGGGCGGCGGCGACCGCCCGCAGCAGCCGTTCGGTGCCGACCACGTTGACCCGCCAGGTCAGCGCCGGGTCGCGTGAGGGCTGGATCAGCCAGGCCAGGTGGACGACGGCGTCGGCGTTCGTGAAGTGCTCGGCGAGTTCGGTGTCGGCGCTCTCCCTGCGCAGGTCCACTGCGGCCCAGGAGGTCTTCTCCACCGTCCAGTCGGGCGGTCTGCGGGAGAGGCCCAGGACGCTGGTCACCTCGGGCTCGGCGGCCAGTGCGCGCACCAGCGCGCTGCCCACGTTGCCGGTCGCGCCGACCACGACAACACGCATTCCGTACCCCTCCCGGTCGGTCGTGGTGCTCTGGTCCGTGTGGTCCGGACTGGCCCCGCGTACCCGAACGGAGCGCGACCAATCGTCCGTTTAGTGAATTTTGTCAAGGGTACTGGGGTGCCACCACACGGGGACGGAGAGGAAGGAAGAGATGACATGCCGTTTCGTCATGCGGTCGTCACCGGAGGAGCCGGCTTTCTGGGTTCGCACGTGTGCACGGCGTTGCTCGACCAGGGAACGGCCGTCACCTGCGTCGACGACCTGTGCACGGCGGACCCCGAGAACATCTCCCACCTCGCGGACCGCCCCGGCTTCACGGTGACACACGCCGACGTCTGCCAACCCTTCGACGCCGAGCGCCCCGTCGACCTGCTGCTGCACCTCGCCTCCCCGGCATCCCCCGCCGACTACCTGCGCATGCCCCTGCACACCCTCGACACCGGCAGCCTCGGCACGCGCAACGCCCTCGCGCTGGCACGCCGTCACGGCGCCCGGTTCGTCCTCGCCTCCACCTCCGAGGTCTACGGCGACCCGCGGCAGCACCCACAGCCCGAGACCTACTGGGGCAACGTCAATCCCGTCGGGCCGCGCAGCGTCTACGACGAGGCGAAGCGGTTCGCCGAGGCCCTGACCGTCGCCGACGCGGAGGCGCACGGCACCGACGTCGGCATCGTCCGGCTGTTCAACACCTACGGTCCCGGCATGCGCGGCTACGACGGCCGCGCCGTGCCCACGTTCATACGGCAGGCGCTGGCCGGCGAGCCCCTCACCGTCACCGGCGACGGGCGGCAGACCCGCTCCCTGACCTACGTCGCGGACACGGTCCGCGGCATCCTCGCGATGGCCGCCTCGGAGCTGCGCGGCCCGGTCAACCTCGGCAACCCGGTGGAGATCACCATGCTGGAGCTGGCCCGCACCATCCTGCGGCTGACCGGCTCCGACTCCCCCGTGCGGCTCGTCGAGCGGCCGACGGACGACCCCGGCGTGCGCTGCCCCGACATCACCCTGGCGCGCGGCAAGCTCCAGTGGGAGCCGCGGGTGCCGGCCGAGGAGGGGCTGGCCCGCACCATCGACTGGTACCGCTCCCGCGACCCGCGCGACCCGCGCGACCCGCGCGAGCCACGCGAGGCGCACGGGCCCCGCGAGGCCCGCGAGGCCCGTCAGCCCGGCCTGACCGCCGGTTGAGCGGCGGGAGGCGACGACCCATGCGCGTACTCGGTATCAACGCCCTCTTCCACGACCCCGCGGCGGCCCTCGTCATCGACGGGCGGACCGTCGCCGCCACCGAGGAGGAACGTCTCTCCCGCCGCAAGCACGGCAAGCGCCCCGTGCCGTTCTCCGCCTGGGAACTCCCCGAGCGCGCGGCGGCCTGGTGCCTGGAACAGGCCGGCCTGCGGCCGGAGGACCTCGACGCCGTCACCTACTCCTTCGACCCCGAGCTCGCCCACCCCGCCGAGCGGATGGGGCTGCACGACCCGTGGGACCACCTGCGGCTGACCTACGCCCGCGAGGCGCCGTCGTTCCTCGCCGAGGCGCTGCCCGGCCTCGACCCCGCCCGCGTGCGCTTCGTGCCGCACCACATGGCGCACGCCGCCTCCGCCGCGTTCGCCGCGCCCGAGGCGGAGGACGCGGCCGTGCTGGTGCTCGACGGCCGGGGCGAGGCCACCTCCCACCTGGCGGCCCGCCGCACGGGCCGGGCCGGCCGGGAGCTGGAGCCGCTGCGCGGCCAGGAGCTGCCGCACTCCCTGGGCCTGGTCTACGAGGAGCTGACCGAGCACCTCGGCTTCCTGCGCTCCAGCGACGAGTACAAGGTGATGGCGCTGGCCGCGTACGGCACCCCCCGGTACCTGCCCGAGCTGCGCCGCCACGTCCACCCCACCGGCGACGGCGGCTTCCGCGCCGCCGGGGTGCCGTGGCACGAGCTGTGCGAGCCGCGCCTACCCGGCCAGGCGTGGAGCCGGCGGCACGCCGACGTCGCGGCGAGTGCCCAGGCGTGCCTGGAGGAGACCCTGCTGGACCTGGTGCGCTGGCTCCACGGCCAGACCCACGCCGAGCTGCTCACCATGGCGGGCGGGGTCGCGCTCAACTGCGTCGCCAACTCCCGGATCGCCCGCGAGGGCCCGTTCGCCCGGGTCTGGGTCCAGCCGGCGGCCGGCGACGCCGGCACGGCGCTGGGCGGCGCCCTGCTGCACGCCGCCGGCCACGACCCGGCGCCCACCCTCCCGCCGCCCGGCGCCGACCTGGGGCGCGGCTGGTCCGAGGCGGAGCTGGAGGCGTGGCTGAAGACGGCCGCCGTGCCGTTCGAACGGCCGGCCGACGTGGCGTCGGCCGTCGCGGCGGAGCTGGCGGGCGACGCGGTCGTGGCGTGGTTCCAGGGCCGGGCCGAGTACGGGCCCCGGGCGCTGGGGCACCGCTCGCTGCTGGCCCACCCGGGGAAGTCGGGGAACCTGGAGCGGCTCAACGACATCAAGGGCCGCGAGCAGTTCCGGCCGGTGGCGCCGATGGTGCTGGCCGACCGGGCCGCCGCCGTCTTCGAGGGGCCGATGCCGAGCCCGTACATGCTCTTCGTGCACGAGGTGCGCCCGGAGTGGCGCGACCGGATCCCCGCCGTCGTCCACGTCGACGGCACCGCGCGGATCCAGACGGTGGACCCGGACGACGACCCGCTGACGGGCGGGATGCTCGCCGCGTTCGAGCGGCTGACCGGCCTGCCGGTGGTCGTGAACACGAGCCTCAACACGGCGGGCCGGCCCATGGTCGACGACCCGCGCGACGCGCTGGAGTGCTTCGGCTCCTCGCCGGTGGACGTGCTGGCGATCGGCCCCTTCCTGGTACGCCGCGCGGACTTCTTCGCCCGGAGCGGGCCCCAGGGGGCCGCGTCATGAGCGACACGACGCGGGGCGGCGCCGCGCGGGGCGGCGCCGTGGGGAACGAGCCCGTGCCGGGCTCCGCGCGCGAAGGCGCCGCCCGGCGGGCGACCGCCGGGGCCGCGCCGGACGACGTGGCGCGGCTGCTGCGGACCGTCGCCGTCGTGGTCCCCACCGTGGGCCGGCCCAGCCTGAGCCGGCTCCTGGCGGCCCTGGCGGACGGGCCGGGACCGCTCCCCGCGCGAATCGTGCTCGTCGACGACCGGCCGCCCCACGACCCGACGCCGCTCCCGCTCACCGTCCCCGAGCCGCTGGCCGGCCTCGTCGAGGTGCTGCCCGGCCGGGCGCTCGGGCCGGCCACGGCCCGGAACACGGGGTGGCGCGCGGTGTCGCAGGAGTGGATCGCCTTCCTCGACGACGACGTGGTGCCCGGCCCGACGTGGGCCGCCGACCTCGCCGCAGACCTCGCCTCGGTCGACGAGCGGACCGCCGGCGTCCAGGCGCGGATCGTCGTCCCCCTGCCCACCGACCGCCGCCCCACCGACTGGGAACGCACCACCGCCGGGCTCGCGACCGCACGCTGGATCACCGCCGACATGGCCTACCGGCGCGCGGCGCTCGCGTCGGTGGGCGGCTTCGACGAGCGCTTCCCCCGCGCGTTCCGGGAGGACGCCGACCTCGCGCTGCGCGTCCTGGCCTCCGGCTGGACGCTGGCGACGGGGACGCGACGCACCACGCACCCGGTGCGGCCGGCCGACGACTGGGTGTCGGTCCGTGGCCAGGCGGGCAACGCCGACGACGTCCTCATGACCCGGCTCCACGGCCGCGACTGGTGGGCGCGGGCCGAGGCGCCGCGCGGGCGCCTGCCGCTGCACCTGGCGGTGACGGCGGCCGGGCTCGCGGCGGCGGCCTGCGCCGTCGCCGGGCGGACGCGCGCCGCCGCCGGGTGCGCGGCGCTGTGGGCGGCGGGCACGGCCGAGTTCGGCCTGGCGCGGATCCTGCCGGGCCCGCGCACCCGCAGCGAGCTGCGCCGCATGGCGCTGACCAGCGCCGTCATACCGCCGGTGGCGACGGCGCACTGGCTGGCGGGGCGGTTCCGCCACCGTCGAGCCGCCACCCTAAACCGGTTTTAATCCGGCATATCGGGTAACTGGACGCACTATGACTGACAGCGCCACGTCATCGAGCGCACGACGGGAGCCGTGGATACTCCCGGCCCATCCGGCCCTCCCAGCCCATCGGGCCCTCCCCGCCCTCCCCGCCGTGCCCGCCCCGGCCGCCGGCCCGACGCTCGCGGTCCTGTTCGACCGCGACGGCACCCTGATCGAGGACGTGCCCTACAACGACGACCCGGCGCTGGTCCGCCCCCGCCCCCTGAGCCGCCCCGCCCTCGCGCTGCTGCGCTCGCGCGGCGTCCGCCTCGGCGTGGTGAGCAACCAGTCGGGCGTCGCCCACGGCCGCGTCTCCCGCGCGGGCGTCGAGGCGATCAGGCGGCGCGTGGAGTCCCTGCTCGGCCCCTTCGAGGTCTGGGCGGTGTGCCCCCACGGCCCGGACGACGGCTGCCCCTGCCGGAAGCCGGCGCCCGGGCTGGTCCACGTCGCCTGCGCACGGCTCGGCGTGCCACCCGCCCGCGCCGCCGTCGTCGGCGACATCGGCACGGACCTCGCCGCCGCCCGCGCCGCGGGCGCCCGTGGCGTCCTCGTCCCCACCCCCGTGACCCGCCCGGAGGAGGTCGCCGCCGCGCGCCGCTCGGCAGCCTGCGCCCCCGACCTCCTCACCGCGGCCCACCTCCTCCTCGCCGACCGGGACCCGGCTCCCCTCGACCCGGCCGGCCGCGACCCGGTCCACGGCGGCCCGGCGGCAGCCCTCCGCGACCCGGCCCCGGCGAAAGGACGTGACGCCTCATGAGCGCCGCACCCCACACCCTCGTGGTCCGGCTCGACAGCGCCGGCGACGTCCTCCTGGCCGGACCGGCCGTCCGCGCGGTCGCCGCCGGCTCCGCCCGCACGACGCTGCTGTGCGGGCCGCGCGGCGAGGACGCCGGACGCCTGCTGCCCGGGGTGGACCAGGTCATGGTCTACGACGCCCCGTGGGTCGGCCTGGCCCCGTCCGCCCTGCGGCCGGCGGACGTCGCCGCGTTGGTCCACCGGCTCACCACCGCCCGCGTCGACCGGGCCCTCGTCCTCGCCTCCCACCACCAGAGCCCCCTGCCGATGGCGCTCCTGCTGAAGCTCGCCGGCGTCCCGTGGGTCGGGGCCGACAGCGAGCACTACCCCGGCTCCCTGCTCCAGCTCCGCCACCGGCGCGTGCCCTACCGGCACGAGGCCGCCGCCGCGCTCGCGCTGGCCGAGGCCGCCGGCTTCCGGCTGCCGCCCGGCGACGACGGCGGGCTGCGCGTCACCGACGTCGAGGACGCCACCCACCTGACCGGCCCCGACCCCTACCTCGTCGTCCACCCCGGCGCGGCCGTCCCCTCCCGCATGTGGACGCCGAAGCGCGCCGCCCAGGCCGTGGCGGCCCTGACCGCCGCCGGCCACCGCGTCGTCGTCACGGGCGGCACCGGCGAGAAGCGCCTGACCGGCGACGTCGCCGGCCGCCACGCGCTGGACCTCGGCGGGCGCACCACGCTCGCCCAGCTGGCGGGCGTGCTGGCCCGCGCCCGCGTCGTCATCGCGGGCAACACCGGCCCCGCCCACCTCGCCGCCGCCGTGCGCACGCCCGTCATCAGCCTGTTCTCGCCGGTCGTCAGCGCCGAACGCTGGCTGCCCTACCGAGTCCCCCACCTGCGGCTCGGCCGCCAGGACACGCCCTGCGTCGGCACCCGCGCCCGCCTGTGCCCCGTCCCCGGCCACCCCTGCCTGGACTCCGTCACCGACGAGCAGGTCCTCGCCGCCGTCGCCGCCCTGACGCCCGAGGACGGCGCGGCGGGCGGCGGCAGGTACGGGGCCCTCACCAGCGGGAGGAGCACGCCGTGAGCGTCCTGAACATCCTGCTGTGGCACGTGCACGGCTCCTGGACCACCGCGTTCGTCCAGGGCGGGCACTCCTACACCGTCCCCGTCCTGCCGGACCGCGGCCCGGACGGGCTGGGCCGCGCCCGCACCTTCGACTGGCCCGACTCCGTCACCGAGCTCCCGCCGGAGCGGCTGCGCGACGCCGAGGTGGACGTCGTCCTCCTCCAACGGCCCCACGAGGCGGCCCTCGCCGAACGCTGGCTCGGCGGACGCCGCCCCGGCCGCGACATCCCCGCCGTCTACGTCGAGCACAACGCGCCCGTGGGCGACGTGCCCGCCACCCGCCACCCCTGCGCCGACCGCGACGACCTGCTGCTGGTCCACGTCACCCACTTCAACCGCCTCTTCTGGGACAGCGGCACCACCGCCACCGCCGTCGTCGAGCACGGCGTCGTCGACCCCGGCCACCGGTACACCGGCGAGCTGGCCCGCGCCGCCGTCGTCGTCAACGAGCCGCTGCGCCGGGGCCGGGTCACCGGCACCGACCTGCTGCCGGGCCTCGCCCGCGCCGCGCCCCTCGACGTCTTCGGCATGGCCACCGCCGACCTCGCGCGTTCCCTCGGCGTGCCGCCCGACCGGTGCCGCTCCCACGAGCTGCCGCAGCGGGCGCTGCACGACGCCATGGCCCGCCGCCGCGTCTACCTCCACCCCGTCCGGTGGACCTCCCTCGGCCTCTCCCTCGTCGAGGCGATGCACCTGGGCATGCCCGTCGTGGGCCTGGCCACCACCGAGGCCGCGGTCGCCGTCCCCCGCGAGGCGGGGGTGCTCACCACCCGGCCCGACGAGCTCGCCGCCGCCACCGCCGCCCTGCTGCGCGACCCCGACGCGGCGCACGCCGCCGGCCGCGCCGCCCGCCAGGCCGCGCTCGCCCACTACGGCCTCAAACGCTTCCTGCACGACTGGGACCTGCTGCTGGAGGAGGTGGTTCGATGAGGATCGCGCTGGTCTCCGAACACGCCAGCCCCCTCGCCGTCCTGGGAGGCGAGGACGCCGGCGGGCAGAACGTCCACGTGGCGCAGCTCGCCACGGCCCTCGCCGAACGGGGCCACGCCGTGACGGTCTACACCCGCCGCGACGCCGACGCGACCACGCAGCCGGCCACCGTGCCGTTCGGCCCCGGCGTCGTCGTCCGGCACGTGCCGGCCGGGCCCGCGGAGCCGGTGCCCAAGGACCGGCTGTGGCCGTTCATGCCCGCCTTCGGCCGGTGGCTGCGGCGGGAGTGGGCGAGGACGCGGCCCGACGTGGCCCACTCGCACTTCTGGATGTCCGGCGTGGCGACGCTCGCCGCCGCCGTGCCCCTGGGCGTGCCGGTTGCCCACACCTTCCACGCCCTCGGCGTCGTCAAGCGCCGACACCAGGGCGCGGCCGACACCAGCCCGCCCGGCCGCGTGCCGTGGGAGCGCTACGTCGGCCTGCGCAGCGACCGCACGGTCGCGACCTGCCGGGAGGAGGTGACGGAGCTGATGGCGATGGGACTGTCGCCGCGCCAGGTCAGCGTCGTGCCCTGCGGCGTGGACGCCGACCGCTTCACGCCCGAGGGGCCCGCCGTCGCCCCGGGGCCCCACCGGCACCGACTGCTCCAGCTGGGCCGGCTCGTGCCCCGCAAGGGCACGGGGGTGTCGCTGGCGGCGCTCGCCCGGCTGCCCGACGCCGAGCTCGTCGTGGCCGGCGGCCCGCCGCCCGGCCCGCCGGAGCGGCTGCTCGCCGACCCGGAGGTCCGCCGACTGCACGCCGTCGCCCGGGGGCTGGGCGTCGAGGAACGGGTCCGCTTCACCGGGCGGGTGGGGCGCGAGGAGGTGCCGCCGCTGCTGCGCGGCGCGGACCTCGTGCTGTGCCCGGCGGCGTACGAGCCGTTCGGCATCGTGCCGCTGGAGGCGATGGCCTGCGGCGTGCCCGTGGTCGCCAGCGACGTGGGCGGGCACCGCGACACGGTCGATCCCGGCACGGGCCGGCTGGTGCCGCCGGGCGACCCGCGCGCGCTGGCCGGCGCCGCGGCGGAGCTGCTCGCCGACCCGGCGCGGCGCGCGGCGTGCGGCGCGGCCGGGCGGCGGCGGGTGCTGGACCGGTACCGCTGGGCGACCGTCGCCGCCTAGACGGAGCGGGTCTACGCCTCCCTGACCCGCGCTCCCGTCCCCGCCGCCGACGGCCCCGCCCCCGTCCGCGTCCCCGGCGTCCCCGCCGCGGACCCCCTGGCCCGCGACCCGCTGGCGTTCGACCCCCTGGCGTTCGACCCGCTGGCCCCCTGACCCTCCCGACACCCCCCGGCCCCCCGCCTCCGGAGACCCCTCGACCCCAGACGCCCCGAGACGACCAGACACACCAGACCCCCTGAAGCGCCGACAGGTAAGGAGCACGCTCATGCGCCACCCGCGCACCTCCCCCCTCGCCCCGCCGGAGGCCCGAGCGCACTGCCGATCGCTCCAGGAGGCGCTCGCCCGCCTCTGCGACGACGGCCTCGCCGAGGCCGCGGCCTGGGGCCGGGAGCTGGCCAGGATCCTGCCGGCCGGCGGCCGGCTGCTCGCCGCCGGCAACGGCGGCAGCGCCGCCCAGGCCCAGCACCTGACCGCCGAGTTCGTCGGCCGCTACGACGGCGACCGGCGACCGTACTCGGCCATCGCCCTCCACGCCGACACCTCCGCCACCACCGCCATCGGCAACGACTACGGCTTCGACGAGATCTTCGGCCGCCAGGTCGCCGCCCACGCCCGCCCAGGCGACGTGCTCGTGCTGCTGTCCACCTCCGGCCGCAGCGACAACCTGCTCAGCGCCGCCACCGCCGGCCGCACGGCCGGCGCCCGGGTGTGCGCGATGACCGGCCCCGTGCCGAACCCGCTGGCCGCCCAGGCCGACGCGGTGCTCAGCATCCGGTCCGCGAGCACCGCCACCGTGCAGGAGGCCCACCTCGTCGCGGTCCACGTGGTGTGCGAGGCGTTCGACCACGCCCTGGTCCGGGAGGCCTCCGCCCGTCGGCTGGCGGGCGCGTCATGACGGCGCCCCACCGACCCCACCGCTCCCACCGCCCGCGCGGCAGGTCACGCGGGCGCGGCCAGCCGATCGTCGTCGTCGGGGACGTGCTGCTCGACCACGACGTCGAGGGCGACGCCACCCGCCTCGCGCCCGACGCGCCCGTCCCCGTCGTCGAGGTGGGCGCCGAGCGGCACCGCCCCGGCGGCGCCGGCCTCGCCGCCACGCTGGCTGCCGGGGACGGCCGCGAGGTGGTGCTCGTGACCGCGCTCGGCGGCTCGGAGGACTGGGCCAGCGAGGCGGTGCGCGGCCTGCTGCCGCCCACGGTGCGGCTGGTCGAGGTGCCGCTGGACGGCGCCCTGCCCGTGAAGTCGCGGGTGATGGCCGGCGGCCGGCCGCTGCTGCGCTACGACCGGGGCGGCGGCACGCCGGGGCCCGCCGGCTCGGGCGTGCGGAGGGCCATCGCGGACGCCACCGCGATCCTCGTCGCCGACTACGGGCAGGGCACCGTCGCGGCCGTCCGCGCCGCGCTGGCGGCGGCGGCGCGCCGCGTCCCGCTGGTGTGGGACCCCCATCCGCGCGGAGGCCCCCCGGTGGCCGGGGCACGGCTGGTCACGCCCAACGAACGGGAGGCCCGCGGCTACGTCCGCCAGTTCGGCTCCGCCGTGGCCGCCCCCCAGGCGCGGGACGACACGCTCCACGCCCACAGCCGCCGCGGCGCCCTGCTGGCGGAGCGCTGGGGCGCGGGCGCGGTGGCCGTCACCCTCGGGGCGCGCGGCGCGGTCCTCGCGCGCGCGGACTGCGACGACCCGCTCTACGTCCCCGTCGCCGCCGCCAGCGACGGCGACCCGTGCGGCGCGGGCGACTGCTTCGCCGCCACGGCCACGACCGTGCTGGCCGACGGCGGACTGCCCTCGGACGCGGTCGGGCGCGCCACCGAGGCGGCCTCCTCGTTCGTCGCCGCGGGCGGCCTCGCCGAGGCGGCCTGGCGCCGCCGGGCCGACGGCCAGCAGGCCGACGGCCAGCAGGCGGGCGGCGCGCACGCGGGCGGCGCGCCCGCGGGCGCGGACCCCGCGCCCCGGCCGTCCGCCCGGCTCCAGCCGCCGCACGGCGGCGTGAACGGCGGGACGCCCGGCGAGTTGTCGGCCCTCACCACCCTCATCGACACGGTGCGGGCGCGCGGCGGCACGGTCGTCGCGGCGGGCGGCTGCTTCGACCTCCTCCACGCCGGACACGTGCAGTTCCTCGAACACGCCCGGCGGACCGGGGACTGCCTGATCGTCCTGATCAACTCCGACGCCTCGGTGCGCCGCCTCAAGGGCGAGGGACGCCCCCTCAACCCGGCCCCGGACCGCACCCGCGTGCTCGCCGGGCTCGGCTGCGTCGACGCGGTCGCGGTGTTCGACGAGGACACCCCCGAGCGGCTGCTGCGCCGGCTGCGGCCCGACGTGTGGGTCAAGGGCGGCGACTACAGCGTCCGCGACCTGCCGGAGGCGGCGACGATGCGGGAGTGGGGCGGGCAGACCCTCGTGCTGCCCTACCTCGACGGCCGCTCCACGACGGAACTCGCCCGCCGCGCCGCCGGCGTCCGCCCGTAGCGGCGGGCGGTGTTCGCGCCATGACGGTGTCCGCGCCATGACGGTCCTCGTGCTCCGCGCCCTGGGACTCGGCGACCTGCTGACGGCCGTGCCCGCGCTGCGCGCCCTGCGCCGCGCCACCCCCGGCCGCCGCCTGCTGCTGGCCGCCCCGCCCTGGCTCGCCCCGGCGGTGGCGATGACCCGCACCGTGGACGGCCTGCTGCCCGCCGCGGCGCCCGGCCGCGCCGTGCCGCGCCGCATCCCGTGGACGGGCGAGCCGCCCGAGTGGGCCGTCGACATGCACGGCCGCGACGCGGTCAGCCTCAGCCCGCTGCGGAAGCTCGGTCCGCGCCGGCTGTCCTCCTACGCCCTGGGCCCCCGCTGGCGGCCCGAGGAGCACGAACGGCTCCGCTGGTGCCGCCTCCTCGCCTGGTACGGCGTCCCCGCCGACCCGGACGACCTGCACCTGACGCCGCCCGCCCTCCCCTCCCCGGCGCCCGGCGCCGTCGTGTTGCACCCCGGCGCCGACGCGGGCGCGCGCCGCTGGCCGGCCGAGCGCTTCGCCGCCGTGGGGCGGGCGCTGCGCCGCCTCGGCTGGCCGGTGGTCGTCACCGCCGACGCCGTCGAGGCGCCCCTCGCGCGGCGGGTCGCCGCCCTCGCCGGGCTGCCGCCGGACGCGGCGCTGACCGGGCTGCCGTTGCCGCGCCTGGCCGCGCTGGTGGCCGGGGCGCAGGCCGTGGTCGTCGGCGACACGGGTGTCTCCCACCTCGCGACGGCGCTCGGCACGCCGTCGGTCACCCTGTTCGGCCCGGTGTCCCCCGCCCGGTGGGGTCCGCCCGACGTGCCGCGCCACCGCGTCCTGTGGCACCCCGGGAACGACGGCGCCCCGCACGGCGGCGGCCCCGACGGCGGTGATCCGCACGGCGACAGCCCGGACGCGCGACTCCTGCGCATCACACACGACGAGGTCCTGACCGCCCTCGCCACCGTCCTGTGACCTGACCCGCGGGCGGTTCCCGCTCATCCGTCCGCTCGTCCGTCCGCTCGGCCGTCCGCTCGGCCGTCCGCTCAGCCGACGTAGCGGCGGGCCCGCGAGGAGAGCTGCCGGCGGTCCAGCAGCCGCAGCCGCCTCTCCACCTCCGGCGGCACGACGCGACGCTCCCGCACCACCCACGGCAGCCCGGCCAGCGCCCGCAGCACGGCCCCGGCCGACACCGCGTCCCTCGGCACCCCCGCCAGCAGCCGCGCCGTGCGGCCCAGCGCCACGCCGGCCGGCCGCCGCAGCCACGTCGTCCACAGCGTGTTGCGGATGCCGTCCGCCCGGCGGCCCGTCGCGTCCCGCGCCACCGACGGCGCGTGGTGCACGGTCATCCCCTCGTCGAAGACCAGCCACCACCCGGCCGCCATGAGATCGGCGGCCAGCAGCTCCTCCTCGCCGCCCAGCCACAGCCGGCGCGAGAAGCCGCCCGCCGCGCGGAACGCGTCGACGCGCAGCACGGTCGCCCCCGCGAGGAACGAGCCGAGTGCCGGCCCCGGCAGGGCCTCGGGCCTCGGCAGCGGCGAGTCGCGCAGCTCCGCCACGATGGGGTCCTCCGCGCCGCCCGGCTCCACCACGATCCGCCCGGTCACGGCCGCGACCGTGGGGTGCGCGTCGAGCAGCGCGGCGGCGCGGGCCAGGGAGCCCGGCTCCCACCAGGTGTCGTCGTCGCAGAACGCGACGTAGGGCGTGGCGACGTAGCGGACGGCGAGGTTGCGGCCGAGCGCGCCGAGGTTGGCGCCGGGCCGCAGCAGCCGCACCCCGGGCCGGTGCCGGGCGTGCCGGGCGACCGCCTCGCCCGTGCCGTCGCGGCTGCCGTTGTCCGTGACGACGACGCGGGGCCGCTCCGGCAGCCCGGCCAGCCGGTCGAGGGTGCGCAGCACCTCCGCGCGCCGGTCGTGCGTGATGACCACGACCGTGACCGACTCGTCCCAGGCGCCGTCCCCGTCGCTGCCCCAGGCACCGCCCCGGTGGTCGTCCTCAGGCCCCACGCCACGCCTCCAGCAGCCGGATGTCGCGTTCCACGTCCCGCGGCAGCCGGCGGCGCGCGCGGAGCGCGGCCGGGAGCCGCACGGAGAGCTGGCCGAGCGCCTGCCGCGCCGCCGGGTCCGCCGTGGCCCGCCGCGCCAGCCGCCAGGTCGCGCGGAGCGCCACGGGCAGCGGGCGGCGCAGCCAGGACGTCAGGGTCTCGTTGCGCAGCACCAGCGCCCCGCGCCCCGGTCGTCGGCCCCCTTCCGCCGGCTCGTGGACCGCCGTGACCTGGGGCGCGTAGCAGGAGACCCAGCCGGCGGCGGCCAGGTCGTAGGCGAGAAGGGTCTCCTCGGCGCCGAAGAACAGCAGCGCGTGGTAGCCGCCGACGGCCAGGAACGCGGAACGGCGCACCACCGCCGCGCAGCCGAGGAAGCCGAGGACGGGCGGCCCCGGCAGCCCGTCGCGCCGGCCCGCCCCACGGCCGTGGCCCAGCGGCGAGCCGGCCAGGGCGGCGTTGAGCGGGTCGGGGAACCGGTCGGGGGCGACGAGCGTGCGGGCCGCGACCAGCCCGAGGGACGGCTCGGCGTCCAGCAGCCGCGCCGCCTCGGCCAGCGCGCCCGGCTCCCACCACGAGTCGTCGTCGCTGAAGGCCACGTAGGGGTGGTGGGGCAGGGCGCGGACGCCGTCGTTGCGGGCCAGCGCGCCGCGGTTCGTCGGCAGCCGCAGGAGCCGCACGTCGGGGAACCGGTCCGCGACCACGCGCGCCGTGTCGTCACCGGAGGCGTTGTCCACGACGAGGACGTCCGGCCGTTCGGGCAGCGCCGTCAGCCGCTCCAACGTCCCGGCCAGCCGCGCGGCGCGGTTCCGGGTGGCGATCACCACCCCGACACGGGAGCTGGGCGGGCTCGTCTCGGGCACCCGCGGCGAGTGCCCGCGACCGGCCCGGCGAAACGCCGGGGACGTTTCGCGCGACGCCGCAGGGAGACCCGTTGCGGATGGGACACGGCGGGATGCCGGGAGGCGGGCGACGGGCGCTGCTCACCGGGTGGTTCAGCTTCGCCGACGGCGAGGCCACGGCCGGTGACGTGCTCGCGCTGCGCCGCGTCGAACAGGTCCTCGACGAGCGGGGCGTCCCCTACGACGTGGCGTTCAGCCCCCGCTTCGTCCCCGACGGGCTGACGCTCGACGACGCCCGCCCCGAGGACTACGCGCTGCTGCTCTTCGTCTGCGGCCCCCTCCACGGACCCCAGCTGGCCGAGCTGCACCGCCGCTTCGCCGGCTGCCGGCGCGTCGCCGTCGGAACCTCCCTCGTCGACCCGGCCGACCCTGCGGCCACCGGCTTCCACACGGTCCTCGCCCGCGACGGCCGGGCCGGCGCGGTCCCGGGCCGCGACCTGTCGCTGCGCGGCCCGGCTCCCGGCCGCCCTCCCGTGGTCGGCGTGCTGCTCACCCACGGCCAGGGCGAGTACGGCGGGCGCCGCCTCCACGACGCCGTGGCCGGGACGGTGACGGACTGGCTGGCCGGCGCGGCGTGCGCGCCGGTGGTGCTGGAGACCCGCCTCGACCCGGCCGACGGGCGGCTGTGCGGCACGGCCGAGGAGCTGCTGTCCGCGCTGGAACGGATGGACGTCGTCGTCACCGACCGCCTCCACGGCCTGGTGCTGGCGCTGCGCGTCGGCGTGCCGCCGATCGCCGTGGACCCGGTGCGCGGCGGCGCCAAGGTGACGGCGCAGGCCCGCGCCCTGGGCTGGCCTGCGGTGCTGCCGGGGGAGACGGTCGACGCGAAGGCGCTCGACACGTGGCTGCGGTGGTGCCTGACGCACGGCCGCTACACGGCCCGTCAGCGCCTCACCGCGCTGGCCGGCGCCCCGGACCCGGCCGACGACCTCCGCGCCGTCCTCCCACCGTGACCCCCGGCCGCCCGGCCACTCCGGCGACCCCTCAGCCCGCCGCTCCGGTCAGCCCCAGCCGAGCTCGTGCAGCCGCTCGTCCTCGATCCCGAAGTGGTGCGCCACCTCGTGCACCACCGTGGTCGCGACCTCGTCCACCACGTCCTCGCGCGTCTCACAGATCCGCAGCGTCGGCCCCATGTAGATGGTGATCCGGTCCGGCAGCGCCCCCGCGTACCACTCGCCGCGCTCGGTGAGCGGTATCCCCTCGTAGAGCCCGAGCAGTTCGGGGTCCTCGGGCGGCGGCTCGTCCTCGACGAACACGGCGACGTTGTCCATCAGCCGCGTCAGCTCCGTCGGCAGCAGGTCCAGCCCGTCACTGACGAGCTCCTCGAACGCCTCGCGCGTCATCTCCAGCACGCCCCCATTCTCCCGCCTCCGTCCGCGCCACCCCCTCGGCGCGCCCATCGCGCCGGGCGTGGGGCTCCGGTCCGGCGCGCCGCCGCGGCACGCCGGCACAGGACGTCGAGGGTGCCTCCCCGACCCGGCGGCGCGACCTCTCCGGAAAGCAGTACGTCTCACCGAGCCCCGCGGTAATCGTTCACCGCATTAGCCTTCGTGTTCTTTCCTCTTCGCGAACAGATTCGGGAATACCGGCGCGCGTGAACCTCTCCCTCGGGCCGTGACGTTTCTTTTCCCGCGCATGAGGAGCGAGGGCGGGAAGAGGCGAGTTCTTTCTTTCGCCACGCGCCGGTGACGGCGTTTCGAGATCCCTCCCTGTGGGTGATGACGGCCCTCGGCTGCATCGGGATGCTGAGGGGGCGAAAGAGCGGGCGACGGATTCTGTTTCCCGATGGAAAAGGCCCGCCCCTCCTCACCGGAGAGAACGGAGAAGGTTGAATGAGAAAGAACCTGGCGAGGGTCGCCGTGGCGGTGATGGTCGCGTGCGCGTCGCTGACGATGCCCGTCGTCGCGGCCGAGGCGCAGCAGCAGAACGACCCCGAGTTGCTGTGCCGGGCGGAGCTCAACAAGCACGAGGCCCTTCAGGGAATGTGCTTCTGGAGCGGCGAGAACTACACCGGCGACGTGCAGGTCATCCCGAACCCCGCGCCTCCCGACGTCTGCGGCGCTATCGACCCCGCCAGTTCGGCGGTCAACCTCACCCGCGACACGCGCGAGATCTACGCGTTCAGCAACTGCGTCCCGACGAACCTCATCACGGAGATCGGCGTCAACGAGGCGATCGGGGACTTCGGCCGCGGTATCTTCGCCGGCTCCTGGCGTTGACGCGGCGCCCTACGAACGGCGCCTGAGCCCAGGACGGAACAGCGAACAGCAGGACGGGCACCAGCTGCCCGGCCCGCCCCCGGGGATGGTGGGCCCGGGGGCGGGCCGAACCGGCAACAGCCACGTTCAGGACGGTCGTCCACACCGCCGGGCCGACGGGCGCGTCTCACCACACCCACGTTCGGAGGGCCGAGGTTCAGCGGGGCGACCCCCGCCGCGCCGCCGGGAACCGGTCCGCGCTGTAGGTCATGACCGCGCACGCGACGACGTAGACCCACACGCCCGGCCCCAGGGGCGTGAGGTTCCCCTCCTCCTCCAGCACGGCGAACGCCAGTATCACGAAGAGCAGCATGCTGACGACGGTGGAGGTGAGGAGCAGGTACCTCGGCCACCGGGGCACGGGCCGCGTGCGGCCGGGACGTGAGGTGACCAGCGCCGCCACGCAGCTGCCGACGCTCAGCGCCGCGGCCAGGACGTACGGCAACGAGCCCTCGGCCATGCTGTTCAGGGCGACGTTTCCGTACACCGCGGGCAGGGCCATGGAGGCCGCGATGGCCACGATCGCCAGGCGGAGGGAGAACGCGCTGCCGGGCCGCGCCGCGGACTCGCCGGTCACGGCCGGCGCGGCGGCGGGTGCCGCGGTGGGCGGCGTCGCGGGCTGTGGCGTGGCGGGCTGTGGGGTGGGCTGCGGCGTGGCGACGGGCGCGACCACCGGCTCCGTCGGGGTGGGCGCGGCGGCCGCGGTGACCGTGGTCGCGATCGCGCGCGTGACGGCGGTGGGTATCCAGGGCGCGGCGGTGACGGCGGCCCCTCCGACCTGCTGTCCGTCGTCCTCCTCCGCCCCGGCCGGGGCGAGCTCCTCGACGAGCGCCGCGACCGCCGGCCGCGCGGCGGGGTCCTTGGCCAGGCAGCGGGCGACGACGTCCCGCTCGGCCGTCGGCAGCGCGCCGAGGTCGGGCTCCTCGTACGCGATGCGGAAGTTGAGCGCCTGCGCCGAGCCGGTCCCGAACGGGCCGGTGCCGGTGGCCGCGTAGGCCAGCACGGCGCCCAGCGCGAACACGTCGGTGGCCGGCGTGACGGGCGCCCCGGTGAGCTGCTCCGGCGCCATGAACCCGGGCGTGCCGACGACCGTCCCGGTGCGGGTCAGGGCCGTCGCCTCGGCCGCCACGGAGATACCGAAGTCGACCACGCGGGGCCCGTCGGCGGCGATCAACACGTTCGACGGCTTGAGGTCCCGATGCACCAACCCGGCGGCGTGGACGGCTTCCAACGCCTCCGCGAGGCCCGCCCCGAGCGCCCGCACCGCGTGCGCCGGCCAGGGGCCGTGCGCCGCGACGGCCTCGTCGAGCGCCAGGCCCGGCACGTAGGCGGTGGCCAGCCACGGCGGCGAACCGTCGGGGTCGGCGTCGACCACGGCCGCGGTGAAGAACCCCGTCACCTTCCGCGCCGCCGCCACCTCCCGCGCGAACCGGCGCCGGAACCCCGGATCCTCGGCCAACTCCGGCCGCACCACCTTCACCGCCACCAGCCGCCCGCTGGGCGAACGCCCCAGGTAGACCCGGCCCATCCCACCGGCCCCCAACCGCCCGGTGATCCGGTACCGTCCGATCCGCCGAGGATCCGTCCCCTCCAGCCCGTGCACCGGCTCTCCCCTCGTTTACCCGCGTGTTGTCGGCAGCGTGATGACATACCACCCTGCTTCGGCCGGCAACCCCAACGGGGGGACGCGCTCTCTTGCAAAGCTGTGACGTGCGTCCGCCCACCCCGGGGTGTGGGTGTGAATCAGCTGTCCCGGGGTGGGCGGTTGTCCCTCACCGCGGTGCGGCACCCCAGCGAAGGGGCGGACCGGGGCGGGAGCGGCAGAGCGTCCGCTGCCGCTCGGGGCTGGTCCGGTCGGGGGACTTACCCGAACCACCGTCCGCCTGGCCGGTGCAGGGGCCTTCGGGCGGCGGCTCGGGATCCTTCAGGTCATCGACGGCGGCCTCTCCTCGGCCGGAGGCGACTGTTCGGCAGGCTTGAGGCTGAGGCTGTCGAGGTCGGCCCGCCACTCCCACCCCGACCCGTCCACGGGCCGCAGATGCGCCTCCGTCCACAACACCCGCTCCCGCCCCAGCACGTCATAGGAGACGTGCTCGACGACCAACCCGAGCCACCCCGCCCTCCCGGTGCGCGGCTCGACGACCCGCTGCCCGATCCACGGATGCGCCACGTCCCGCAACACCTCCTTATCGCCACCCAGACCCCCGATCACGGCGTGTCCTGCGTCGAGGTCCGGTAGGTGACCTCGCCCCGCCAGCCCTCGGGCTGCTCGGTGGCCGGCACGATGCGGTAACGGTCGACGCAGGACGCGCAGGCGTGACGTGACCAGCCCGCCCCCGAGTTCGTCTCGACGAACCCCACCACCACCAGGTCAACCACCCCCGTCCAACACCACCCGCAGTACGGCACCACCACCCTCACCACCCCCACCCCAGACCCGCCCCGACCCCGGCCAGCGCGCTGCGACGCGCCGCCGTGTCGCCGAACCACACCCGACACGGCACGATCCGGACACTCACGTCGGCAGGCGGCAACCACGCACGCAGAGCAACGACGGTGGGAGAAGGTGGTGCATGCGGATCGATCACGGTCCGTCCCTTCGCACAGGCGGCAACCAGGGCACCGAGCCTCGCGCCTGACAGCGATCAGGGCCATGTCGCAGAACACCTCACCTGGTCCCCGGACGGGCGACACGCCCTGTCGCTGGGGTCTCACCTGGGTGCCACGTGCGTGCTCGTCTCCGCTGTGTCAGCGAAAAGGGGAACACTGGCAGTGGACACGACGCGCTCACGCCCAGTTCTTCAACAGAGAGGCGGAGATGGAAAGCCGCACCCTCCTGCATCTGTTGGTCCAACAGCGCCGGTGGACCTACGACGTCTTCCGTCGCGCGTACGAGAAGGCCGCCCGAGAGGTAGCGACGACGACCGGCGATCCCTCGATCGGCACAGCGACGGTGTCAGAGCAGTCGTATCGCCGATGGACGGCTGGCAAAGTCCGTTCGCTGCCGAACTGGCCCGCCTCCACGATCCTTGAGCACATGTTCGGACGTCCTGTGGGCGAGATCCTCGCTCCTCCGGCGAACGAAGTAGCCGCGCCCCTGCCCTGTGGACGGGCGACAGACGAGAGCGAGATGAGGATGACCGCACGCAATGCGGCTGACCATGCCGGAGAAGCCGCCGCACAGAGTCTGCCCGACCTGACGATCGACCAGGTCGAGGACGACGTTCGTACGCTGGCTCGGATTTACCTGCACACCGCCCCCGCCGAGGCGTACCGTCGCGGGGCCGAGTTGCTCCACGTGAGCCAGGCGATGTTGGACCGCACCCAGCGGGTGCGGCAACGAGAGCGGCTCTATCTGCAGGCCGGCGCGACCGCCGCCCTGATGGCTTCCGCGTCGTTCGATCTGGGATCCCTGCCGACCGCTGTACAACTCGCCCGCACTGCGGCGCTGTACGGAGAGGTCATCGACCACGGGCCACTGCAGGCCTACGCCCACGGTGCCCTGGCCTACCTCGCGTACTGGGACGGCCGACCGGCCGACGCCGTGCGTCTGGCCCGCTCCTCTCGGTCGTTCGGAGGCCTGGGCGACACCGGCGCGCTGCGCTTGGCGGTCATCGCCGCACGGGCGCATGCGCACGTCGGCGACCAGGAGGGAGCACAGCGAGCGATGCAGGACGCCACGCGTTGCGACACGGGTCGGCGCGACGACCTCCATGACGACGTGGGTGGAGAGTTCGGGATGCCTCCGGCCCGCGCCGCGATGTCCACCGCGACGACGTATCTGCTGTTGCGTGATGCCGATGGTGCCGAGGAGACCGCCACTCGTGCCTTGGAACTGTTCGATGCCGACGGCGAGCAGCCGACGCTGAGAGGGAAGGCCAGCATCGACCTCGCGCGGGCCCGCATCGCCGGAGGGGAACTCGACGGAGCCGCCGAGGCCGCGCAGCCGGTCCTCGCCCTCGGCTCTGAGTGGAGCAGCCTCGGCCTGGTGCAGCGGGTGGCCAGCCTGCGCGCAGACCTCACGTGTAGCCACCTCGACGCACCTGTGATCCGTGAACTGGGCGCGGCGTGTGAGGACTTCACGGCCAGCCGCCGTGCTGTTCTCGGGGCTTCGGCGCCGCTCGCACTGGGCCGTTAGTCGAGGGTGGCCAGGATGGCCGCTTCGCGCTCGGGTGTGATGCCGTGTTCGGTCCAGCGGGGGTGTTCCACCGGGGTGCCCCCGCTGTGCAACCAGGTCCAGGTGTCGGCCACGGTCTGTGCCAGCGGCCGGCAGTCCAGCCCCGCCGCACGGGCGGCGGAGGCGTCGACCGCCCAGACACCAGGCGCGGTCCGCCACAGCGGCAGTTCCGTCCACTGCTTCACGCCGTGCCGGACGAGCATCTCGTCCGGAACCCACCGCAACGTGCCGCCGCCGCCCACAGCCGCCACACAGGCTTTCAGGAAGTCAGCCATCGTCTCGTTGCCCCTGGCCGCGACGTTGTAGGCGCCGCCGCCTTCGGCCGCCGCCCGGTCCAGCGCGAAGGACGCCACGTCCCGGACGTCAACAGGCTGGATGCCGCGCGTCGGATCGCCGGGGGCGAGCATCGTGCCGCCCCGACGTGCGCGCATCAACCACCAGGGCAGACGCCCCACGTACTCTTCCGGCCCCAGGATCACACCGGGGCGGAGGATCACCGTTCGGCCCTCCCCGAACGTCTCCCGAACGGCGCGCTCCGAGCCCGCCTTCTGTACGCCGTACCAGCCGGCCGGCCCCCGCTCCCGCCCGAACTCGTCGTCGGCGTCCGGTGGCGCGTCCAGAAGCCTGGACTCCTCGGTCAGCGGTTCGTCCGGCCACCCCGCGTAGGCGTTCACGGTGGAGACGTACACGTACCGACTGGCCGCCGACTCCAGAGCCCGTGCGCCCGCCAGGACCCGGCGAGGCGCGAAGTCAGCAGAGGAGGTGTCGATCACCGCGTCCCAGGGGCCTTCGGCGGCGAGCCGTTCGAGGTCGTCCGTCGAGGTCCGGTCGCCGCGCACAGCACGCACACCGTCGGCGTGGCGACCCGACCGCCCACGACTGAAGGCCGTCACCTCCCACCCCCGCCCGAGCGCCTGCTGGGCGATCGAGCGCCCGAGGAACCAGCTGCCACCGAGCAACAGAATCCGCATGCCGCGATACTCCCGCGAGCCCGCCATCGACACCAGTTACACCGGGAGCCCCATACGGAGGCCACCGCCTTGACCACGTGCCGCCGTGAGCGACCACCTCCGCGTGTGCGGGGACCACATTTAGAACGGGACCCCGGCGTCGGCCAAGGCGGAACCACCCCCGCGTCTGCGGGGACCACGTCGTCTCCATCCTGCGGGTCTTGGGGTGCGCCGGGACCACCCCCGCGTGTGCGGGGACCACCCCATGCCTGCCCAGGTCCCTGACGCCACCCTGGGACCACCCCCGCGTGTGCGGGGACCACCTCGCCGACCTCGCCCGGCAGAACGGGAGGTCGGGACCACCCCCGCGTGTGCGGGGACCACCCGGGGCCGGACAGGAACGCGTCGCCCCAACTGGGACCCCCCGCGTGTGCGGGGACCACTACAAGGGCTTCCGCTTCACGGACACGTGGGAGGGACCACCCCCGCGTGTGCGGGGACCACGGCAACCGGGCCTACCTGCACTGCCACCGCGAGGGACCACCCCCGCGTGTGCGGGGACCACGTCTCCGGGTTGCGCAGCACCGCGCGGACCTCGGGACCACCCCCGCGTGTGCGGGGACCACCTGCCGCTGTCTGCGCTGGGTACGTCGGCGAGGGACCACCCCCGCGTGTGCGGGGACCACACCTGGCGCGTCCAGATGGGCAAGCCGAAGTGGGGACCACCCCCGCGTGTGCGGGGACCACCCGGCCGGCGCCAAGACCCCCGCCAAGTGCGAGGGACCACTCCCGCGTGTGCGGGGACCACGGGTCGTATTCCTCGGCGGTGCGGAGGTAGCGGGGACCACCCCCGCGTGTGCGGGGACCACTCTTGCGGAGCTGAAGGGGGCGGTCAACACCGGGGGACCACCCCCGCGTGTGCGGGGACCACTCGACGAGCAACGGGCCGTAGACGATATCCCCGGGACCACCCCCGCGTGTGCGGGGACCACCGATCCCGCTGGCGCTGGACAAGGTTGGCCAGGGGACCACCCCCGCGTGTGCGGGGACCACGGCCAGCGCGAGCGCGGCGCGGCGTGGGCTGAGGGACCACCCCCGCGTGTGCGGGGACCACGACCGGATTCAGGGCGAGTACCCCCTCCCGCCGGGACCACCCCCGCGTGTGCGGGGACCACACCCGCAGCAGCGGGGTCCCGGTCTCGGGCATGGGACCACCCCCGCGTGTGCGGGGACCACAGCAGCTGGACCAACCGACCGACCAAGCCACCGGGACCACCCCCGCGTGTGCGGGGACCACCGTTGCGGCGTGGACCGGGCGGCGGTGGGCGAGGGACCACCCCCGCGTGTGCGGGGACCACTTCACCCCCGTCGCTCCCGAGACCATCGTCGAGGGACCACCCCCGCGTGTGCGGGGACCACAGGTCGTGACCTGCGGCGTTACTCGCGGGGAGTGCCGTTTTTACTAACTTCCTGAGACTCGGACATTTCGGTCCGTCCTTCGTGGCGCGTAGCTCCAGCACCGTGGTTCGGCGCCTCGCCAATCATCCCCCGGAATCGGCGAGCGTTCGGCCTGCCCTGTGCGGCCCACCAAGCCGCCCGCACAACCGGAGTCGTGCGGGCCACCCGGATCACCCATCACGCCGTCTCGCGGATCTCCCTGCCGCTGAACTCCTGCCAGTAGCCCACGCACGTGTCCCGCCAGTCCGCCGCGTCCACCTCGTGGAGCTCCAGCTTCGCCCGGACCTCCGCGAAGCGGCGGGCGTCGATCTCCGGCTCCAGCGCGTCCCACGTGCGCCGCATCTCGCCGACGTACCGGACGCCCGAGTAGTAGTGGTGGACCAGCTCGTCCCAGAAGATCCTGCCGCTGCTCATCGGGCGGTCCCACGGCACGTGGTGGAACCACATCATCAGGTTCTCGGGAACGGTGTCGATGTCCGCGTACAGCGCGCCGAGCGCGGGGAAGTACTGGGCGGTCAGGTCGCTGCCGGTGGGGGAGCGGTCGTAGCCCAGGCCGACGCTGTCCGCCTGGTTGTAGTAGGTGGGGTTCCAGTCCTCGCGCGGGAGGTGGGACTCCGACGGGCCGGGGCCGTAGTGCACGTCGGCCGTGAACTGGTGCCCGATGCCGAGCGGCGTCTGGTAGCTCACCAGCGCCTCCCAGGAGCCCATCATCATGGCGCTGATCGCCTCGACGACGGTCGGGCTGTTCCCCCACGTCATCCGGACCCAGTCGTCGGCGATGTCCGCCGACTCCAGCGTCCAGTCCCAGGCCTGGCGGCCGAAGGCGTAGAGGTTCGCCTGGGAGAAGTGGTGGCCGGTCAGGTTGTCCGCGTTGCCGAAGTTGGCGACGCCGACGATGGCGGTGTCCGCGTGGTTCTGGACGGTCCCGTCCACGACGTGGCCGACGAGGCGTTGCTCCAGCAGTTCGCCCTGCGCGTCGGTCGCGTACGTGTCGGTCTTGAGGATCTCCTCCCACATGGGCGCCAGGAAGCAGAGCATGCGGTTCTGGCCGGTGTACTCCTGGGTGATCTGGAGTTCCAGCGCCTGGTTGGTGTTCTCCATCCGGCCGAACATCGGGTGGATGGGCTCCCTGGCCTGGAAGTCCAGCGGGCCGTTCTTGGTCTGGAGGAAGACGTTGTCCAGGAAACGGCCCTTCGTTCCGTCGGGCTGGGGCTCGTCGTCGATGTGGCCGAACTCCAGGTAGGCCCGCTTCAGGCGGTCGGTGTCGACGTCGGGGTTGTAGACGAAGGTCCGCCAGTAGATCGTCAGGCCCAACGGGGCCACCGCCGTCGCCATGCCGTTGGCGCCGTCGCCGTGGTCGTGGCCGAAGTCCTGGGGGCCCGGCTGGCCCTCGGAGTTGGCCTTGACGGTGAAGCCGATCAGGTCGGGGACGGACTCCTGGATCTGGCGGGCCTTCCGCGCCCACCAGTCCTGGAAGTCGGGGTGGTCCGGCGCCATCTGCTCCTCGGTGAGAGTGTCGGGCGCGAACCGGCTGTCCATGGGCGCCGCGTACCTGATGGAGAGCGCGAGCCGGATGCCGTAGGGGCGCAACGCGTCGGCCAGCGCGGCCTCCTGGGCGATGTACTCGGGCGTGAGGTAGGCGTTGTTGGCGTTGACGTTGTTGATGGTGATGCCGGTGATGCCGACGGAGGCCATCGCCCGTGCCGCCACGAGGTAGCGGTCGAGGATGAGGGGGAGGTTGCGGCTGGCGCTGGCGCCGGTGGCGGCGAAGTTGAAGATGGCGCCGTTCTCGCCGTTCAGGCCCCCCGTGCCCGAGGCGTCGTTGCCGGCGTAGAGGCGCTCGGTGTCCCAGTAGTTCAGGTGCCGGTTCGCGACCCGGGGCGCGTCCGCGATGTCCAGGCCGGTGACGGGCTTGTGCGTCTGGAGGCGCCGCAGGAACGCGAACGCGCCGTACAGCGCCCCGATGTCGGTGGTGCCCGCGATGATGGTGAACGCCCGCTGCCCCTGGGACACCGACCTGATGACGAAGCCGTCCCGGCCCACCGCCTCCAGGTCCCCGGCCGGGACGAAGCGGCGCACGGCCCACGAGCTGTCGCGGGTGCCCACGACGACGGAGCCGTCGGGGAGGGCGCGGCCGGGGCCGTTGTGCACCCGCACCGGGTGGTCCAGCAGGCCGCTGAGGCCCCGGACCAGCTCCTCGCGGGCGGCCTCCAGGGTGGAGGCCATCAGCCGCTCGGTGGAGCCGGGGGCCATGGTCAGGTTCGGTGTGTGGCGGTAGGAGGGGTTCCGGTCGGCGTTCTCGACGACGACGGTGGTGACCTGGCGCCGGTACCGCCTGAGCAGGTGCGGGTCGCTGATCGGTACGTAGCGCAGCCACAGGGCTGAGCCGTCGTAGTCGTCGTCCTCGTGCGGTGCGGTGGGAGCGGGTGCGTCGGAGCCGGCGGGCACGCCCGTCCGCCCCGCCGCCCTGGCTGCCTCACCCACGCCGGCTCCCATCGTCACGCCCGCCGCAACGGCGCCCATCAGTACCCGTCGGCTCATTGACATGGGCCTGTCCTACCAGACGTGTCCCGATATTGTCAGTATACAGAACGTAGTTCATGTATATGAACCAATGAGCCCCGGTCGCGACACGGGACACCCCCGCGCATGCGGGGACCACCTCACCCTGCTACCGGAACCGTTCTTCGTGCAGGGATCACCCCCGCGTGCGCGGGGATCACTACGCGAGCCTGCTGGAGGCCGCGGGGCTGCTGGGACCACCCCGCGTGCGCGGGGACCACCGGTCCGAGCGTCCGTCCAGAGCCGTCGGGCCGGGACCACCCCCGCGTGCGCGGGGACCACAGGGCAAGAAGGTCCACCAGCTCGACAGCCGGGGACCACCCCCGCGTACGCGGGGACCACGCGTTGCAGGTGCCTTCCGGAGCGGTGGCCACGGGACCACCCCCGCGTGCGCGGGGACCACGGGTGCGTGCTCGGCGGTCCGTGGTCTGACCGGGGACCACCCCCGCGTGCGCGGGGACCACAGGGCGTGACCTGCGGCGTTACTCGTGGGTCGGGCAGTTTCCGTTGACTTCTCTAGCTTCGGTCATCTCGCGTGAAACCACCTCAACTCGGAGACTAGGAGCCGCAGCCCCTCCGTGCCCTCCGATTGTCTCCGATCCGGGTTCGCCGCCCACACATCTCCAGACGTTTCGACCGTTCTTCTCTCGGGGTCGCCCGGCCCAGCAGTGGAGCAAGTGCGCGCCCCGAAGGGGACGACGCGTCCCCCGACGCGGGCGCAGGCGCGGACGCGAGCCTTCCGCGCGCCGGCCGCGCGCCGCGCCGCGTGCCGCCGACCGCCGCTCTCGGCCAGCCGAGGCGGGAGTTCAGCCCCTGGTGACCCCGACGGGCCCGGGGACGACCACCCCGGACGCGCCCCCGCCCCCCGCCACCACGGCCGTCGTGCCCGTCCGCCACCGCCCACCATCGCGTCGTCCGCTCGTTGGCACGAGCAGGGCGACGAGCAGCGCCCCCGCGCCGAGCGCGGTCAGGAGGGCGAACGCCCGGGTGAAGCCGGACTCCGCCGGCGTGCCGCCAGGCAGCAGGGTTGAGGCGATCACCGAGCTGACCACCGCGGTGCCGACGGAGCCGCCGATCGTGCGCAGGTTGGTGTTCATCCCGGAGGCGACGCCCGTCTGGTGTGGTGGGACGCCGCCGACCACGAGGTTGACCGTTGACGAGAAGGCCAGGCCCATCCCGACACCCGCGAGCCCCGTGGCGGAGCAGACCTCCCACCGGCTGTCGTGCAGGAACGCCAGCCAGCCGCAGCCGAGGGTCAGCAGCGCGGAGCCGGCGACCAGCTGGGCCTTCGCGCCCATCACCCGGCTCAGCGCGCCGTTGAGGAAGCCGGGCACGGCCATCCCGACCAGCATGGGCAGCAGGAGCAGCCCGGCGCCCGTGGCCGAGGTGCCGAAGCCGTAGCCGGCGGCGGTCGGGGTCTGAAGGAACATCGGCAGGAACGCGTAGAGGGTGAACATGACCGCGCCGAACAGCAGCGCGACGAGGTTGGTGGTCCAGACGGCGGGCAGCCGCATCAGCCGCATGTCGATGAGGGGGACGGCCGAGCGCAGTTCCAGCCACACCCAGACGGCGCACTGCGCGACGGCCAACGCGAGCAGCCCGAGGACGGGCGCCGAGGTCCAGCCCCAGGCGTCTCCCTTCGTGACCGGCAGCAGCAGGCAGACCAGCCACCCGGACAGCAGGAGTGCCGCGACGGGGTTGAGCCTGCCCGGGGTGCGCACCGGCGACGCGGGCAGGAAACGCAGCGCCAGGAGCCAGATCACCGCCGCCGCGACGGCCGGTATCCAGAACAGCCATCGCCAGCCGAGCAGGCTGACCACCGGGCCGGCCAGCACGACGCCGACGCCGCCGCCGGTCGCGATGACCGAGGAGATCGCGCCGACGGCGGACGGCACACGCGCGGGCGGGAACTCGTCGCGCACGATGGCGAACGCCAGCGGGAGCACGGCCGCCCCGACGCCGTTGAGCGCGCGGCCGGCGATCAGCACGCCGATCGTCGGCGCGGCGGCGGCGACGGCGGACCCGACGGCGGTGACGGCGAGCGCGACGAGCAGGGTCCGTTCCTTGCCGACCATGTCGCCGACGCGCCCGAGCAGCGGTGTCGCGGCCGACGCGGTGAGCAGGTAGGCCGTGACCACCCAGGTCACGGTGGTGGAGGACGTCTCCAGGTCCGACTGGATCTCCGGCAGCACGGGGGTGACCAGCGCCTGGAGCAGCGCGACCAACGCGGTGGCGGCGGCGAGTGCCGCGAAGACGACTCGCGGCGAGGGCGAGGCTCTGCCCGTTCGGGGCATGACAGGATCCTTTGCGCGACGGGGGACGGGAATGCCGCCCCGGGCAGGGGAGCGCCGTCCCCGAGCGGGCGGGCGGCGACGACGGGACGTGAGATACGACGCGACCGAGGGCGACGGCCGCCGAGACGACGGCGGGCTAAAGTGAAGGGGTTCCTTCGGCTTATCGAAGGGGTGCCTTCACTTTAACGAAGGGCCCCCTTCGTTTGTCAACGCCCGGCGGCATGGAGGGAAGGACGTCCGATGGCCACGACCGCACCCGCACCCGCACCCGAATCCGCACCCGCACCCGAACCCGAGGCGGGGGCAGAACCGCGCGTCACCGTGCGCCGCCCCCAGCGCGCCGACGCCCGCCGCAACTTCGACGCGCTCCTCGCCGCCGCCCGCGAGGCGTTCGCCACCGACGGCGTCAACGCCTCCCTGGAGGGGATCGCCCGCCGCGCCGGGGTCAACATCGCCACGCTCTACCGGAACTTCCCGACCCGCGAGCACCTGTTCGAGGCCGTCTACCTCGACGAGGTCGAGGCGCTGGCCCGCTTCGCCACCGAGTTGGGCGAGCTGGACCCGTGGGAGGCCCTCGTCACCTGGCTGCGCCGCTTCGTCAGCTACGCGACCACCAAGAAGGCCATCTACGACGCGCTCAACCACGAGGAGGCGATGTTCGCCTCCTGCCGCCAGCTCATCCGCGCCGCCGGCAGGCCGCTGCTCAGGCGGGCCCAGGAGGCCGGCACGGCCCGCGACGACGTGAGCTTCGAGGACGTGCTCTTCCTGATCAACGGCGTCAGCGGCGCGAACTTCGTGCGCGACGCCCAACGCGACCGGGTCCTCACCATGGCCCTGGACGGCATCCGGGCCCAGGCGCGCGCCCACGACCCCGCCGAGGGGGTGAGATAGTCGAGCGGTCGCGGTCGGCCCAGCCTGCCGGACGGCGTGACGGCGTGACGGCGACGGAAAGGGACCGGATGAGCGCGCGTTTCCAGGAGATCGACTGGTGCCCGACGGAGAAGGGTGAGATCAGCCTGCGACGTCGGCGAGATCCCCTGTCGGGCGCCGACGTCTACGAGGTGAAGCTCGACGACGCGTTCCTCATGTCCAGCCAGTTCACCGCGGGGGAGATCGCGCTCGCCGAGCTCGGCCTCGCGCGGCTGCCGCCGGGTTCCGACCCGGACGTCGTGGTCGGCGGGCTCGGCCTCGGCCACACCGCCGAGGCGGTGCTGGACAATCCGCGCGTGCGCTCGTTGGTCGTCGTCGAGGCCCTCGGAGAGGTGATCGGCTGGCACGAGCGGGGGCTCGTGCCGCTGGGCACGCGCCTGACGTCGGATCCCCGGTGCCGTCTGGTCCGGGGCGACTTCTTCACGATGGCGGCTGACGAGAGCGGTTTCGATCCCGAGGCCCCGGGCCGTCGATTCCACGCCGTCCTGCTCGACATCGACCACGCGCCGGACCACGTCCTGCACCCGGGCCACGCGGCCTTCTACGAGGCCGACGGGCTGCGACGGCTTCGCGCCCACCTCCACCCGGGCGGGGTGTTCGCCCTGTGGTCCAACGATCCTCCGAGCGACCACTTCGGCTCGGTGCTCGCGGAGGTCTTCGTGGACTGCGAGGCGCACGTCGTGACGTTCGACAACCCCCTCCAGGGAGGCACGGCGACGAACACCGTCTACGTGGCGAGGACGCCCCCTTTGTCCACCTGACGGAGAGGGAGAGGTCCGGCCGCCGATCGCGGGAGACGCGAACACGGCGCGCGGGGGAGAGCCGAACCGTCACGGTCATCCCCACGGGCCTCCCCGCAGCGGCGATTTGCCTCAGCGGCGTCCGCCTGAGCGTTCCGGGGCGCTCGAAGCGCCCGTCGAACGGTGGCAGGCGCCAGGAGGGACGGATCACCGCGACGACACCACAGCGACCAGGGGGAATGTCCGACACGACGTCGGCGGCGGCACCACGTGCGAGCGGCGCGGAACACCGCTCACACGCGTGCGCCCATGTTCCGTGTACCCCCGACGGGATTCGAACCCGCGCTACCGCCTTGAAAGGGCGGCGTCCTGGGCCACTAGACGACGGGGGCGGGAGGGCCGCCCTGGGCACCCGAAGGTGCTGGTGGGGGCGAAGGAAGCATAGGGGACCGGCGGGAGATCGGCAAAACACATAGCCGCCTGTGACGGGACAGGGCCAACGACCGGGCGAGCGGCCGGGCCAACGGCCGACTCCGGCCCGGCGGGCCGGCCGGCTCCGGCTCCGACCTCGACCCCGGCTCCGACCCCGGTTCCCGCACCGCCACGCCTCGCCGCCCGCCGGCACGTTTGCCTCGCCGCCCGCTCCTCGGCAGGCTGGAGGCCAGGTGCGACGGGCGGCGCGAAGGGGGCGGACGGCGTGGCGCAACGGAGGCTGACTCGCCAGGAGTTGAACAGGCGACGGCGGCGCAGTGGGTTCGTCGGGCGCGAGCGCGAGCTGGCGCGGTTCCGGGAGAACCTTGGCCGCGACCCACAGGACCGGGATTTCCGCTACCTCTTCCACGTCCACGGCAACGGCGGCATCGGGAAGACCTCCCTCATCCGCCAGTGGGACCAGGCGGCCCGCGAGGCGGGCGCCGTGACCGTGACGTTGAGCGACGACGTGCAGGACCCGGTCGAGGCCATGGAGGCCATCGCCGGCCAGCTCGCACGCCAGGGCCTGGAGCTGAGGACGTTCGAGAAGCGGCTGCGGGACTACCGGCAGCGGCGCCACGAGGTGGAGAGCGCCCAGGCGACGCTCGGCCAGGAGGCGGACCACCCCGGGGCGCCCCCGGGCACGTTCGGGACGCCGGCCCCGGCGGCCTCCCCGGGCACGTCGCCGGGTGAGGCCGCGCCCCCGGCCTCGGTCGGCGGCACGCTGGCGGCCCAGGCCGCCCTCTCCGTCCTCGGGACGGTGCCGGGCGTCGGCGCGCTGACCGGGCCGCTGGACCCGCAGCAGGTCGCCCGCCTGGGCAGCCGGGCCCGCGTGGCCGTCTCCTCCCGCCTGCGCGGGCACGAGGACGTGCAGCTCGTCGTCGCCCCGCTGAAGGTCCTCACCCCCGTCTTCCTGGCCGACCTCGCGGAGGTGGCGCGCCGGCAGACGCTGCTGGTGCTCTTCTTCGACGTCTACGAGCGCACCGGCCCCGTGCTGGACACCTGGCTGCGGGACGTCGTCTGCGAGGAGCGACACGGCTCGCTGGAGGCCAACGTCGTGGTGGTCCTCTCCGGCCAGGGCCGGCTGAACCCCCGGCACTGGGCCGACTGGGCGGACCTGGTCACCGAGACGCCGCTGGAGGTGTTCACGGACGAGGAGGCCCGCGAGCTGCTGACGGCGCGCGGCGTGACCGACGAGGCGACCGTCGAGGTCGTCCTCCAGCTCTCCGGCCGGCTCCCCGTCCTCGTGGACATGCTGGCGCAGCCCCACCCCGCGAGCCCCGGCGAGGTCGTGGACGGCTCGGAGACGGCGGTGGAGCGCTTCCTGAAGTGGGAGCACGACCCGGCGCGGCGGGCGGCGGCCCTCTCCTGCGCGCTGCCGCTCCGCGTCGACGAGGACGTCTGCGCCGTCCTCGCACCCGAGGGCGCCGCGGACCGGTACGCGTGGCTGCGCGGCCTGCCGTTCGTCAGCGACGACAAGGGCCGGGGCCGCTACCACGACGTCGTGCGCGACCTGATGCTGCGCCTCCAGCGCACCCAGTCCCCGTCCCGGTGGGCCGAGCAGCACACCCGGCTCGCCGACGCCTTCCGCGAGCGGCGCCTCGCGCTGGAGGAGGCCATCGCCGAGGACGAGCGCTGGCGCGACGCGGAGTGGCGCGAGCAGCGGCTCAACGAGACCTACCACCGCCTGTGCGCCGCGCCCCGGCAGGCGCTGACGCCCGCGCTGGAGGAGGCGGCGGCGGCCTGCGACCACGGCCTCGCGACCCTGCGCCGCTGGGCCGGAATCCTCCGCCAGGCCGGCCGCGACGCCGACTCCTCGACCCTGGCGGAGTGGGGAGAACGCCTTTCCGAGAACCCCACGACGGCCGGCGACCCTCCTGGCGACGGAACCGGGGACGCAGCTGGTGAGCCTCCCGCCGACGCCGTCCGCGTCGCCCTGACCCACCTGCTGGCCCACACGCCCCTGAGCCCGTCCGCCCGAGCCCGGATCCTGACGTTCCGCGCCCGGCGCCACAACACCGTCGGCCGCTACGAGCAGACCGTCGACGACGCGTCGCGTGCCCTCGCGCTCGACCCGGAGTCGGTGGACGCGTACTACGAGCGGGGCCGTGCCCACTGGCGCCTCGGCCGGTTCGAGGATGCCGTGGCCGACCACCGCCGCGTCCTGGAGACGGTGCCCGGACACACACGCGCCCTCGCCCACCAGGGTGACGCCCTCCGCTGTATGGGGAACCACGACGAAGCGGTCGCCGTTCTGAACCGTGCGCTCGAGCATGACCCCGAGTACGCGTGGGCGCTCGGCTGCCGTGGCGTCGCCTACTTCGCCATGGAGCGCTACGAGGAGGCGCTGGCCGACCTCGACCGCGCGGTCGACCTCGACCCGCGGTACACGTGGGCCTTCGCCCTGCGCGGGATGGTCCACCGCAGGATCGGGCGTTACGAGGAGGCGTTGGCCGACTTCGACCGTGCGCTCGACCTGGATCCGGCGTACGTGTGGGCCTTCGCCCATCGTGGCGAGCTCCACTCCTCCCTTGAGCGGTACGACCCTGCGCTCGGGGACCTGAACAGCGCGGTCGACCTCGACCCGCGGTACACGTGGGCCCTCGCCCAGCGCGGGAGGGTCCACCGGAAGGCCGGGCGTTACGAGGAGGCGTTGGCCGACTTCGACCGTGCGCTCGACCTGAACCCGGAGGACCCCTGGCCCCTCGCCCAGCGGGGCGTGGTCCACCGGGAGACCGGGCGGTACGAGGAGGCGTTGGCCGACTTCGACCGCGCGCTCGACCTCGGTCCCGAGGGGCAGTGGATCGTGAACGCGCGTGGCCTGGCGTACCACCAGATGGGGCGGTGGGCCGAGGCGTTGGCCGACTACGACCGTGCGCTCGCCCTGGACCCGGAGGACCCCTGGCCCCTCGCCCAGTGCGGTCACGTCCACCTGGCGCGGGCGGACTACGAGCGGGCGGTGCGTGACTACGACCGTGCGCTCGACCTCGGGTACGACCGTGCCCTGTGGACCCACACCAAGCGGGGAGAGGCCCACCTCCTGCTCGGTGACCTCGACGCGGCGCGGCGGGACCTCGCGCGGGCGGCGGAGCTGGGTGGCGCGGACGTCGGGTGGTCGCGGCTGCTGCTCGCGCTCGTCCACCGGCGGGCCGGCGACCCGGCGGAGGAGGACGCCTGGCGGGAGGCCGAGACGGCGTTCGCCGCCAGCGGCGGACCGGACGGGGAGCCGGGCGGGGAGCCGGACGACGTCGGCCTGGGGAACCTCTTCCTCCTGCGCTGCCTGCGGGCCGAATGGGACGGCGCGGCGACCGCGCTCGACCGGTTCCTCCAGGCCCCGCCGCAGCCCTGGACGTATCGGGAGGCGGCGAACCTCCTCGACCGGCTCGGGCCCGTGGCGGGCGTCGATCCCGCGCGGCTCGCCCCGCTGCGGGAGCGGCTGCTCCGGTCGGCCCCGCCCGCGCCTGGTCCGTCCGCGTAGGCCGTCCGTGTAGGCCAAGCGCCACAAATCGTTTGCCCCGGCGGTGCGCGTCTGCTGCACTGCTGCCCGGTTGTGTCCCCGAACGCAGCGGACAGGAGACGAGCATGCGGCAGGCGTTCGTGTTCGAGACGACGGTAATCGTTGCCTGTTCGGAGGACATGACGCCCTGTGCACATCGTGAACCTGGGGATTCTCGCCCATGTTGACGCCGGTAAGACCAGCCTGACCGAGCGGCTGCTCCACGCGGCCGGGGTCATCGACGCCGTGGGGCGCGTCGATGACGGCACCACGCAGACCGACAGCCTCGCGCTGGAGCGGCAGCGTGGCATCACCATCCGGGCGGCGGTCGCCTCGTTCGTCGTCGACGACGACGTGACCGTCAACCTCATCGACACCCCGGGACACCCCGACTTCATCGCCGAGGTCGAACGCGCGCTCGGCGTGCTGGACGGCGCGGTGCTCGTCGTCTCCGCCGTGGAAGGGGTCCAGGCGCAGACCCGTGTGCTGATGCGCACGGTGCGGCGGCTGCGCATCCCCACCCTCCTGTTCGTCAACAAGGTCGACCGGCGCGGCGCCGACGTCGCGCGCGTGGTGCGGGAGATCGAGCAGAAGCTGGCCGTGGACGTCGTGCCCATGGGCGCGGTGCGCGCGGCCGGCACGCGGGACGCGGCGGTGACGCCGTACGGGTGGGACGACCCCGCGTTCGCGCGGCGGCTCGCCGAGGCGACGGCCGAGCACGACGAGGCGATGCTCGCCGCGTACGTCGAGGACGAGGCCGCGCTCCTGCGCGAGGGCGACCGCGTGCGCGCGGCCTTCGCCGAGCAGGTGCGGCGCTGCCGGATCCACCCCGTCTTCGCCGGCTCGGCGGTCACGGGCGTGGGGGTCGACGCGCTGACGGCGGGCGTCGCCGCCCTCCTGCCGCCGGCCACGGGCGACGCCCGGGGCCCGTCGCGGGGGTCGGTCTTCAAGGTGGAGCGCGGCCCGGCGGGGGAGCGGGTGGCGTACGTGCGGATGTTCTCGGGCGCGGTGCGCGTGCGGGACCTCGTCCGCTTCGGTCAAAGCGGCGGTCAGCGCGGGCGGGCGAAGGTCACCGCTGTTCACGTGTTCGACCGTGGTGGGGCGCGGCAGCGGCGGGAGGTCGTGGCCGGGGAGATCGCGCAGCTGCGCGGCCTGACGGGCGTGCGGATCGGCGACGTGCTCGGGGATGCGTCGGACGACGTGTCGGGCGACGCGTCCGCTGACGGACCCGCCGACGGGCCCGCGCGCGGCGCCTTCGCGCCCCCGTCGTGGGAGACCGTCGTCGTGGCGGACCGCCCCGCCGACCACGGCCCCCTGCTGCGGGCGCTGTCGGAGCTCGCCGAGCAGGACCCGTTGATCAACGTCCGCCAGGACGACGAACGCGGCGAGGTTGCCCTCTCCCTCTACGGCGAGGTGCAGAAGGAGATCATCCAGGCCACCCTGGCCGCCGACTACGGACTCGCCGTCACGTTCCGCGAGACCACGACGATTCACGTGGAACGTCCGGCCGGCGTCGGCGAGGCCCTGGAGATCCTGCGCCGCGACGCCAACCCGTTCCTCGCGACCGTCGGGCTGCGCGTCGAACCGGCACCCGTCGGCTCCGGGATCACCTTCCGGCTGGCCCCGGGCGTCGGCGTCGAGTCGATCCCGCTCTACGTCTACGGAAGGGTCGCCACCTTCCGGGAGGCGATGGCCGAGACCGTCACCCGGACGCTGCGGCAGGGGCTCGCCGGCTGGCAGGTCACCGACTGCCTCGTCACCCTGACCCGATCCGGCTACGACCCCCCGGGGACCACGGCGCGGGACGTGAAACTCCTCACCCCACTGGTGCTGATGGCCGCGCTGCGACGGGCCGGCACCGTCGTCTGCGAGCCGATCCTCCGCTTCCGGCTGGAGGCCCCGGTCGACACCGTCTCCGAGGTGCTGCCCCTGCTGGCGCGGCTCGGCGCCGTCCCGGACGCGCCACCGGCCGCCCGCGGCCCGCTGTGCGAGGTGACCGGCGAGGTCCCGGCGCGCCGTGCCCACGAGGTGCAGCGACGGCTGCCGGCGTTGACGCGCGGCGAGGGCGTGTTGGATCTCACTCCCAGCCGTCACGCCCCCGTTCGGGGCCGCGCCCCTGCCAGGGCCCGGACCGGGCGGAACCCGCTCAACCGCACGGAGTACCTGCTCCAGCTCGCCGGCCGGGTCCGGGGCGGGTCGGGTCCGGGTCGTGGCGCGGTCGAGGCCGAGTCGGTGGGAGAGTGAGGCACGGCCGATAACGGATTTGCTCGCGGCGTGACACCGTGCGTATGCTTGTAGATCGTTTGATCCCACTTGCCCGGCGCCCCCACCGAAGCGCGCCGTGTGGCGCGTACCTCGCCCAAGCCGGGGCCGACCGCATCCAGGCGGTCATGAGCACCTGCGGAACCGGAGCCAAGGCGCGTGCCGACCAAGACCGACTCCGGAAGGTGTTTCACCTCGCATGTCCGCTCCTGCCACCATCATCACCACCGACGACCTTGAGGACGGCGTCCTCGGTCTCGACGACTCCACGCTCGACGACTCCGCCCTCGACGACGCGACGCTCGACGACGCGTCCCTCGACGAGGCGGACGACGAGCCGACCATGACCTTCGCCGACCTGGGCCTGCCGCAGCAGGTCGTGCGCCGCCTCGCCGACCACGGCGTCACCACCCCGTTCCCCATCCAGGCGGCCACGATCCCCGACGCCCTCGCCGGCCACGACATCCTCGGCCGGGGCCGCACCGGCTCGGGCAAGACCCTCAGCTTCGGCCTGCCGACCCTGGCCCGCCTCGCCGGCGCCAGGACCCGGCCGGGCCACCCGCGGGCCGTGATCCTCACGCCGACGCGCGAGCTGGCGATGCAGGTCTCCGCCGCGCTGGAGCCCTACGGCGAGCTGCTGAAGCTGCGCATGAAGGTCGTGTGCGGCGGCACCTCCATGGGGAACCAGATCTACGCGCTGGAGCGCGGCGTCGACATCCTCGTCGCCACCCCCGGCCGGCTGCGTGACGTCATCAAGCGCGGCGCGTGCTCGCTGGACGAGGTCGAGATCGCCGTCCTCGACGAGGCCGACCAGATGTCCGACCTCGGCTTCCTGCCCGAGGTCACCGAACTGCTCGACATGGTGCCGGCCGGCGGCCAGCGGATGCTGTTCTCCGCCACGCTGGAGCGCGAGATCGACACCCTCGTCAAGCGGTACCTGGTCGACCCGGTCAGCCACCAGGTCGACGCCGCCCAGGGCGCGGTCACCACGATGAGCCACCACGTGCTGGTCGTGAAGCCGCGCGACAAGGCGCCGCTGACCGCCGCCATCGCCGCCCGCGAGGGCCGCACCATCGTCTTCGTCCGCACCCAGCTCGGGGCCGACCGCGTCGCCGAGCAGCTGCGCGAGGCGGGCGTGCGGGCCGACGCGCTGCACGGCGGCATGACGCAGGGCGCCAGGACGCGGACCCTCGCCGACTTCAAGGACGGCAAGGTGCGCGCCCTCGTCGCCACGGACGTCGCCGCGCGCGGCATCCACGTCGACGGTGTGGACGTCGTGCTCAACGTCGACCCGGCCGGCGACCACAAGGACTACCTCCACCGCTCCGGCCGCACGGCGCGCGCCGGGCGCTCGGGCACCGTCGTCTCGCTGGCCCTGCCGCACCAGCGGCGCACCATCTTCCGGCTGATGGAGGATGCGGGCGTCGACGCCGAGCGGCACGTCATCGGGCGCGGCGACCTCTTCCGTGAGGAGCTGGCCGAGATCGTCGGCGCCCGCTCGCTGAGCGAGGTGCAGGCCGAGGCCGCCACGCGGGCCGCCCGCCACGCCGAGCGTGAGGCGGCACGGCTCGCCCGCGAGCTGGACCGCGCCAAGGAGCGCGCGGCGGAGCTGCGCGGCGAGGCGGAGCGTCTCATCGGGCGCGCGGCGCGCGAGCGCGGCGACGACCCGGCCGAGGCCATCGCCCAGGCCGTGGCCGAGGCGGAGCGCGAGGCCGAGCGGGAGGCGCGCGAGGCGGAGGCCGAGGCCGCCCGCCAGGCGCGGGAGGCGGCGCGCCAGGCGCGCGCCGAGGAACGCCGCCGCGACCGCGACCGGGACTTCCGCGACCGTGGCGACCGCGGGGACCGTGGCGGCGACCGCCGTGGCGGTTACCGCGACCGCGACCGGGACTTCCGTGACCGGGACCGCGACCGTGACCGTGACCGGGACTTCCGTGGCGACCGCGACCGTTTCCGTGACCGCGACAGGGACCGGGACCGTGATCGGGACCGCGACCGCCGCCCGTTCGGCCACCAGCGCGACCGGGACCGCGACCGCGACCGGGACTTCCGCGACCGCGGGGAGCGCGGGGACCGTGGCGGCGACCGCCGTGGTGGCTTCCGCGAGCACCACGGCCGCGACCAGCGCCCGTTCTCCCACGGTGGCGGGCACGGCGGCGGCCACGGCGGCGGTCACAGCCGTGACGGCTTCCGCCGTTCCGACAAGCCCCGCTGGAAGCGCGGCTGATTCCGGCTCGGCCCCGACTCGGTCCCGGCTCGACCGCGACTCGAACAACTGACCCGGCGCACCGGCGGGCCCGAAACACCTCGGGCCCGCCGGTGCCGTCCGGGCTATGCTGCTTCCACGGGCCGCTAGCTCAATTGGCAGAGCAGAGGACTTTTAATCCTTTGGTTGAGGGTTCGAGTCCCTCGCGGCCTACGCGCGTACAACAGCCCCACCCGCGGCTTCCCGCCGCGGTGGGGCTTTCGCGTGGCGTGGGGCCGCCAGCGTCACGCCCCCGCACCGAACGATCTCGTGACCGGGTCTCGGCGTCTCTCACAGGGGTGGGTGGGCGGCCGCCAGGAGCTGCCGGAAGTGGGCCGAGAACCAGTGGTTGGTGGGTGGGGCGTCGGGGAGGGCGCCGGTCCTGTCCGGGTCGCACTCCGCGAAGGCGAAGCCCTGGCCGTCGGTGCCGGCCTCCGGAGAGCCGTCCGAGCGGCCGGGGGGCTTGAGCCACGCGTAGGCGTCCACGCCGGGCGCGGGCGCGGCGGTGGGGCGTTCGCCGAGGCCGGCGTGGGGCTGGTTGCACCAGTAGGTGCGGTCGGCGCGGAGGTCGCGGCCGTCGGCCCAGCCGTTGCGGGAGGTGTCGACGAGCAGGCCGAGGCCGGCGTCGAAGCCCGCGGCCACGGCCGCCGCGCGGAAGGCGGCGGCGTACGCGAGCTCGCCGTCGAAGACGGTGTCGACGTCGCCGGTCAGCAGGCCGTGGTTGGACACGTTCGTCGCCAGGCCGTGGACGTCCGCGAGGCTGCCGCCGGCGGCGGTCGCGGCCTCGGCCAGCAGGTCGACGGCCGCCGGCAGGAGGGCGGCGGTGTCCTGCTCGGCGAACCAGCCGTGGTGGGCGATGTCGAGGTACGGGTAGACGTTGGGCAGCGCGCCGAGCGTCGCGACGGCGTGGCCGATGGCCCGCGCGTAGCCGCCGCCCGCCAGCATCGCGTCGCACTCGGGGGTGGCCTCCGGGCGGGGCGAGACGTGGGTGGTGAGGTACGGCAGCAGCGAGAACGGCTCGATCACGGCGACGAACCGCAGCTCGGCGTAGGCGGGGTCGGAGAGGATCTCGGCGACGGGGTCGAGGAAGTCGAAGCGGTACCGGTCGATCTCGTCGTGGGCGAACTCGCCGTCGGAGCGCGTCAGGGCGCAGTCCCGGCCCGGCGCGTTGTACAGCACGAGCTGCACGACGTCGGCGCCCTGCGCGAGCGCGGTGTCGAGGTGGTCGGGCAGGCCCATGGTGACGCCGTCGCCGACGAGCGAGTCGACGCTGTCCAGCCAGACCGCCGTCGGCTGGCCGGAGACCGCCTCGCCGCCGGGCTCGGAGGCGGCCTGGGCCGACCACTCGGGATCGACGTAGACCCGTGCGTCGCCGGCGTAGGGGTTGTCCAGCTTCGGCGACGGCGTCGGCGTCGGCGTCGGGGGTGGCGGCTGGGCGGCGGCGGGGGAGAACACGGCCGCCAAGGCGGCGAGCAGCGCGAGCGTCGCGGAGAGCGCGACGACCGCTGCCCGCAGCGGCGCTCGTCTCGGCGCTCCAACGCGCGGGCGGGGTAACGGGGAACGGGACATGCCGACGGGCTCCCTTCGCTGCTACACGCTTCTGCCGCGTGATGTCTGGACGCCCGCGACCCGTGCGGGCCACCGGACGCGGTCGTGCGGGGAGCGCTCCCGTACTGCCCTCGACCCATCAGCGTATCCGCGCCGCACCAGGGGCGGAACACGGTGGAAGGCGACGGAACGCGACGGTCGGCGAGGTGCCGCGCGCCCGCACGAGCCGCCGAGGAGCCGGCGCTAAGGCGACACGGTCCCAGCCCAGTGCCCCGGAGCGGGAGCCGCCCTCGGCGGCCCCGGGCCGTGCACTCCACAGGAGTGAAGCCCACAGGAACCGGTGTGCCGCCGCGAACAGCGGCGGGGCGTTCGCCCGTACGCGACCACCCCAGCCAGATGGTCGCTCTCTGCCCCAACTGCCACGCGATCAAGACGCGGGGGCGAACGCGTGAGGAGTTGCGCGCGATCCTTCGGGACGTCGCGGCGAGGAGCCACCAGCGCTGGACCATGTCGTCGTAGGCGGGTGGGCCTCGCCCGGTACGGCGGGGCCCGCGCCGGACGTCGTCCTCGTCGGTCGGCGTGGGCCGGGACCAGCACGGGCCGTTGCGGAGGGCGGTGCGCCGGGAGTCTGCTAGCTGATGGCCGCTCGCCAGGAGTACTGGCCCTGGGGCAGGAAGACGGTCAGGCCCGGGAGGAGGCTCGTCCCGGTGCCGGCGCAGGTGGTGCCGGAGTAGTAGAAGACGCGGAGGTTCGACCAGTTGGAGAGGGCGAAGGTGGTCGCCGGGGTGGAGTGGCACTGGGTGTCGACCGGGTCCACGCAGGCCAGGCCGGTGGTCGCGTGGGCGCAGACCCCCGTCTGGAGCGGGACGCCGACGGGGGTCGCCGACGCCTCGGGCAGGGACGGTGGTGCGGCGAGAGCGGCTGTCGCGGCGGCGGCCACGACGCCCACCGCGAGGGCGGACCTGATGCGTGGACGGGTCATGGGACGCTCCGTTCCTCGGGCCCTCACGGCGCGGGGGTGAGGGCGTTCATCGGTCGGGATTCCCCGGGGTGGTCGGCCGGATGCGGTGGGCGTGCCGACCCGGGGAAGCACCGACGCGTCCGCCCGGGGCGTCCGGCTCGCGGCCCCTCCCCGGCGCGCGCCCGTCGCGGCCCGTCAACGGCTGCGCGCCGCTCGGGCCGGGCGGTTCGGGCCGGCAGCCCGGCGGCCCGGCGGCTCGGCAGCCCGCCTACGATGCGGCCATGGCGATCACCTACGAGTGGCGCGGCGGCTTCGACAACGGTGAGGTGAACACCCTCCACGCGGAGGCGTTCGAGCACGCCGAGCTGCCCATCGACTGGGAGACGCAGCTGCGTCGCCACAGCCTCGGCTGGGTTTGCGCCCGCCGGGAGGACGGCCGGCTGGCGGGGTTCGTCAACGTCGCGTGGGACGGCGGGGTTCACGCCTTCGTCCTCGACACGATGGTCGCCGCCGAGCAGCGCGGGGCGGGGGTGGGGCGGGAGCTGGTGGCCGCCGCGGTCGCGGGCGCGCGGTCGGCGGGCTGCGAGTGGCTCCACGTCGACTTCGAGGAGCACCTGCGGCCGTTCTACTTCGGGGCGTGCGGCTTCGAGCCGACCCAGGCGGGGCTCATCGCGCTGCCCGCGCTGCCCCCTACGACGCCGCCGCGGGCGGGTCGGGCGGACCCGTGACGACGGCGGTGACGCGGGTGCCGGGAGGAAGGACCCCCGTGCCGGCGAGGCCGTGGACGGCTCGCAGCATCTTCGCCACGTAGCGCCGTTCGACGCGCAGGCCGTGCCGTTGCTCGAAGTCCGCCGCGAACGCCTCCAGTTCGGCCGGGACGCGGCCGTAGCCCCCGCCGTGGTGGTCGTGGTCGATCCGCCAGTTCGTGAAGCTCCGGCCGCCCCAGCCGCGCGCGTGGAGGCGGGACACCTCGCCGTCGAGGTACGTCGCGCCGCGCAGCACGGCGACGCCCAGCGCGCGGGAGCCCGGGGGCAGGGCGGCGGCGATGCCGGCGAGGGTGCCTCCGGTGCCGACGGCGCAGCAGACGACGTCCCGCTCGCCGAGCGCCCCCCGCCCCGGCTCCCACTCCTGTTCGCGCAGCTCCGCGACGAGCGTCGCCGCGCCGCGCGCCGCGAGCGCGTTGGACCCGCCCTCGGGGAGCACCCGGCACGGACCCCAGCGCTCCGTCAGCCGGCGGACGGTCTCCGGGTCGTCGAGGCCGCCGAGGACGCGGCGGTAGGTGGCGCGGTCGACGAAGTGCAGGCGCATGCCGTGTTCCTCCGCCTGCCGCAGCGACCAGTTGCGGGGCGCGTCGGCCAGTTCGTCGCCGCGGATGACGCCGACGGCGGACAGGCCGCAGGCGTTCGCCGCCGCCGCGACGGCGCGGACGTGGTGGGAGTAGGCGCCGCCGAAGGTGAGCAGCCGGGTGTGGCCCTCGGCGAGGGCCGCCCGCAGGTTCGGCAGGAGCTTGCGCCACTTGTTGCCCGACACCAGCGGGTGGATGAGGTCGTCACGCTTCAGCCGCAGCTCCACCCCGGCCCGGGACAGGCGCGGGTCGGAGAGCGGCGTCACGGGCGAGGGCAGAGCCGCCGCCGACAGCAGCCCTGACAACGACGGCGGCCGCGGCGAGGGCGGCTGCTGCGACGAGGGCGACGGCGACGGCGGCGGCGGAGGGGTGGCGGAGGGCCTCATCCACTCACCGTATGACGAGGTGACGGGGACGGCCCACGTGAGCCCGTCCGTCCCCGTCGCGTCCGCCGCGCGTCACGTCCCGATGGGCTTGCGCTCCTGGTTGCTCCTGATGGCGTTGCGCTCCATCGCGTCCAGCCAGCCCCGCCCCGACGGCTGCTGCTGGGACGCGACGGACCTGCCGTAGCGCAGGCGGACGAACGTCTCCGGCAGCCGGGCCGCCAGCCTGCGGTGCGCGATCCGCCCCAGCAGCCAGGCGACGAGGACGCCGTTGGCCAGCCCGACGAGGATCGCAGCCCCCGCCAGCCAGGCGGTGCCGCTCGCGTGCCCCGCGACGGCCAGCGCCACGGTCGGCAGCGTCAGCAGCGGCGTCACGGACATCGCGATCCAGAACTGGTACGAGACGTCACCCGCGTCGTTCGGCCCCACCCGGTACCTGGGGTCGACGCCGGGCGTCGCCGCGACGACCGACAGCAGCACCGCCGACCCGATCCCGGCGCCCAGCAGCGCGGGCAGCGTCGCCGCCACCAGCGGCCAGGCCCAGTGCGCCCCCGACAGCAGCGTGAAGACCACCGTCAGCACCACCGACGGGGGTCCGAAGAGGATCAGCAGCGCGGCCTGCCGCCCCCGGACGTCGTCCCGCACCGTGCGGGGCCCGGCGCCGACCACCGTCATCCAGAACGCGGTGCCGTCCTGCCCCAGCAGGTTGCAGCCGCACAGCGTCGCCATCAGCGCCACCGCGACCCCGGCGAACGGCAGGATCTCCGCGTTCCCGCTGGGCAGCGCGATCACCACGAGGAAGACCGAGATCCACGCGGCGCACTGGAGCTCCAGCGAGCGCCACGGGTCCCGCCACCACTGACGTAGCTCCTTGCCCGTCACCGCGCCGAGCGGGGTGTCGGGCAGCAGCGGCCTGCCGGTGGCGACGCGGCTGCCCAACGGGCGACGGCCGCGCCGCGGGTGCCGTGGCAGCCGTGGCGTCAGGACGAGCGAGCACAGCACGGCGAGGACCAGCGCCGCGCCGGCCAGCGCCAGCAGCCAGCCGGCGGCCGTTCCCCAGCGGCCGTCGCCCGCCGCCTCGACGGCGAGCACCGGCCAGGACGTCGGCGACGCCTCCAGCGCGCGGGCCGCGCTCTCGCTCGGCAGGCCGTCCTCGATCACGGTCCGCAGGCCCTGCTCGACGCCGGCGACCGCCATCCAGCCCGTCGTCAGCCCCGCCAGGAGCGCCCCGTACTGGATCGCGGTGATCGTGACCCCGAGCCGTGAGCCCATCGCGGAGCCCATCAGCGCGTAGACCAGCCGGGACAGCGCCACCATCAGCACCAGCGACAGCGGCACCGCGAGCAGCGCGACCGCGATCGCGCCGGGCGTGGCCATCGTCGATGAAGCCGTCGCCGAAGCCGAAGCCGAAGCCGACGCCGACGCCGCCGACGACACGTCCGCCGCGTGGACGGTCAGCGCGGCCAGCGACAGCACGGTGACCGCCGGGCCGACGCCGACGCAGGACGCCGCCAGCAGCGCGAGGCCCAGGCGCCGTCGCTCGATCGGCATCAGCGCGAAGAACGCCGGCCGCAGCACCCCCGCGCCCGAGGCCAGGACCGGCCCGAGCATCCAGCCCGCGCACCAGACCGCGAGGAGGAGCAGGAGCACGTCGTGCCGGGCGGACTCGCCGTCGGCGAGCAGCACGGCCGCCCACGTGGCGGCGACGGCGGCCGGCCAGCACAGGCGCCTGGCGAGCCGGGTGCCCTCGGAGGAGTGGCCGAGGATGGTGAACTTCAGCCCGAGCAGCTCGCGCGTCACGTGCGTGGTGCGGGTCAGACCAGCCACGCCAGGTCCTCCTCGCCGACCTCGCGCCGACCCACCAGGCTCACGAAGGCGTCCTCCAGGGTCCCGTCGCCGCTCACCTCGGCGACCGTGCCGTGGGCGTGCACCCTTCCCCCCGCGATGATCGCGACGCGGTCGCACACCCGCTCCACCAGCGGCATCACGTGACTGGAGAGGATCACCGAGCCGCCGGCCGCCGTGAAGCGTCGCAGGATGGTGGTCAGGACGCGGGCGGAGACGGGGTCGACGGCCTCGTAGGGCTCGTCGAGCACGACGACCTTCGGCGCGTGCAGCAGCGCGGTGGCCAGCCCGATCTTCTTGCGCATCCCCGTCGAGTACTCGATGACGAGGGTGCCGGCCTCCTCCGCCCCGTCCAGCTCCAGCACCCGCAGCAGCTCGGCGGTGCGGGCCTGGACGACGGCGCGGTCGATGCCGCGCAGCCTGCCCCAGTACCCGAGGAGTTCGCCGCCGGTCAGCCGCTCGGGCAGCGCCAGGCCGTCGGGCAGCACGCCGAGCAGGCGCTTGGCCTCCTCCGGCCGCTGCCACACGTCGACCCCGAGGACGCGGGCGGTCCCCGCGTCGGGCCGCAGGAGGCCGACGGCCATCGACAGGGAGGTCGTCTTCCCGGCGCCGTTGGGGCCGACGAGGCCGAGCAGGCAGCCGGGTGGCACCGACAGCGTCACGGCGTCGGCGGCGCGCTCGCCGTTGAAGGACTTCGTCAGCCCGTCCAGCTCGAAGGCGGGCGGGCCGCCGGCGCGTTCGGGCTCGGGCACGGGTGGTCGTGTCATGGACCCACGCTGCCCGGCGCTCCCGCGCGCCGCCAGTGGCCGAACGGCCAGGACTCCTGGCCGTTCGGCCACGGTGGAGGGCGCGGCGACGTGCCTATTCTCGGGGGGTGAGCAGCCCTCCCGACCGTTCCCTCCCGGACGCCGTGCCGCGCTTCCTGCTGCCCGGCGACCTCGTGGCGGACGGCGCGACGGCGGCCTCCGGGGTGACGGCGGGGGCGGGCGCGGGCCGGCGCACCGCGCGGGACTGGGTCGTCGACACGCTGCTCTTCGCCTGGGCCGTGACGCTGTGGGCGACGACCCTCCGCCACACCCAGGACTACGGCCACCTGCCGGACTGGATGCAGACCCTCGACGCTCCCCTGGGGGCGCTGTCCTGCCTCTCCCTGTGGTGGCGGCGGCGTTGGCCGCTCGGCGTCGCGCTGCTCGCGGTGCCGAGCGCCGCCGTGGCCAACAGCGTCGTCGGCGCCGGCATGGTGATCATCATGAACCTGGCGCTGCGCGTCCCGTGGCAGCGCGCCGCGCCGATGCTGGGCCTCTACCTCGTGGCCGTGGCGCCGTACGTGCTGGTCTTCTCCGTGCCCCACGAGGGCGGCTGGGCGACGGCGATCATCGTCGTCGCGTACCACCTGGTCTTCTTCGCCTGGGGCACCGCGCTGCGCGCGCGGCGGCTGCTCGTCCTCCGGCTCAGGGAGGACGCCGAGCGGCAACGCGCCGACCACGCCCGGCGGCTGAGGGACACCCGCCGCGCGGAGCGCCAGGCGATCGCCCGCGAGATGCACGACGTGCTGGCGCACCGCATCTCGCTGCTCTCCGTCCACGCGGGCGCCCTGCTCTACCGCGCGCGGCGCTCGGGCGCGGGGGCGGGGCCGGCGCTGGACGAGGCGGAGATCATCGAGAGCGTCGAGGTGATCAGGGACAACGCGCACCAGGCGCTGGAGGAGCTGCGCCAGGTGCTGCACGTGCTGCGCGCGGACACCGTCGAGGACGTCGACGGCGGCGGTGACGGCGACGTCGGGGGTGACGGTGACGTCAACGGAGAGGTCGGCGGTGACGGCGTCGACCTCGGCGTCGGCGACGGCGCGGGCACCGTGAACGGTCACGCCCGCGACCGCACCCGCGACCGCGCCCTCCGGCCGGCGGCCACCGCCGCGCTCGCGGCGCGCGCACTCGACGGCACGGCCCCGCCCCAGCCACGGCTCGCCGAAATCCCGCTCCTGGCCGAGGAGGCGCGCGCCGCGGGCCAGCGCGTGGAACTGCGCGACGAACTGCCCGCCACCGCCGCCACCGCGGGTCTGCGCCCGCAGCTCCAGCGCACGGTCTACCGCGTCGTCCAGGAGGGCCTGACCAACGCGCGCAAGCACGCCCCCGGCGCCCAGCTGACCATACGGCTGTCCGGCTCTCCCGGCCGCGGCCTGGCCGTCGAGGTGCTCAACCCCCTGCCCGTCGGCGTCACCGCCTCCGAGATCCCCGGCGCGGGCGCCGGCCTGACCGGGCTCGCCGAACGCGTCGAGCTGGACGGCGGCCGGCTCGAGCACGGCAGCACCGACGGCACCTTCTCCCTCAGAGCCCGGCTACCGTGGCCCTGAGGGAGTGACCGGATGATTCGCGTACTTCTGGCCGACGACGACCCCCTGGTCCGGGCGGGCCTGCGCCTGATGCTGCGCGGCGCCGACGGCGTCGAGGTCGTCGCGGAGGCGGCCGACGGCGCGCGGGCCGTGGAGGCCGCCCGCGCCCACCAGCCCGACGTCGTGCTGATGGACATCCGCATGCCGGGCACCGACGGCATCGCGGCGACCCGCCTGCTGACGGCCGACGGCGCGGGCGCACCGGCGCCTCCGCGGGTCATCGTGCTGACGACGTTCGACACGGACACCACCGTGCTGGAGGCGATGCGGGCCGGCGCCGCCGGGTACCTGCTCAAGCACACCGATCCGGACGACATCGTCCAGGCCGTGTACCGGGCGGCGCGCGGCGAGCCCGTCCTCTCGCCGTCCGCGGCCCGCGCCCTGATGGACCACGCGGCGGGCAGCGTCGACGGTGGCGGCCGGGTCACGCGTGCGCGCGCCCGGCTCGCCGTGTTGTCGGAGCGGGAACGCGAGGTCGCCGCCGCCGTCGCCCAGGGCCTGTCCAACGGGGAGATCGGCGAGCGGCTCTACCTCTCGCTGGGCTCGGTCAAGGCGCACCTCTCCAGCGCCCTCACCAAGCTGGGGCTGGACAACCGCCTGCACCTCGCCCTCCTGGCCCACGACGCGCGCCTCGGCGAGGACACGGACCAGGTCTGAGACGCGAGCCGCCCCGTCGGCCCGTCAGCCCCGTCGCCCGCGTCGCCGCCTCCGGCGTCACGCGTCGCCCGTGCTGCCCGCGTCCCCCGCCTCCCCCGCGTCGCTCGCCGCCGACGCCCCGGCGGCGGCGCGGGACCGCGCGGCGCGGCGCTGGAGCCGCCAGGCGACCAGGCCGACGAGGAACAGGGCGACGGCGAACGGCAGGACCGCGAGGAGGATGGCCGCGGACCACGCGAGGGTCGCGACGAACGCGTTCCAGCCGCCCGCGAGCGCGTCGCCCACCGAGGGCGCCGAGGAGTCGTCCTTCTTCTCCCTCGGTTCGTTGCCCGGCGTGTGCAGCTCCAGGTGGACGGTGGCCATCGCGGTCTGGCCGCGCAGCGTGGCCTGCTGCGACAGCAACGCCTCCAACTCCGCCTGCCGCGTGCTGAGTTCCCCCTCGATGGTGACGATGTCGTCGATCGTCACGGCCTCGTCCATCAGCGCCCTGACCCGGTCGACGCTCTCCCGCTGCGTCTCTATCCGGCTCTCGACGTCCACCACCTGGTCGGTGACGTCCTCCGTCTCGACCTCGCGCTGGGAGAGCTCGCCCAGCCCGGCGAGGTCCGCCATGAGCTCCTCGTACCGCTCCTGCGGGACGCGCAGGGTGAGGGAGGAGCTCTCGTGGCGACGCGACGCCCGGTCCGTCGACTCGCCGCTGACGTGGCCGCCGGCCGCCTCGGTGAGGGAGACGGCCTCCGCGAACGCGTCCGGCACGTCGTCCGTGACGACGGTCAGCCGGGCCGTGACGATCAGGTGTTCCGGGGTGAGGGCGGGGGTGTCGGCGGCGCCGGCCGCGCCGTCGCGGGCACCGGCCTCGTCGGTCCCCGCGAGGTCCGCCTCGCCCGCCGCCTCCGCCGCCGCGTCCCCGGCCGCGCCGCCTCCCCCGTCCTGGGGCATCAGCTCCTGGGAGGCGCCCATCTCGGCGTCCGTGGCGCCCAGGTCCTCGCTCGTGCCGCCGCCGCAGCCGGTCAGCGACAGCGTCAGCGTCAGCGCGAGCGGCGCCAGCACCGGCAGGACGACACGGCGTCGGTGGGTGGTGGTGGATCGAGGCGGCTTACTCATGGTGTCGGCTCCCTGGGGCGCGTCATGAACGGGCGTGCGAACGGCGATTGGACGTGCCCGAAGGGTGTGGGGTTTCTGCGCTCGGTTCCGATTTCGTAAAGGCGGCGGGAGCGGTCGGCGGAGCCGGCGCGACGCGGCGGCGGTGGCGTCCCAGGCCGGGGCGCCGCCGTCCACGCGCCGCTCACCGCGTCCCCGCATCTCCTCCGTAGCCCGTCCCGGCGGGCGGCTCGGCGCTGGCTCGGGCGTTCTTCTGCCGGTCACCGGACCGTCGTTACCCTCGCAGCCAACTGGCCCCGGGTCCAAGGAGGTTGACCGTGGCGCGAGCAGCGAGGCGGAGGCGTGCCGCCGTTCGTCGGACGCGGTGGGGGAGCGCCGCGGTGCTCTGCTCGGTGGCGTTGGTGGTTCCCTTCACGCCGGCCGCGGGGGCGGCCCCGTCCACGCCCCACCCCGGTCCCGACCCCGGTCCCCGCTCCGCGCCCGACTCCTCACCCCACTCCGCGCCACCGGAAGCGACGCCGGCCCTCGGCACCGGCCCCTACCTCTCGCGGCCCGAGCTGCGCCAGGCGCCCGAGCTCACCACGTCCCCCACCGGCCGGGAGGACCCCGGCCTGCTGCTGACCACGCCCTACGGCGCCGGCTCCGTCATCTACGACAACGCCGGAGAACCGGTCTGGTTCGGCCAGGGCAGCCACACCAACCTCCAGCAGATCCTCTACGACGGCGAGCCGGCCCTCGCCGTGCTCGACACCGACGCCGACGGCAGCCGCGCCGTCGTGCTGGACGCCAGCTACACCGAGGTGGCCTCGTTCGCGATGGACGGCGGCCGGGACGCCGACTTCCACTCCCTCGCCTTCTCGGCGGACGGCGGCCGGGTCCTGATGACGAGCCTCGTCCCCGGGCCCTACGACCTGAGCGAGCACGGCGGCCTGGCCACCGCCGAGGTCGTCGACGTGCTGGTGCAGGAGATCGACACCGCCACCGGGGAGGTCACCTTCGAGTGGCGGGGCCTGGACCACGTCCCGGTCGAGGAGACCCACGAGCCGCTGACCGGCGAGCAGGTGGACTACCTCCACACCAACTCGGTGGCCTACGACACCGACGGCGACATCCTCATGAGCGCCCGCCACACCAGCACCATCTACAAGATCGACACCGACAGCGGAGAGGTGGTGTGGCGGTTCGGCGGCGAGAACGGCGACTTCACCTTCGCCGACCCCGGCGACGCGCCCAGCCACCAGCACGACGCCTCCCGCCTGCCGGACGGCCGGCTCGTCGCGTTCGACAACGGCGTGGGCCGCGTCCCCGAGGAGTCGCGTGGCGCGGTGTGGGAGCTCGACGAGCGGGCGATGACAGCGGACCTCGTGCGCGACCTCCGGCCGGAGGAGCCGATCTTCGCGGAGTTCACCGGCTCCCACCAGCCCACCGCCAACGGCAACCACCTCGTCAGCTTCGGGGACACCGGCACGATGGTGGAGTTCGACGGCGCGGGGCCGGTCTTCACAGCGACGTTCGACGGCACCGCCACGTACCGGGCCACCCGGTCCACCGACTGGGTGGGCACGCCCGCCGCGCCGCCCGACGTCGCGTGGCGCCGCGCGGACCCGGGCGCCGAGGCGTACGAGGTGTTTATGAGCTGGAACGGGGCCACGGAGGTGGAGCGTTGGCGCGTCGAGGCGCGCTCGGCGGACGGGGGAGCGTTCCGGGAGCTGCGGACCGTCGACCGGTCGGGCTTCGAGACGACGACACGGGTCACGGCGGACGCGGGCGGAGTGGTGCTCCGCGTGAGCGCCCTCGACGACGACGGTCGGGTGCTCGGCAGCCGGACCCTCACCGAGCCGCCGGACCCGGCCACGCCCTGACCGCACGCCCTGACCGCACGCCCTGACGGCCCGCCCCGACGGCGCGGCGCACGGCGCATGCCCGCGCTGCGCCCCCCCGCGCCGGCTCAGGCGTGGGGGTCGAACGGCACGCCCGCCGGCAGCGCCAGCGCCAGGTGGGAGGCGAAGCTCGCGTCCTTCAGCCCGAAGGTGGCGCTGCCGAAGTCGTGCTGGCTGAGCACCTCCCGCACGCCCGCCGGGTATCCGTCCCACCCGACGAGCGTCGGGAACTGCCAGACGTGCGCGTGGTTCTCCGGCGGCTCGTCGTTCGCGGTGGCGGCCCGGAAGGCGTGGGTGCCGATGCCGTCCTTGTGGTAGACGATCTTCGGATGCGTGCCGTCCCACCGGATCGCGTCCCGGTGGTGGATGTCGAACTCCCCGTGCGCGGAGGTCGCGACGTACTCGGCCCGCCCGTCGCGCACCCACACCACGACGTGTTCCCAGTCGTGGCGGTGGCCGCCGAGGCTGATGCCGGGCAGGGCCTGGTCCTTCTCGAAGTAGAGGGCGTACATGACCGCGCACCACTCGCCCTGGCAGCTGGCGCGGGCGTAGCCGTTGGTGTTGGCGAGGTCCGCCGCGTCGCGGCAGTCGCCGTCGAGGGCGCCGCTCGGGTTGAGGCCGGCGTTGACGGTGCCGTCGGGGCCGATCGCGGGCGTGGGGTAGCAGCCGTCGGTGTCGTAGTCGTAGGCCGGTTGGAAGGTCTCCTCCAACGCCTCCGCGTCGCCCGGCAGCGCGGGCGGCGGCGCGGCGAGCGCGGTGCCCGGCAGGGCGATGACCAGCGCGAGCGCGCCACCGAGCACGACGGACGTCCTGGCCAGCACGGAACCCGTCCTCATCCACGCCTCCCGAGGGGATGACCCGGCGACGACCCGACGGCCCGACGGCCCGACGGCCCGGGTGTGAAGTGGCATGCCCACATCACGCCCGCCTCATCCCCGCCGGCGGGTCCGTACGGGTGTCGGCCCGGTGAACCCCACACGGACGTGCGGCGACACGGCAACCTGCGCCGTCCCGGCGGCGACTAAGGGGATGTTGGAGACGCGACAGCTGTGGAGGAAGCAACCCATGAGCCGCGAAACGAAGCGCGCCAGCACCCCCGCGCGCCCCAGGCACCGTTCCCGCGCCGCCCTGTCAGCCGTCGCGGCGGCCACGGCCGCGGGCGCCGCGCTCGCCCTCGTCCCCGCGGGCGCGGGGGCGGCCCCGGGCGGTCCCCCCACCCCACGCCAGGCGGACATCACCGTCGCGCAGGACGGCAGCGGCGACCACACGACCGTCCAGGCCGCCATCGACGCCGTCCCGGCCGGCAACGACAGCCTCGTCACCATCGCCGTCGCCCCCGGCACCTACCGCGAGCTCGTCACCATCCCCTCCGACAAGCCGCACATCCACCTCACCGGCACCGGCGAGGGCCCCGAGGACGTCACCATCGTCTACGACAACTCCGCCGGCACCGCCAACCCCGACGGCGGCACCTGGGGCACCAGCGGCAGCGCCACCCTCAAGGCCGACGCGGACGACTTCCGCGCCAGCAACCTCACCATCGCCAACGACTTCGACGAGGTCGCCCACGCCGACCAGTCCGGCCACCAGGCCGTGGCCCTGCGCACCCGCGCCGACCGCGTCGTCCTCGACACCGTCGTCGTCACCGGCGACCAGGACACGCTGCTGCTCGACAGCGCCAACCGCGAGACCCAGGGCCGGGTCTACGTCACCGACTCCCTCATCCAGGGCAACGTCGACTTCGTCTTCGGACGCGCCACCGCCGTCATCTCCGACAGCGTGATCGAGGTGACCCGCCGGCCCGACGGCAGCTCCTCCGGCTACGTCACCGCGCCGTCGACCGCGCCGCAGTTCCCCGGCTTCCTCATCGTCGACAGCACCATCACCGGCGACGTGGACGACGCCACGTACTACCTCGGGCGGCCCTGGCACGCCGGGGGTGACGCCTCGCTCGACCCGCAGACCACCGTCCGCGACACCGAACTCGGCGCCGCCGTGCGCCCGACGCCGTGGACCGACATGAGCGGCTTCTCGTGGCGGGAGGACCGCTTCGCCGAGTACGAGAACACCGGCCCGGGATCGGGCCCGGAGACCGACGACCGGCCGCACCTGAGCGACGAGGAGGCGGCCGACCACGAGATCGCGGACTGGCTCGGCGACTGGACCCCGTACCGGAGGCGGTGACGCGTCGCGGGGGGGACGGGAGGGGGGAGGGTGCCCCGGGCACTAGGGGATTGTGCCCGGGGCCGTTCCCGGGGGCGGGAACAGGGCACTCCCAGCGTGGCGAGGCCCGCTCCGCCCCGTCAACGCTCGCGCGGCGACGGCCACGGCCGCTCCGTGGCCCCGGCCACCACCGTGCCGTGCCGGGCGCACCCGCACGGCCCGACCCCGAACGCGCCGCCTCCGCTCCTGCCTCGGCTCCCGGGCCCCCTCCCCGTCCCCGCCGCCGTTCCCGCCCCCGTTTCCGCCCTCACGCCGGACCCCGCTCCGGCTCCGGCGTAACGCGACCGGCTCGGCGCTCACCGCACTCACCGCGCGCTCACCGCGGCGCGGGAACGCGGTACCGGGCGACCTCGGTCAGCCCGGAACGGCCGGTCAGCCACCCCGGCCGGCTCGGCGTCGCCCCCAGGTCGGCCACGACCACCAGCTCGCCGTGGGTCACCCGGACCCAGACCTCACCGTCGGAGAGGGCCGCCGGCACCGGATACCGGAGCGACTCGAACTCGATGGTGTGGTCCGGCCGCACCGACCTGGCGGGACCGAGCGCCCGGGTGTGCGGCACCGGAGGCAACGGGTGCAGGCGGGTGCGTTCCACCGGCAGCCGCTGCCGTGGCGCCCCCTGGTTGATCCGCATCGTCGCCTCGCGGCAGGCGTCCTGCAACTCGGAGAAGGACCAGTAGCGGGGTCGCAGCCACACCACCTCCGTGGGAAGCAGGTCGTCGCGGCCGAGCGCCACGCTGCCCGGCGCCGTGTCCGCCGCCACGTCGTCCGGCACGCAGGTCTGCAACTGGACGCCGTAGTGGCGGGCCGCCTCGACGAGCAGGGGATGCCGGTTCCCCGCGCCGGCCGTCGGCCGGCTCATCACGTACGTCGGCGCGCCGCCCACGGTGCGGAACGTCGCGTCCAGGCAGCAGATCAGCGTGGCCAACGTCTGGTCCCGGCAGGGGATCACGACGCGGAACCGCGACCACCCCAGCCAGGCGCTGAATATGACGGACCGGCGCGGGCTGCCGTCGGGCCCCGGCACGACCGGTCCCGAACTCCAACCGAACTCCAGCCACAGACCCGGCTCGGCCGTCCACGACCGCCGGGCGCGGCTCGACCCCTCCCGCCAGCGGTCCTTGGCCTCGGCGACCATGCGGCGCGTGGTGCGCTCGCTTCCGGTGAAGCCCATGCGCAGCAGGCGTTGATGGGCTGCCGTGGCACTGATGAGGCCGTGGGAACGGTCCACCCACTCCTCGATCTTCGCCGAGTAGGGATCCGCCAGGCGCGGCCGGCGCGACGGTCCCGTCGCCAGGCGGCCGGTGTTCCTCGCGGTCACGTAGCGGTGCACGGTCTTCGGGTCGCAGCCGGTGATCCGGGCGGCCGCGTAGACGGATTCGGTGGCGTCGTACGCCACGAGAATGTCGATGATCTCTTTGTCTGACTTCTTCACGTCACGATCTCCCCGTTCGCGAGAGCGTGAGAGCGCTCTCTGGCTCGGACTGACGGGTGCGGAGGCGGGTCCGCGTCAGCCGGGGAGAGCGGTGCAGTCGTACGGCCGCTCGCTGAGGGGCGAGGCGACGTCGCCGTGCCGGTGGATGCCCCAGGCCGGCATGGGCATCTGGAACGTGGTGAAGGCGGCGCAGGTGTCGAGCGTGCGCTGGGAGTGGTCGCCGCCCCCGACCAGGTGGGCGGTCGAGGCGGGCGTGGGGGCGGGCACCGCCGGCGAGAGCGGACCCGGCGTGCCGGGCTCCCGCTGCTGCGGCGTGGACGGCGGCGCCTCGGAGAGGAGGCCGTCGTCGGCGTACCAGCGGTCGTCCGCGTCGCCCCCGGAGCCGAGGTGACGCGCGTGACCCGAGGAACGGGCTTCCGCGTCGCCGCCCGATCCGAACGACGAGGTCGCCGCGGTGCAGGGCGTCACGGGTCGCGTGGCGGGGCGGTCGGGCTTCGCGTTCGACTGCGCCGACTGAGAGACCGCCTGGGCGGCCTGGCCCGACGGCGGCTTCCCGCCCTGGGAGCCGGAGCCGGCGCCTGTGCCGGAGCCGGAGCCTCCGGACGCGCCGCCGCCGCTCGTCGACGGCTCCTCACTCCCCGTGTCGATACCCCCGGTGTCGATGGGCGTGCCCGTCGACGGGCCGGAGCCGGGGGTGTCGGTCGGGTCCTGCGGCACCTCGTCGGTGGGGGGGTCGACGATCGGGGTGACGGGGTCGGTGTCGGGGACGGGCTCGGTTCCGCCTCCGGAGGGGGCGTCCGTCCCGGGGGAGCTGCCCTGGCCCTGCCCGCTGCCCTGGCTGCTGCCGGGCGACGTGGGCCGGTTCCCCGGCGCCGACACGGAGCCGTGACCGGGAGGGGTCACCCCGTCGGAGGGGGCCGGGGTGTCGTCGCCGTCCCCGTCGTCCCCGTCGTCCTCGCCGTCCGGGGTCCCCTCACCGTCCACGGTGTCGGGAAGGGAGGGGTCCCCGGTCCCGGGATCGTCGGTGCCAGGGCTCCCGGTGCCCGTCGAGGGAGGATCCGTGGACGGCTCCTGCGGCGCTTCCGGCTCCGACGGGGTCACGTCCTCCGCGTCCGTGTCGGGCTCGACGTCCGGGGTCTCCGCGACGGCGTCCGTGTCGGGCTCCGCCTCGACGTCCCCGGTGTCCCCGGTGCCCCCACCGTCCTCGACGCCCTCGGTACCCGACACCTCGGTCTCGGTCTCGGTTCCGGTCTCGGACGGCGGTGAGACGTCGGACGTCTCGACGACGTCCGGCTTGGCCACGCCGCGATCCGGCCTCTCGGCCACCGCGCCGGTCTGCGGATGGACCGCCGCCTCGGCGCGCTCCGCCATGAGGCCGGCCAGGACGAGGAGACCACCCGTGAACAGCAACACCAGCAACGCCCGCCGTACGGCGGACTCACACTGGCGTATCACCACCACGGTCCGGTTCCCCTCCTCCGGTCCCTTCGGCGTGTCGGAAGACATCAAATCGGCAGCGCGAGCCGAATCGCAACCCCTCGGAACACTCCCGCACGTTCTCCCTACAGCTCGTCGACAAGACGTCTTTACCACGGCGTAATCCGGCCCCCCGTCAGCGAAGATCGCCTTCCCGGCCACCGCGACTTCCCCCGGCGTCTCTCTCGCCGCCCGCCGCGCCGCGTTCGCGCAACGCGGCGCCGAGCGAACGCAGCGCGGGTACGGCGGTGCGGAACCTCCTCGCCACCGTCGTCTGCGCCCTCGCCACCACGCTCGGCGTGCTCGTCGCGGCCCGCTTCGTGGCGGGCTTCGCCGGCGCCGCGGGTGTCGTCGTCGGCTGGGCCGTCGTCGCCAGCGGCGCCACCGCCGCCCGGCTCTTCGGCCTCCTCATGACCCTCGGCGGGATCGCGCCCGTCGTGGCCCCGCTCGCCGGCGGCGCCATAGCCGGCGGCGACATGGCGGCGGCCGGCGACGGCGCGCGACGGCGCCACCGTCCGCCCCCCGGCCGGCCCTCCCCCCGGCCCCGCCGGGCCGCCTCGCGGCGGGACGCGAGGCTTCGGCCCGCCGACCCGCCGTTCGTTAGACTTCGAAGCCGACGGCCCAAGCCGCCGGCGCCGTCAGAGCCGAGGAGATCATGTCCGCCACCGCCTTCGTGTCCACGACGATTCCGTACGTCAACGCGAGCCCGCACGTGGGCCACGCGTTCGAGTTCCTCCAGGCGGATTCCTTCGCGCGGCACATGACCCTGCGAGGCCGTGACGTCTTCCTCCTCAGCGGCTCCGACGAGAACAGCCTGAAGAACGTGCTCGCGGCCGAGAAGCTGGGCCTGACCACCCAGGAGCTGGTGGACCAGAACGTCACCCGCTTCCTCGACCTCCAGGGCGTCCTCGGCGTGGACCGCTCCGGCTTCGTGCGCACCAGCGTCGACCCCGACCACCTCGCGGGCGCCGCCGAGATCTGGCGCCGCATGGACGCCGCCGGCGACATCTACGCCAAGGACTACGAGGGCCTGTACTGCGTCGGCTGCGAGCAGTTCTACAGCCCGTCCGAGCTCGTGGACGGGAAGTGCCCCGAGCACCACACCGAGCCCGAGATCATCCGCGAGCACAACTACTTCTTCCGTCTCTCGCGCTACGCCGACCAGCTCGTCGAGGCCATCGAGTCCGGCCGCCTCCGCGTCGTCCCCGACACGCGGCTGAACGAGACGCTCAGCTTCATCCGCTCCGGCCTGGCCGACATCAGCATCTCGCGCTCCACCGAGCGCGCCCGTGGCTGGGGCATCCCCGTCCCGGACGACCCCTCCCAGGTGATGTACGTCTGGATCGACGCGCTGGCGAACTACACCAACGCGCTCGGCTGGACGCGCGGCGACGAGAAGTACGCGCGGTACTGGGAGGACGCCGAGAAGCGCGTGCACGTGCTCGGCAAGGGTGTCCTCCGCTTCCACGCGGTGTACTGGCCCGCCATGCTGCTCTCCGCCGGCCTGCCGCTGCCCACGGACGTGGTGGTCCACGGGTACATCACCACCGCCGGCCAGAAGCTCAGCAAGTCCCTGGGGAACGTCGTGGACCCGATGGGCCTGGTCGACGTCTACGGCCAGGACGCCGTCCGGTACTACCTGTTGGCGGACTTCTCGCCCTTCGGCGACGGCGACTTCAGCGAGGAGCGCCTCGTCACCCGGTACAACACGGACCTGGCCAACGGCCTGGGGAACCTGGTCAGCCGCGTCACCGCCATGACCGTGCGGTACCGCGAGGGCGTGGTGCCGCCGCTGCGCGAGGAGGCCGTCGGCGAGCTGGAGCGTCAGCTCGCGGAGCTGACCGAGGCCGTGACGCGGGACGCCGCCGCCGCCATGGACGGGTACGACCACCGGCAGGCCCTCAGCCGCGTCTGGGACCTGGTCCGCCGGGTCAACGCGTACGTGGACGAGCGGGCGCCGTGGCACCTGGCGAAGGAGAAGACGCCGGAGGCCGAGGCGTCGTTGGACGTCGTGCTGCGCACGATCCTGGTCGCGGTGCGGGAGTTGGCGATCCTGCTGCGGCCGTTCGTGCCGGGCGCCAGCGCGCGGATCCTCACGGCGATCGGGGAGGCCCCCGACCTCACGCCCGAGGGCGCGGCGGCCTCGGAGCTGACCGGCCGCACGCTGGAGAAGTCCCCGCCGATCTTCCCGCGCCTGGAGCTGCCCGAGCCGGCCGAGGGCTGAGCGCGAGAGCGCGGAGGCGGCGGACGCTCGACGACCGAGCCTCCGCCGCCTTTCTCTCTTTCTTTACTTTTCTTTACTCTTTTCTGCTCCTCCGACTCCGACTCCGCTCCGGCTCTGGCTGGTTCGCGCAGCCTTCTTCCTTCACTTCCTCGCACGCGGTCGGATGTTCGCGGCGGAATTTCTCACCGAGGGTGAGCACCATACGCCACTGCGATAACAATTGACGCAGCGTCAGATTGTTTCCGTGGTGAGGCGTGGGCCACATCCCGCCCGTACTCAGCAGTACGTATGCCCGGTTTGGCATGCTTGGGCGCTGAAAGTCCCTACCGGATCCGGGTTTTATTTTTCTCAGGGCCTTTGAATCTGGCGGGGGCGTCTATTAACGTTCGATAACGCAGCGCGGTCGTCACCGCCGTCGCAAGGACGGCACCGTGCTCTGTCGCTGAATCCGGCGTGTGCGTCACAACTGCACCAAAGGAACCGGGGAACCACTATCCGGGGTGAATCGGACAGCAGGTAGCCACCATGGCCTGCCGCCCGTAGGAGACCTTCCTGCTCCGAACCCGTCAGCTAACCCGGTAGGCGAGGGAAGGAAAGGAGAGCGCCTCCGTGGCGTCGAACCGGTATGCCGCCCCCGAGCATGGCTTCGCGGGCACGCCCACAGATCTCTACGGCGACTCATACGGCGATCCTTACGGCGAGTTCTTCGACGACCGGTACGCCACCACAGCGGCGACGGCCACTGTCCCGGCCCCCTCCCCCTCCCCCTACGGCGCGGCCCCCGCGTACGACACGGCCTACGCCGCCGCGGGCGCCCCGTACGACACGGGTTACGACGCCCCGCTCACCTCGTTCGACCCCTTCGGACCGCAGAGCTTCGAGCCGCATGACGGCCACGCCGCCACGGCCACCCTCGCGGCCCCCGTCGCCGCTCCGGCTCCCGCCCCCGCGCCCGCCCCGGCCCCCGTGTCGTTCGCCGACAGCGACGACCAGCCCGAGGCGGCCCCCGGCGAGTGGAACCCGAGCGAGGACAGCCTCCGCCCGCTCCGCGGCCGGCACCGCGTCTCCCGCCAGCGCGGCGGCACCATCGCCCGCAGCCGCGCCGTCCTCGGCGTCGGCGTGATCGCGGCAGTCGGCGCCGGCGGCATGGCCACGGCCAACGAGGAGGGCGCCGGCTCCGTGCCCGGTCTCGGCGGTGCCGCGGAGAAGGTGCGCGAGGCCATCCCGGCGGGACTGCCCCTCGTGGGCGGCCTCTCCGGCGAGGACTCCTCCGACCCCGGTTCCGACGGTGACGGCGGCGACACCCTCGCCACCCCGGCCGAGATGGTGGCGCAGTCCCCGTTCACCACCGCCGGCCTCACCGCCTCCGACGTCGAGGCGGGCCAGACCGACGCCGGCGAGGCGCTGCGCGCCCGCATCATGCAGCAGGCGGACCAGCAGGAGTCCTCCGCCACCGACGCCGCCCGCGAGGAGGCCCTGGCGGAGGCGGAGTCCGAGGCCGCCGAGGAGGCCGCCGCGCTGGCGGAGGCCGAGCGGCAGGCCGAGCTGGAGCGCCAGCGCCAGGCCGAGCTGGAGCGCCTGCGCGCGAGCTACACCCTCCCCCTCAGCGACTACCGCCTCTCCTCGTACTTCGGCGAGGTCAGCTCGTACTGGGCCTCCACCCACACCGGCCAGGACTTCGCCGCCCCCGCCGGCACGCCCATCAAGAACATCCACACCGGCGTCGTCACCGAGGCCGCCTGGGCCGGGGACTACGGATACCGCATCATCATCGAGCTGGAGGACGGCACCGAGGTCTGGTACTGCCACCTGTCGTCGATGAACGTGTCCGTCGGCCAGGAGGTCGTCACCGAGGACGTCATCGGCTACGTCGGCTCCACGGGGAACTCCTCCGGCCCTCACCTCCACCTGGAGGTCCGTCCGGGCGGCTCCGACCCGATCGACCCCCTGGCCTGGCTCCGCGACAAGGGCCTCACCATCTAGCCGAACACCTCCGCTCCGCCGCGTCCTCCCACAAGACCGCCGGCGGCCCTGGTGGCTCCCCCCGACGCCAGGGCCGCCGGCCCCCTCATGTCCGCTCACGTCCGCTCATGTCCGCGAACGGAACGAGGAGGAGGTCCGCCCCCCGCCCGTTTGTCAGGGGCGGACCCACACCCCCACCCTCTCCCGCCCTCCCCACCCCCCACATCCCTCGCGCTACTGAATCGCCTCTCCCTCTGAGGTCGTACACCCCCTGACCGTCACCCGAGATCCCCATGTCCCGGGAACCCTCAGAACTCGCCCACCGGACGGATGTGGAGTCGGCTACTGCCCCGGCTACGGCCGGAGCCCGCCCTTGATCGCACCGAGCAGCGCGGCGACGCGCATGGGATGGCTGGCTATGACCACCTCAGGCTCGTCGCTCTCGCGGAGGAGCAACGGCCCACCGCCGGTGGAGGCGAGCTCCAGGCAGTCCTTGTTGCCGTCGTTGGAGCTGAAGCTTGACTTCTGCCACGGATTCGCGGACATCAGATGGCCCTTCATAGCTCGTAGAGGATGTGCTGGACGAGTCCGAGGGAGGTTCTCCTCGATCGACCTCGGTCCCGATCGTCGACATCGATCGGGGGCAGGGCGACCTCGCTGAGCTTCTGGAAGGCGTCGGAGAACTGTGTGAGATGGCCCTGGTCGATCACGAAGGGACAGAGTGTCGGGTGTTCCACGTAGACCGTGTTGAGCTCGGGGAGGGCCGCGTCGAGGCAGTTGAACGGACTGCTGAAGGCCGGAGGGTACTCGTCGGCGTGGAACGGCAGGATCTGGACGGTCACGTTCGGCAGCCTCGCCATGTCGACCAGATGCTCGATCTGGCGCCGCATCACACCACGCGGGACGAACTCCATACGCAGCGCCGCCTCATGGATGATCGCGTGGTACGTGGGAGGTCGCGCCTCGGTCAACAGTCGCTGGCGGCGGCGACGGAACTGAACGAAGCGGTCCCAGGTGTCCTCGTCGCCGTCCGGCTGGCCGCTCCGGAACAGGGCCTTCATGTACTCGCTGGTCTGGAGTAGCCCGGGCATGTTGACCCACTGGAAGTTGCGGTGCCTGACCGACATCGCCTCCAGCTCGGCCAGGTCGCGGGCGCTGTCGTTGTGCGGCGGGTGGTTGAACTCCGACCACCAGCCCCTACCGTTGGACTGGCTCATCGCCACCAGTTCGTCGATGAGTGGGGCGTGCCGACAGCCGTAGAGCTCAGCGAGGGTCCTCAGCTTGGTCGCCGAGATCCCTGTGCGCCCCGACTCGATGTTGTTCAGGTGGGCGGCGCTGAAGCCGAGTTCGCGCCCCACGCTGGTGGCGGTCAGGCCACTCTCGTCCCGCAGTCTGCGAAGCTCCGTGCCCAAACGCCGTTGCCGCTGCGTCGGGTTGGCGCGCAGGCCCATCATTCCCTCCCCTCGTGGCGCTCGGACGTCTGCCGAGCCCAACGATGTCGGAGCAGCGAAGTCACCCACAGGGATGAACTTATGTGCCTTCATTGGCACTTCGTTGCCTAGGGATTTAGCTTAATCCCTACCGTGGGCCTACGGAGGCCCCGTCGTCCGCACACCGAGGGCTTCCCATGACGATCTCCGCGCCACCTATCTCCGAGCCGAGGCTCCGGATCTACCACCTCGCCACCCTGAACACCCCGGACGCCGCCAGGCTGGCGCGCGACCACGTGGCGCTCCTCCTCCGCCACACGGCATGCCCGGCCGAGGTGGACACCGCCCGCCTCCTCGTCTCCGAGATCGTCACGAACGCCTACCAGCACACCCCGACCCGCGTGATCCGCCTGACGACGAGCATCCGCCCCGCCGCCCTCCGGGTCGCCGTCTACGACACCGATCCCACGCCTCTCCCCACCCCGCCGCCCCACCCCGCCACGGCCTTCAGCGCCGAGCACGGGCGCGGCCTGGCGCTGCTCCAGCACTGCGCCTCCTCCTGGGGCTACAAGATCCACGGCGGCCCGCAGCCCACGGGCAAGACGGTGTACTTCGCCCTCCACTGCCCGTCGCGGTGAACGTATTCGCTGGCAGCTCGCCCGTCACCGATGACAGGCTCTGACCCATGGACGCGCAGCTCGACCCCTCAGACCTCGCCTGGCTGGGCGCGCCGATCGACGCTCGGCCGCTGTTCCGGCCCGAACTGGCCTCGCTCCTCGACCTCCTGCGTGGCCTCGCACCCGCCGACTGGGACAGGGAGGCCGTCCCCGGCTGGAGCGTCCGTGATCTCGCCGCTCACCTCCTCGGCGACCTCCACGGCCGCCTCGGGCGCGGAGGGAACTGGCGAGGCGCGCCCGCGCCAGGCGAGAGCCTCGCGGCCTTCATCCATCGCACCAACCAGGAGTGGGTCGACCGCCACGCCGACCACGGCCCGGCCAGGCTCCTCACCGCGCTGGAGGAGAGCGGGACGGAGCTGGCCCGCCACTACGAGAGCGCCGACCTCCACGCGAGCGCGCCGATCGGCGTGTCCTGGGCGGGGGCCGACCCGGCCCCGGCGTGGCTCGACATCGCCCGGGAGTTCACCGAGTACTGGACCCACCGCCAGCAGATCCGCCACGCCGTCGGCCTCGCCACGGACGCCGAGCCCCGCGCGATGGGCACCGTCCTGGACACCTTCCTGCGGGCGTTGCCGCACACGCTGCGCGGCGCCCCGGCCCCGCCGGGCACGTCCCTCGCCTTCACCGTCGACGGCCCGGCCGGCGGCACCTGGACCGCGACCGCCACCGGCGAGCGTGGCCGCTGGTCGCTGGCCGAGACGCCCGACGGCCCTCCCGCCGCGACCGTCCGCCTGGATCCCGAAACCGCCTGGCGCCTGTGCGCCCGCGGCATCGACCCCGACACCGCCCTCACCCGCGCCCACACCACCGGCGACCGACACCTTGCCGAGGCGGCCTGCCAGATCGTCTCCGTCGTCTACTGAGGCGCCGAGACGCTATCGCCACACCTCCGCCGCCACGCGGCGGAAGTTGCCGCCCAGGATCGCGGTGACGGCGTCGTCGGGGTACCCGCGGGAGCGGAGGGCGGCCTCGACGGTCAGCAGCCCTTCCGGGGGCATGAAGTCGATCGGTCCCCAACGGGTGTAGCAGTCGGGGAAGAGCTCCGGGCTCTCGGCGAGCAGGGCGTTGAAGTCGTCGTGGTCGAAGGGGAAGTCCGTCGAGAGTCCGACGTGTGCCGGGCCCACGAGGTCGACGGCGTGGTCGATGTGGCGGACGAGCGCGTCGACGCTGGCGTCGTTGGGGCCGAGGAAGATGCCGACGCCGGTGATGCCGACGACGCCGCCGGTGGCGGCGCACTCCTTGGCCTGCTCGTCGGTGATGTTGCGGGGGTGGTCCCACAGCGCGCGCATGCAGGAGTGGCTGTAGACCACCGGCTGCTCGGAGACCTCACACATCTCCAGCCCGGTGCGGGCGCCGCAGTGGGAGCCGTCCGCCACCATGCCGACGGCGTTCGTCTCCCGAATCAGCGCCCGCCCGTACGCGGTGAGCCCTTCGTCGACCTCGTCCAGGCAGCCGCCGCCCGCCGCGTTGCGGTTGTTGTAGCTCGGCAGCATCGTGCGGACGCCGAGTTCATAGAAGTGGCGCACCCGCTCCAGCCGCCCTTCGAGCGGGGCGGAGTCCTCCAGGTCGAAGGCCACCGCCACGTCGCCCGCGCGCCCGGCGGCGTCCACGTCGTCCACGTTCGCGGCCAGCCGCAGGCGGTCGTCCGCGGCGATGCGCTCGCGCCAGCTCGTGATCAGGCCGGTGACGTCGTCGGCGCCGTGCGGCGCGTAGCCGACGTTCACCGACACGAAGCTGCCGCCCGGCCTGCGGTAGCGGGCCAGCTCGCCGACCTCCGCACGCCGCTTCAGCGGCAGGCAGCAGTGCTGCTCCCACAGCAGGGGCGGGCGGCGCGCTGCGGAAAATTCGTGCGACACGGTGCGCATCATGCCATTACCAGCCGCTCCAGGCCCAGGTCCCTCATCTGGCCCGTCCACTCCGCACCCCTCTGCCTCTGCGCCCAGCGCTGTCAACGACAGCCCGCCACCAACGTCCGCCTCGCTCGGAGACCGCCTGACGCCTGTGCATCCGAGGCTTCACCCCCTCCATGGCCTCACCCACACCCCGCCTCACCGACGACCACACCTCGGGCCGAACCGCCCGCCAGATCGTCTCGATCGTCTACTGACGATGCGGGGGCGGTTCGGAATCGGAACAGGCTCAGTCGCCAGCGGCTTGGAGCTCACCCGGACGCGGGCCAGGGAGCGAGATCTGCTTCCTGGCCTTCTTGATCTTCACGAGGTTGAACTCCTGTTCGATGTGCTCGAGCCTGATGTCCGGTGTCCCGATTCGTCCCACAACGCGGCTGTGGGTCGTCAGCCATGCCTCGGCGAACGGGCTGTCGAGCGTGGCCACCCGCCCCCACGTGCTGACGTCCGACAGCGGGACGGAGGTGACGTTCTCGAAGTCGACCAGGAGATCGGGAATGTCGAGGTACTTGGGCAGAATGCGGAACCTGTTCGACTTCTCCCTGATAATGTCCCTGAGTTGATCCTTGCTTCGCACGCCGGCTTTCACCTCCCTGACGAGTTGCGACTCAGAAAGGGGATCCGCCTTCGCCAGACGGACGAACTCTGCCTTGGCCGTCCTCGGGCTGGCGACCATCGCGGACGGCGGGTCCTCGTAGAGGTCACAGGCGGGTGTGAGCACCAGCCAGCGTTGTCCGGCGGGGTCGAGCAGGATGTCCGCAGCGGTGACGTGGTGCGTCACCGGGGGCTTCAGATAGACGCGGGCCGCGGACGAGTGTCCGACGGTACTGCCGCCTGAGCCGTCCAGAACGCGGTCGAGCTCCCTGATCGCGTTCTCCTTGAGCCACGCGGCCAGCCGGTGGACCAGCACGGGCGCGATCTCGTCCCTGTCGTTCTCTGACAGATCTGACCAGTGGGGAGCGATCTCGTCCCGGAGGAAGCTGCGCAGAACCCCGTCCACGAGCTCACCGATCCGTCGGGTCAACGAGGGGACGCCGGACTCGAGGCCGACGCGGACCGCCTCCACGATCTCCGGTAACCGGTTCTTCGTGACGACCTGGACGAGTGGGGGCTGTTCCAGGCTCCGCACCTGCTCCGGCACGCCCGTGTAGAAGACGACCGGAACCCACCGGGAACCCGAGATTCTCTCGAACAGCTCGCGGCCCCGCCCCTCGAGGGTCCGGGCGAGGTCTCCGTTTCCTCCCGAGTCCCGCACGTCGAGGATTACCAGGTCGAACTGCTCCCTGCTCAGCAGATGCTCGGCCTCGTCGAAGCTCTCCCTGCGTTGGAGACTGAGGTCTCCCAGGTCAGCGAGCTCCTCCGTGAGCATTTCCTGGAGTCGCTCAGCCATGTCCGCCTCGTCGTCGACGATGAGCAGACGGTGGTTCACGGGTGATGGGGTCACCCAACCCTCCTTCGGAGTCGGGCCCTGAAACACGCGCCGGGGAGAGGCCCCGGAGCGAGCAGGGACAGTTCACCGTCGTAGAAGTCCTTCACGACGCTGCCGGCGATGCTGAGCCCCAGGCCGATGCCGTCGGGCTTGTCGCTGAAGTACGCGTCGTAGATCACGTCCTTTATCTCCTCCCGAACTCCAGGCCCGCTGTCGCTGACGATGATGTCCACGTCGCCGGCACCGGTGCGCTCGGTCTCGACGTGGATGATGCGCTCGGCGGAGGGTGGGAGGGTGCTGAGCCAGTAGATCGAGTTCCCGACCAGGTTCAGGATCAGCGTGTTGATGTCTCCGGGCTCGGCCGTCACCGTTACGTCCTCCCCCCCGTACGTGACCGACACGCCGTGCCTGTCGATGTCGGCTTGGTGGACGGAAACCGCCTGCTTGATGGTCTTCTGGAGGGAGATTTCCTGCGGACGCCCCCGCCGTCGTCCACTCATGGGCTCGAGACGAGTGAACAGGCGGTCGATCGCGGCTTCCTGCGTCGCGAAACCCGTGTGCAGTTTCATCAGCTCCCGGGAGAGGTCGGGATCCTTGTCCTGGAGGCCCTTCACGAGCTTGTTGAGTTTCCAGAGATCGAAAGCGATCTTGGCCAGAGCGGAGCGGCCGTCGTGGAGGACGGCGTCCACCAGCGTTCCCAGAGTCGCGAGCCGGGAGAACTGGGAAATGATCTCCTGAACCCTCTTGACTCCGGACTGGATCGTCTCGTTGGCCCGCTCCACGGCCCTGCTGAGCTCGACGTCGTCCGGATACCGGCGGCTCACCACCCTCTGCAGCGGATCCAGGCTGAAGGCGTCGAAGACGCTCGTCCCGCGGTTCGGATCCGACACGAGACCGGGGGTCGCGGCCTGCGAGACCGTCCCCAGGGGGCGCCTGAGCCTGTAACGTCGGGACTCGAGCCGGCTCACCGCCTGGAGTATGCGTCGCTTGAGCTCCTCGTACTCGGGCGAGTCGATCAGGCCCTCGCGGTGGGACCTGTCCTGGAGCCCTGGGTTCTCGTCGGCGGAGATGTAGACGAATCCCGCGACCTGGTTGTTGGAAAACCGCATCGTCGGGTTGTTGACGCGACGAAGGTCGAAGTTGAGCCAGTCGAACTCCGGCTCGCCGAAGGGCTGGACGCGGAAGCCATCACGGTAGAGCGCAACGCCACTGTTGCCCCGGATGTGCTTTCTCATCTCGGGAACGTTGGAGGCACCGAGATCGATCTTCATCAACTCGCGCATCGAGTCGGCGTCGAGGTCCCACGCGCGGATGTCGAGCCTGAACGGTCCGCACGTCGGGCCCGCCGAGCCCGAGGCGAGGTTCTCCCGGATCGTCTCCTCGTGCGAGTGCTTCCCCACCTCGATTGTCAACCTGGCCTCGCCGTCGGCGTCGACCGAGCCGACCAGTCGGTGGTGCGGGTGGGCCAGGGCCTCGCTGGCCGCCACGAAACCCGAGAGGTGCTGAAGCGGGCCCTGCGGTGTGGCCACGTAGATCGCGAACTCCGGCTGGTCGGGCACGGACAGCTCCGTAGGCGGCGGTGGTGGCAGCAACCGCGACAGGGACCGTTTGAGGACCGTGATCGACTCTTCTGTCCAGCCCTGCCGCAGACCCTGGAGCCGGACGACCGTCCCCTGCGGCCCTGCCCCCTCCTCGCCAGCGCCGTCACTGGCCGCCGTGGGCCTCTGGAAGCCCTGCGTGACGCGGTCGAAGAGCTGTTGTGCCACGCCACCGGGTGCGAAGACGTCCGGCTCGGCGACTGACCACCCGACGGGAACCTGGTCGAGATACGCGTCGTCGTCGGTGAACTCGCCCCAGTCGACCCGGACGCTCACCTCCCGCTCGTCCCTCCGACGCGATGTCAGCGACATGAGGTAGGCCAGACGGGCGGCCGAGAACCGGCCGATTCCCTTCGCTCCCAGGACGCGGCGCCCTAGCCCTTCGCTGCGGGGGGCGCGGTGGCGGTGGGGCGTCGCGATCTCCAGCCAGGTCCCCCTGACCGTCTCGGGCGACATACCGTGGCCGTCGTCCCAGACCTCGATGGCCCCGGAGCCCGCCTCCAGGGGGTCGACGAACCGGATCACGACGAGGCTGGCGTCCGCGTCATACGCGTTCTTGACCAACTCGGTGAGGGCCACCCGCTCGTTGCTGATCAGCTCCACCCCGAGCGTGCTCATCAGTCGAGCCCGAGGCCGGAGGTAGGCCTTCGACGTCTCCGAGTCCACCTGCGCCCCCACTAACGGACCGTTCTCTGTCGACTGCACACCGCAGTGGGCCGATTGTACTCAGGGCCAGCTTGTAGTGAACCCGTGATCCCGCTGGGGGCAGCGTCGGCATCGTGGGAGGCGGGCATGCTCGGAAGCATGTCGTTGCTGGTCACTGAGTCGTTGAACGTGATGTCACCCGACCGGAAGTGACCGTCCGGAACGGGCCGAGGGCTGCCTCCGTGGACGTTATCCCTTAGAGTTGATCAGGTTTCACCTCGTCAGAACATCGGTTCGAACCAAGGTCAGGGGGGTCCCATGGATTCGTTCGCTCACCAGGACCTTGGGCGTCGTTGCATCATCCGCTTAGTTCGTCATCGGCATGCCGCGGCCCTTGATTCGATCGAGGTCTCCGTGTTCCCCTGGTGCTCGACGATGTCCGGGCCGCGGGGGGGTGTGCTGTGAGGAAGGGCCAGTACGGCGTCCCCCTGGAGCGGAGCGACTACCTCAAGCTTGAGCCCAACGAGCACAGCTGTGCCCCAGAGGGATTCGCCCAGTGGCTCGACGGCTTCGGCCAGGGCAAGCGCCTGGCGGTCGACCTGTTCTCCGGTGCTGGCGGCCTGAGTCTCGGACTCCAGCGAGCCGGGTGGACCATCGCTGCCGCGGTGGACATGAACGAGCGGGCCCTGGAGACGCACGCCGCGAACTTCTCCGGCATGAGCCTGCACATGGATCTGGGGGACCCCGAGGAGCGCGAGAAGCTGGAGCGCCACCTCGAACCCGCCAGGGGCATGATCGACCTCGTGGCGGGAGGCCCACCGTGCCAGCCCTACAGCAGGGCGGGCAGGAGCAAGATCAGGAGCCTCGTCGACCAGCACGGCCGCGACCCGCACGACCGCCGTAAGGAACTGTGGCTCGCCTACCTCGACATGGTGGAGAGACTCAGCCCGCGTGCGGTACTCATGGAGAACGTGCCCGACATGGGCCTCAGCGACGACTTCTCCGTGGTGCGTGCCATGGAGCACAGGCTGGAGAACCTCGGATACGCCACCCAGGTTCGTCTCGTCGATGCCTGGAAGTACGGTGTGCCCCAGCACAGGAAGCGGTTGATCCTCCTGGCCAGGCGGGACGTGGAGCGGTTCGACTGGGGACAGGAACGGGAGCCGGTCCGTCTCCGTGACGCCATCGGCGACCTGCCGGTGCTACCCGTGGTCGCGCGGGAGCGCGTGGGACAGCGTGAGCTCCCCTACGCTCCGCCGGAGGAACCGTCGACGTTCGTCGGGATCATGCGTGAGGGGGTACCCGAGGACGTGGTCTGGGATCACATGACCCGCCGTGTCAGGACCGACGACCTAAAGATCTTCTCCGGGATGGACTCCCGGACCCTCTACTCTCAGGTGCCCCGTGAACTGCAGCGGTACCGCGCGGACCACTTCACCGACAAGTACAAGAGACTCAGCTGGAACGACTTCAGTCGCTCGATCACGGCCCACATCGCCAAGGACGGGTACTGGTACATCCATCCGGACCAACACCGCACGCTGACCGTGCGGGAAGCCGCGCGGGTGCAGACGTTCCCGGACCGCTTCCGCTTCGCCGGCACCAGGAGCGACGCCTTCACACAGATCGGCAACGCCGTTCCGCCGCTACTCGGGCAGGCCGCGGCCCGGGTGCTGCGTCCGCTGCCCGGCGTGGTGGCATCCCCGGGCGGGCTTGCGCCGTACTGGGTGACGGTGCGGGGCCGCCTGACGGAGTGGGCGAGGCGCCAGCGCGACGCGCACTGGTTCGAGCTGCCCACGCTCTCCGCACCTGCCGCAGCCGTGGTGGCTGTGTTGTCCGGGGCGAAGTTGCGCCGCGCTGAGCTGGAGCGACTGGTCGGCATGGTCCATAAGCGGAAGGTCCTCTCCGTAAAGGTCCTGAAGGACTTGCTGGAGTCCGCGCCGACGACGGCGGCTCGGACCCGGCTCGAGCGGCTCGGAACGGTGGTGGGGAGGTCCGCACTCTGGCAGAGCGGGGACGACGTCCCCGAGGCCGTGCCGCTGAAACCCTCGGAGGCCACCCTGTACGACCTTCTGATCGGACGCGACGCACTCTGGGTCGGGCAGGGGGCTGTGCGCGTGGCCGCACGGGTCAACGGAAGTACGTCGGACCAGAAGAACCGGCTGAGCGACGGCCGCGTCGACCTGGTCAGGCTGGTTGGTTCGGGCGCCGACGCCCCGCTCCGCATGGCGGCCCTGCGTCTGATCGGTAACACGATGTGCCTTCCGTCACGACCTGTGTGTCAGCAGTGCCCGCTCAGTGAGTACTGTCCGAAGAAGGGGCCGGCGCCTCCGCCGCAGGCGAAACAGACGTTCTCGTCAGAGGCCACCCTGTTCACCATGGCGACGGACGCACCCGATCTCGTTCAGGAGTCGGCACCGGCCGTGTCGTCGGCCTCCTGATCCCGGGGACGACACTTGCGGGCGACATCGAGTGCCGACTGTTCGACGTCCCTACGGATCTCACACTCCCAGACCCGGATCACGGTCCACCCCGCGGCTTGGGCGGCCTCCGTGTTGCGGCGGTCGCGCTCCCTGTTCGTCTCGATCTTCTCCCTCCACAGGGCCGCGTTCGGTCCGCGGAACACGGCCGGGCCGTGGTGCGGGCAGCCGTGCCAGTAACATCCGTCCACGAACACGGCAACCCCGTAGCGCGGGAACACGAGGTCGGCGGTGCAACGGTCGGTCACCCTGCGGTGCAGGCGGAAACGGAGTCCGAGGCGGTGAACCGCTTGGCGGAGGGCGATCTCCGGCTTCGTGTCGCGTACCTTCCGGCCACGGAGATGCTGCCCCTTGTCGGTGCTGATCCACCGAGGCGAAGCCGCCGTGTCGTCTTGTCCCATGAGTGATCTCAGACCGTCCGAGTTGCTGAGCCAACACCTTCCGTGTCGGGTTCGCCTGATGGGGCATGTGGGAGAAAGCCCAGCTTCTGGGCCTCCTTCCTGATGTCGAGAGCCTGAACGGCCTGGTTCACCGGCACCTCCTGACCGAGCTGCACCCGCTGTCCGACCTTCCGCGCCACCTGACGCTGCCAGGGATCGAGGCTCCGCGTCTGCTTCGCCCACTGCTCGACGGCGAACCACTCGGAAGCGGGAACAAGCGCCACCTCCGCTGGTGCACTCTCGTGTGTGTCCCCCCGACCGAGTTCCTCCTGGTCAAGGGGGGTGCCGCGAAGTTCTTCCGCCAGGCTGCGCGGCACTCTCCAGGGTATCTCCGAGACGGTGATCCAGCAGGCCTCCTTCTTCGCCCACTCACCGGCATGGACACCTTCACGCGGGTTGGCCACCACGCCCATCACGCGCGGGCACAGCTCGTCGACGGCTTCCTCGAGCACGGGCGAGACACGCTGCTCCCGCCAGACGCGGTCGAGGTCGATCCGTCGGTTCGTCGCGCGGGAGAGCCTGGCCATCGTGTGGGTGGTGACAAAACTCTTGTGGCTTCCGGCCCCGTGCGCGGCGGCGATCCGGTCGATCGCCCTGAAGAGGATGGCCATCGCAATGACGCGCTGGCAGTACTGCACGTCGACGTGGGGCGGCGTCTCATCAATGCGCAGCATGAAGTGGGAGAAGTTCTTCTGTGCGCCCCTACTGACGAGGTGAGGGAGCTGGTCCCACGAGTTCACGAACTTCGCGAGGTCCGACTTGGTGAACTTCTGCCTGGAGGGGTTCAGCCGCTTGAACTCGCGCTGCCTCGCAGGGGTGCGGGCTTTGGCCAGCTCGTCCGTGTACTGGCCGCGCGCCCGCTCGTAGAACCAGTGCGTCTCCTGGCCACTGCCGTCCGCTGCCGGTGCCCACAGGGAGCGTGTGATCCTCTGGAACGCGACGTGGTACTCGTGGTTGGAACTGAAGTCCACGAGCGTCACACGGTTCTGGGTGTTGGAGTACTCGGAGATCTTCGGCACGATCTCCGCGAGCCGCTCGGGGGCCACCTCCGTGAGCTTCATCTGTACGCTCACGTCGCTGAGGTCCGCCCTGTCCCTTGTGGCCGCGTAGTGCAGCGAGGCGGTGGTCTGCCCGCCGTTCACGATCTGGAGGCCGTGGACGCGCCTGATGCCGGTGACCGTGCCGTCGGGTCCCCACACCAGGTCCACCCGCGAGGCCGTCGCGGTGACGCCGTTGTTGTAGGCGAGGAAGCGTCCCGGCGCATTGAGCAGAGTCCTCCGAATGCCGCTGTTCACCGTGCCGCGGGCCTGGAGGAAGGAGCGCACGTTCAGTTCGAGCAGCCGCGTTCCGTACTCGGCGTACAGGTCGGCGAGCTGCTGGCCGCTGATGACGGTGAGGACCACGGAGTGGTCCTCCTCGGTGCTGGGGACCGCCACACAGGGCAGGGGAGGGTCGAAGTCGACCACGATCGGCTCGCCCATGCGGCCCGACGTCGCGTGGCGGTGGAGTCGCGCCAGGTCCCACACCTCGTGACTCACGGGCAGACCGTCAAACGTTGTCGGCGGAAACTCCGTCGATGTCGCGACCCGCGTGCTGAGGAGGAAGAACCTGATCCGCTGTACCTCGGTGAGGGCCTTCTCGAGCGAGGCACACATGTCATGGACGTCGTGTGACTCGTCGAGGTCCTTACGCATACCGTCGCGCGTCCGTCGGACGAAGGTCAGGAGCCTGCGGAACTTCGTCTCCGCGTCAGTCCTGGTGAGCTTCGAAACCAGCGGCCGGAGGTCGAAGTCCGTGGTGAACAGGTCCAGGGTCTCACCGGACTCGGCCACCGCGTATCCGTGGACCTCGATTCCGTGTGCCTTGTGGTATGCGGTGAAGGTGTTGGACGCGACGCCGGCCTCCTCGAGCTCGTCGAGCACGCGGCGGGTGAACACCTCGGGAAGGCTGGCCTCCTCGGCGTCGGCGGTCGCGTTGACCTCCGCGATGAGGCCACGGGCGAACTCGACGGTCTCCTGGTCAGACATGCTGGACTCCCGACAGGACGTCTCGTGTGGTCACTCCTCGTCATCCTCCTCGTCGTCGAGTCCGAGATGCTCGTCGAGCCACACGCCGTTGGCGACGTACTCGGTGGCGGCACGGTGCTCGGAGCGGGGGAAACTCAGCTTGAAGCCGACGAGCGGTGGCCTTACGTCGATCGTTGTCGGGAGCCTGTCCCGTTCCCTGGGTTCGAAGAGATAGATCAGCAACAACGCCTGGTCGGCTCGCCGCTGGAGCCGCAGGTGTCGACCAGAGGCACGTTTCGGTTCGCTCTTTCTCTCCTTCGCCTCCCAGGCCTTTCTGGTCGCCTCGTACGCGGCGTCCTTCTGCTGCTGATCGAGGTCGATCTCCTCGTCGAGCGGGCTCAGCACGCGTCGCAGGACATAGCGGCCCTGTTGCTCGTACTCGTCCTTGTTGACGGGGGAACGCTCGACCAGCCCGATGGTGTGGCGGCCGACCTTCTCCGTGCTCTCGGCACCGGTCTTCCCGACGACGCACACCGTCCAGTTCCGTAGTTCCCCAGCCTGGGTGCACTTGTCGATATAGTCGGCGATGAGTCCGGGACGGGCGGTCTTCGCCTTCTGCCTGCTCTGGTAGCGATGGAGGAAGTCCGAGACCACCTCGGGTGGAATGCCGTTCCATTTCACGTTGCTGCCCACGTAGTCAGGCGTCGTGATGGCGTCCAGTTGTTGGACGAGATCCCTGAGGGCGGAGACGTTGTTCTCGCGGATCTCCGGGGCGAGGTCGTACAGTACGGATTCGGGCCCCGCCCCGGAGAAACTGAGCAGGACCCGGGTGCCGCTCCTCATCTTGTTCGCGGCAGTGACGAGCAGACCGCGTGAGGCTGATGCGCGGACCTTCAGCCCGAAGACCTCGGGCGAGAGCTGTTGGTCCGCCATGTCCTCGATCTCGCGGCGAAGTTCGTCGAGGGCCGCCGTGACCTCGACATAGCGCAGCTGGAGTCCCGGGGTCGTGTAGAGGCGGCACAGGTCTTCGTAGCCGGGGCGGTAGCCGAACCATCGACCCATCTGGAGAAGCGAGTCGTACGTTCCCGACGGGCGGAGATAGTAGCTGACGGTGAGGCCCTCGAGAGTCAGGCCGCGGGAGAGCTTCTGGCCGCCGACGGCGATGACCGAGTAACCCGTCCTGCGGTTCTCGTAGTAGTCGAGCGCATCGCGGGACGAGCCGTTGACCGGCCTGACATGGATCTTCTTGAGCGCGGGAGTGAGCTGTCGGGCCACGTCCTGCCAGGTCACTCGCTCGGCTCTGTCGGCCGGGAACCGGTGTGTGGTGGGAACGAAGTCACGTTCCCACAGCTTACGGAACTCGTACAGACGCTGTCGGGACTGGCCGTAGCTGTCGTTCAGCGAGTCCAGGAGGAAATCGACGAAGTCCTGGAGCTGCTCGTGGACGCGGTTCTGAACCTTGATGAAGCGGGTGACGTGCACGAGCATGGAGTTGTGTTCCTGCTTCTGACCACGCGCTCTTCTTGCGGCACAGGCCAGAACGAAAGCCATGACCGCTTCACGGAGGGAGTCCGGAAGGATTTCGGAGGGTTCGTCGTTCGCCTCATGCTTGGTCGGTAGCCAACTGTCGTGGTCGGTGACGTTTCGAACGAGAGGTAGAGGCTCGATGTCCTCCTCGTCACTGTCCTCGGTCTGTAGGCCGAAGACCCGCTCCGGGCCGAGATAGTTCGAAGGAGACGGCAGGCTGCGAACGAAGCTGTCGGGGAAGAGGTCCGCCCCGAACTTCTCGTGCCTCGCGTCCCGGTCGATGTAGATGTTGGCGAACGGCGTGGCGGTGTACCCGACGTACGCTGCCTTGTCGAAGCTGTTGAGAAGCTCTCGGATGGCTGCGTTGATCCTCGTCGGGTCGGCGTCCGGGTCCGCGGTGTTGATCGACGCGTTGTCGGCCTCGTCGTCGATGACGAACAACGGGAAGTCGCGAACGACTCTCTGACCGTGTTCGTCCGTCAACCCCTTCGCCTCGGTGACCCACTGGCGCACGTAGTCGAGGATCTTGTGGTGCTTCTTGATGACAAGAACCAGCGGGAAGTGTCCGAGCCCGGGGAGGTTCCGCATGGTGTTCGCCGTCGAACGACCGAAGTCACCGTTCTGGGAGCTGTTCGTCGCCGTGCCGATGTCCAGCCTTCTGCCACCGGGCATGCGGGCAGCGCCTATCACGGGAGACTGGCCGCTGCGGGAGAACCTCTTCTTCTCGTCTGTGTGGAATCCGAGTAGACCCTCGTCCATGCGGAGCTGTGTCTGGCTCCTGAGGTCGTTGTGGATACCCGCGAGAACCACGATCAGGCGGTACCCGGCGTCGACCGCCTTCGCCGCGAGCCCGATGTAGTGTCCCGTCTTCCCGGACTGGACCTGGCCGATCACCAGTCCGGTCCGCCGCCAGGGACCGGGGCGTTGCGGATCCTCCAACTGCCCCAGCACGTCGTCCGTGCTCTGGTCGAGCCGGCGCACCACGGCACGCGGGAGTGCCCGGACATCGTCCAGGTACCAGCGGTATCTCTTCCAGAAGTCCCACGGTCGATCAGTCTTGGCCTCAGCCAGCCAGGCCCGGTGTCCTCCGTCGTCGTTGTTCGGCCCTGTCGCGGCGTCCTGCGACACGGAGAGGAGCTGTGTCACCTCCTTCTCGAGTAACTCCCGGTCGACGTGGGCGCCCTTGGCGGACAAGATGCCGAGGAGGTCGTCGATCGTCTGCCGCAGCTCCTCCGGCGTCGGCTGATCGTCGTCCATGTGCATGGTGAGGACCATGCTTCGGGCTTTCGCGAATGCGTCGGCGGACTCGTCAGAAACGGGACTCACGTGGCGCCTTCCAGTTCACGGGGTGGTCGAGGACGTGGGTGTGGGGACTCGGTGATGCCTGTCAGCTCCAGAACCCCTGGAGTTGGTCGAAGGGTGGATACGTGCGCACGCGCTCGCGTGCGTCCGCCGGGGAGTAGCCCTCCAGCACGAGTGCCTCGTAGATCCGCCGCGCGATCGCGGTGGCGTCGGCGTCAGCGGGGCCCGCACCGCCGAAGGGCTCCGGGTCGTCGCCCGAGTCGGTTTCGTGCATGGTGCGCAGGGTGATGACCGGAACGGTCTCCTCCAACAGCCGCAACAGCGCGTGGACGTCCTTCCTTTCGGCGCCCGGCCGGAGGGCGGCCCTCACGAGCGGGTGGCTGCGGTTGATCCTGCAGGTGACCTGTTCGTCCAGCCGCCGGACACTCCAGGCGTAGACCAGTCTTCCGCTGTGGGTCCGCGCCGCGATGCGTCCGCGGAACCGCAGGACCTCCTCGGCCTGCCGCCGGGCCTGACGGGCGACGCGTCGCAGGTGGCCTCTCAGGCCTACGGGTGGGACGACGCTGGACTTGCGGACGTCGACGCCCCACTCGACATCCGTCTCGGCGGGAATGTCCACGGCGATCCTGGCCAGCGCGTACTTCTCCTCACGCCGCAGGCCACGTAGCCCCAGCCAGTTTCCCGCCACGATGAGGCGGTCCCTGCGATAGACGTAGAACCCCTGTTGGTCGAGCCAGCCGCGTGGTCCTCCGGCTCGCTCGAACTCGTCCTTCTCCAGCCGATGCGCACTCGGCAGGACGAACCCCTCGACGCGGACGGTCTCGGTGCCGAGCGGCAACTCCTCCACGGGGAGTCGATGGACCGATGGATGGTTGGAGAGGAACGGGTCCCACGGCTCGACGGGTGTGCTGGCCACGGTCAGACGCAGGCGGCTTCCCCTGAGAAACCTGGCGAAGACCATGCCGAGGTGGGCCTCCGTGCGTCGGGCCTCCGTGTAGAACTGTTGCTGGGTCTTCTCGTCGCGCCCGTCAACGGCGTCGGAGTGGTAGCCGTTGAGCCTGCGCCACAGCACGACGGTTCCGCGCGTCGCCCGATCACGGAGCTCGTCGAGTACGGCCGATGTCTCCTCGTCGGCCCCGTGCAGAAGCCGCCACTCGCCGTGTCGCTCCACGGTGTCCAGGTCCCAGGTGCGTGTGTGCCACACGCCGGAGGTGGCCGTGGAGACCGTCAGCTGCCGCGCCTGGGAGAAGGAGGCTGACTTGAGGCCGACGCCGAAACGGCCCAGGTCGGAGGCAGAGCGCTGGGTCTTCGGTCCCCGGGCGGCCACCGTCATGGCGGTCACCAGCTCCGCGGGGGTCATTCCTGTGCCGTCGTCGACGACGGCGATCCACGAGTCCCGTCCCAGCCAGGTGAACACGACGTCGATGGTGTGGGCGTCCGCCGAGACGCTGTTGTCGACCAGGTCGGCCACCGCGGCTTCCAACGAGTAGCCGAACGAACTCAGGGAGGCCACCATCCCAGCGGCGTCGGGCGTGGCGACGTCGTACTGCCCGAACCCCTCACCCACGGCTTTCATCGCCATCCTCCCCACATTCCCCACGAGTGCTGACCGCGATGTGTGGCGGCCCCTCCAGCACCGTGTCCAAGGTTATGGCTTCTGGTCCCTTCCGGTGACCGTGTGGCCACTGGTCCTGGTCGTCGTTCGGACATCCGCCCGCACGCCTCCCAGCGGGTCACCCCCGCGTCAGCAGCATCAGGCTCGTGCTCGTCGCGACGACGAGGGCGTTGCCCGACGGCGAGAAGCCCGCCGTGCGCAGCGGCGCCAGGGTGGCGTGGTGGATGTGCCACCAGTGGGTGCCGGTGGGTCCGTGGTAGAGGCCGCCGTCGGTGGAGAGGAGGACGCGGTGGTGGGGCCAGTCCGGGCTGACGACGTCGATGGTCCAGCCGTCGGACGTCATCGAGTGCAGACCGCCGCCGTACAGCCCGGCGACGGGTATCGGGAGGCCCGCGAGCGGGCCGATGCCCTTGACGGTCAGCTGCGGCCCCGACGGCTCGGTGGAGCCCGGATCGGGGTCCCGGTCGCGGGCGAGGAGGACGCCGGTCGCCACGTGGAAGACGCCCAGGCCCTCCTGTGAGACGACCATCAGCAGTTCGTCGTCGGTTCGCGCGGGGTCGGGCGCGAAGCCGACGCCGAAGAGGCCGCCGATGGGGATGGCAGGGTGGGGGCGGAAGACGGGGCGCCACGGGGCCGGGGCCGGGGTGACCGGCGCGGCCAGAAAGCGCTCACGGAGCTGCTGCTGGTGTTCGGTGAACATCGGACGTCGGGCTCCAGAACCACAGAAGGACGGAAGCGAGGAACGGCGCGGCGAGGTGTGAGGGTGACGCTACGGTCAGTGGGTGCGTTCCGCTAGAGGGTGGGAAGCGGGTGCGTTCCCGGTGTCAGAAACCGTTCACCTTGATGGCGCTTTCAGGTCATGTCACGCACGCACCCGTGGGGCAGAGTCGACGGTATGAAGACGTCCTGGGCAGCGGGGTTGGCCAGGCTCAGGCCCGGCAGCGTCGCCCGTGCGGAGAACATGCTCCACGCCTGCGTGCGCGAGTGCGCCCGTCACCTCGCGGCGGTCTCGCCCGCCCGACCACCCGGCCCGAACGGCACCGCGCTGCTGGCCGCGATCGGCGGGCTCGTCGTCGAGCACACCGCCGCAGAGCCCGACGAGGACCGCAGCCACGCGGCCCTGCTGGCCACGGGCCGCGCCGCCCTCGACGCGGGCGAGACGCGCCTGGCGCGGCACCTCGCGGACACCGCCGTCGTGCTGCGTTCCCGGTCCAGGGGCGCGTGGCGGTTGCGCGGCGACGTGCTGCACGCCGCCGGCCGTGACCGGGAGGCACTCGACGCGTACGAGAGGTACGAGGCGCTCGGCGGCAGCGACCGCGCGATCCTGCGGCGCCGCGAGACCCTGGCGGACCAGTGGGCGGCGCTGGCCACGGCCGGCCGGATCGTTCCCGAGGCCCGTCTGGCGGAGCAGCCGCCGCGACAGCTCCAGGAGGTGCTGGCGGGTGCCGTGGAGCAACGGCTCACCCACCACGGCTCCGGCGATCCCGACACGCGCCGGCTCGCCGACTCCTACGCCACCTACACGCGGCTCGCCGGCCAGGGGCGCGTCGAGGACCCGCTGCTCGGCGGCAGCGAGCCGATCGGCGTCGGCCCGTTGCGCAGCCAGCTCAAGGGGCGCAACGTCTGCGTCGTCGCCAACGGCGAGGCCGTCGCCGCCAGCGGCCTGGGCGAGGAGATCGACGCCTACGACCTCGTCGTGCGGCTCGACTCCTTCCAGGCGGGCCAATCGGGCCAATCGGGCCAGGTGGGCCAGGCGGGCCGGGCGGCGGCCGGCACGGGAACGCGGCTTCACCTCCACGCCGTCTCGCACCGCTGCGCCGCCCCGGGGGCGTGGCGGCGGCCTGCCGAGATCCGGCTCGTCTTCGGCGACAAGCCGGTCCAGTGGCGCGACGCCGTCCGCCACCGCCTGGTGCCGGGGGCGCAGACCTACGTCGGGGACAAGTCGCTGGCCCGGCCGGTGCGCGACGCGGCGCTGATCGGCGAGCCGGGGTGGGCGGCCGACGCCACGACGGGTTTCACCGTCGTGCGGCTGTTGGACTTCCTCGACGTCAGCCCGCGCATCGACCTGATCGGCTTCTCCCAGCCGGGGCAGCTGCGGCCGGAGGAACGGCAGTGGGTCCTCGCCCACGCGCGGCACAGCGACAGCGACGGGATGCGGATCGCGCTTCGCTGAGCTGCGCTGCCCGGACGGCGCGCGTCGTCGGGAGGGCGGCCGTCACACGGGCAGCGCGGCCCGCGTCAGGCGAGGGCCCGCGTCAGGGCCCCGCTTCGGGGCCGCGCGTCGCATCTCCGCGTCACACCAGGTCCGCCGAGTACGGGCTCGCGCCCTGCCCCCGGTCCCCACCCTGCCCCCGGTCCCCACCCTGCCGCGCGCCGCTCGGCGCCGCGGACTCGGCCAGCATCTCCCGCAGCTGCCCCGCCGCCCGCACCGTGGGATCCCCCGCCGTCTCGCGCAGCCACGCCAGCCGCGCCAGCAGGTCCCGTTCCCTCGCCGCGAAGTCCGTGCCGGCCGTCCCCTGCCGCTCCGCGCGCTGCCGCAGCTCGGCCAGCGCGCCGGCCGTCGCCTGGTAGTCCGCGACCGCGCGCGTGCCGGCGCGGCCGTGCGCCTTGTGCCCCAGACGCCGGGCCAGCGACCGCCCCCGCGAGGTGCCGAGCACCTGCGGCTCCTCGTGGCTGAGCCAGCCGGCCGCCGCGTAGCCGGGCAGCCAGATCCGCACCGCCCGCAGCTGCCGCTGCCGCGACCACAGCGCCAGCCACGCCAGCGACACGAAGACGGGCACCATCAGCAGCCCGTAGACGGCGACGAAGCCGAAGAACGACAGCGAGGTGGACGCGTTCCACGCCGAGTGCAGGCCCATGGCGGCGGCCAAGCCGAGCACCGGCAGCGCCAGGCGCCACAGCGGGTGCCGGTGCGGCGCCAGCGCCGCGGCCAGGCCGAGGCCGACGCCCGCCATCGCCGTGAAGACGGGATGGGCGAAGGGCGCGAGCACGATCCGCACGAAGAACGTCGCCACCGTGGAGCTGAACAGCCCGTCGCCGGCGCGGTCCTGCGTGACCGCGCTGCCCAGGTACAGCACGTTCTCGGTGAACGCGAAGCCCGTCGCCGTGACGCCGGCCGCGACGAGACCGGCGAGGACGCCGTTGAACGCGTGCGGCCGGTGCAGGAAGAGCAGCAGCACCGCCATGGCCTTGGCGGTCTCCTCCACCACCGGGGCGATGACCGTCAGCTCCAGCGTGTCCAACGGCCCGGAGCCGGCCGGTGCCAGCGACGCCTCGTCGCCCGTGAGCAGCCGCACCAGCAGACCGTTGGTGACGAGCGCGGCGAGCGTCGCGGCGCAGGCGCCCCAGGCGAACGCGAACCCCAGCTGCCCCCACGGCTTCGGCGTCACGCCGTCGAGCCACCGGAAGACGCCGACGAGCAGCGGTATGGGAAGCAGGGCCAGCACCAGCCCCGCGATCAGGCCCTCGCCTCCGGTCTCCCGGCCCACCAGCGTCAACACCACGACGCCGCACAGCGCGAGCGGCGCGCCGACCGCGAGGGCGCGTGGCTCCGGCCAGCGGAGTGGGGGGACGAGGAGGCGCACCCCTCTGACCTTACGGGCACCCGGTGTCAGGCGGGAACCGCGTGCCGGGAAGTGGACGTCGCTTCTGTCGGGCCGTCGCGTGCGACGTCGCACGTGAGGCATGTCAGAAGGACGCAGGGGGACTTGGGGGACATGCGATGGCCGTTCAGACGGACCAGAGCAGCGACCGGGCCACGGACCGGGGCACGGGGTACGACGGGGAACAGCGCGGCGCGGCGGGTGGGGAACGGCACGGGGAGTCGGGTGGGGGCCCGGGAGGCCACACGGGAGGTCACACCGGAGGCCCCACCGGCGGGGACGCCGAGGGACGGATAGGGCTCCTCGCCACGGTCGGCGTGCTGCTGCTGGCGGTGCTGACGGTGAGCGTGGTCGTGCTGAGCCGGGACATCGTCGGCGGCACGGCCGAGACGAGCGCCGCGCCGCCCAGCGAGCCGTCCAGGCTGGCGGAGGTGTGGCGGACACCGGAGGTCGACGCCAGTCCGCTCGGGTTGTGGGTCCACGACGAGACGCTCGTCCGCGTCACGACGCGCGGCGTCGTCGCGTTCGACACGGTCGACGGCCGGACGCTGTGGCAGGCCGCCGCCCCGCCCGACGCCGGCGCGCCCTGCGCGGCGAGCCGCGGCACCAACGTGGCGGGCGTCGGAGCCGTGCTCTACGAGGGCGGGGCGTCGGGAGCCTGCACGGTGCTCGGCGTCGTCGACACCCGGGCCTCCGGGGGCGGGCTGCGGTGGTGGGCGACGCTCGACGAGCCGGCGACGGGCGCGGCGTCGCCCGTGCTCGGCGTCGGGGAGGAGACCGTGAACGTGAGCCTCGACGGCGCCAGCGGCGCGGTCGGCGCCTTCCACCGCTTCGCCCTCGACACCGGCGACGCGCTCCCGCCGCCCGAGCCGCCGCCCGCCGAGGCGGGGGAGTGCCCGAGCGGGGTCTGGGAGACGGACGCGCTGCGCCACGCCGACGGGCGGATCCTCGCGAGCCACGCCTGCGGGCCCGACCGGCGGGCGGTGAGCGCCTACGCGGCGGACAGCGGCGAGCTGCTGTGGACCCGGTCGGCCGAGGGAGCCGAGGCGACGCCGTTGACGGGCCTGCTGGCGGGCGACCCGGTGCTGGTGCTGCGGGGCGGCGGGGGCGCGGGGCACGAGATCGTGGCGCACGCCGAGACGGGGGAGGAGCTGTGGCGCCTCCCGGCCGGCGGGCTCACCGCCACGCCGGGCGCCGTCACCGTCGTGGACGACGTGCTGCTGCTGTCCTCGCCCACGCTGACCGCGTACGGCCTGGCCGACGGCCAGCCGCGGTGGACCACGAGCCTGCCGTCCGGCACCCGCGTCCACGGCGAGGACAGCAACGGCATGACGCTGCTGGGCCACGTGGACGGCGACCGGATGCGGCTGCTGTGGCTGGACCCCGCCGACGGCACCCAGCACCCGGCCGGCGAGCTGCCCCTCGACCCGGACCGCACCGGCGACCACGTCATGCTGGCCTACGACGAGCACCAGCTGTACGTCGTCAGCCAGACCGGCTCCGACCGGCTGAGGCTGCGCGCCTTCCAACGCTGACGACGGCCGTCAGGCCGACGCCGACCGCCGAAGGCCCCGTCCGCGACCCGCGATCGTGTCCCGCGGGTGCTACACGCGGCGAAAACGCAGGTCACGCACGACGTGCCCCTTGGCCAGCCCGGCCCGCTCGAAGCGGGTCAACGGCCGGTCCCCGGGGCGCGGCACGTACCCGCCGTCGGGCGCCTCGTTGGCCAGCAGCGGGCAGTCGCCGAGCACCTGGAGCATCTGCTCCGCGTACGGCTCCCAGTCCGTCGCGCAGTGGAGCACCGCGCCCGGCGCGAGGCGGGAGGCGACGAGCTCGGCGAAGTCGGACTGGACCAGGCGCCGCTTGTGGTGCCGCTTCTTCGGCCAGGGATCGGGGAAGAAGACCCGGACCCCGGCGAGCGAGCCGGGGACGAGCAGCCGGTGCAGCAGCACGAAGGCGTCGCCGCGCGCCACGCGCACGTTGTCCAGGCCCCGCTCGTCGGCGAGGCGCAGCAGGTTGCCCAGGCCGGGGGTGTGCAGGTCGTTGGCGAGGACGCCGGTGTGGGGGTCGGCCGCCGCCATCTCGGCCGTGGCCTCGCCCATGCCGAAGCCGATCTCCAGGACGACGGGCCGCCCGTCGAAGAGCTCGCCGAGGTCGAGCGGGCCGCGCGCCGCGTCGGCGCCGTCCCCGATCTCGACGCCCCACGTCGACCAGAGCCGGTCCAACGCCCGGCGCTGCCCGGGGGTGACCCGCCCGCGCCGGGGCTGGAAGCCGCGCGTTCTGCCCTCGCGGGGTGGCGCTGCGGCGGGGGCGGTGCGGGGAGGGACGCCGTCCGGCGAGGCGGCCTCGGACACCACGGCCTGGGCGGCCGGGCGGGCGTCGTCGGGGCGGGAGTGGATCTCGGACACAGTGCCTACGAGTCTACGTCCCGGGCCCGCACGCCCCAGCTCACGGCGACCGGCTCAGGCGGACCCGGCCGGCCCGAGCCGACCCGCCTCCCGCCAGGCTCACGCCAGGTTCACGCCGGGCTGTCCAGGCGGCGCAGCACGCGGGCGGCGATCTCCTCGCCGATCGGCAGGCAGGCGGTCGCGGCGGGGGAGGGTGCGTTGAGCACGTGGACCGCGTGCGGGCCCTCGGTGATGCGGAAGTCGTCGGCGAGGGTGCCGTCGGGCAGGACGGCCTGGGCGCGGACCCCGGCGGGCGCCGGCAGCAGGTCGGCGTCGTCCGCCTCGGGCAGCAGGCGGCGCACGGCGGTGGCGAAGGCGCGGCGGGAGAGCGAACGGCGCAGCTCCAGCGCGCCGGCCCGCCAGTGGCGGCGGGCCATGCGCCACACGCCCGGGTAGGCCAGGGTGGCGGCCGCGTCGGCGGGGCGGACGGTGCGCCAGTCGTAGCCCTCGCGGGCCAGGGCGAGCACGGCGTTGGGGCCGAGGTGCACCTCGCCGTCGAGGCCGGCGGTGAGGTGGACGCCGAGGAACGGGAAGGCCGGGTCGGGCACGGGGTAGACCAGGCCGCGCACGAGGGGGGCGGCCTCGGGCCGCAGCCGGTGGAACTCGCCGCGGAAGGGCACGATCCGCACGCCGGGCTCGTCCCCCGCCAGCCGGGCGACCCGGTCGGCGTGGAGGCCGGCGGCGTTGACCAGCATCCTGGCCCGCAGCACCCGACCGCGCCCGCCGTCCGCCCCGTTCCCGTCGCCCTTGCCGTCCGCTCCGTCCGCTCCGTCCGCGCCGTGCTCCACGAGCTTCACCGCGACCCCGACCCCCGGCCGCTGCTGCACCGCCACCACCCGCGCGCCGCACCACACCTCGCCCGCCGACGCCGCCAGCCGCCGCGCCACGGCGGGGAAGTCCGCGAGCCCCGTGGTCTCCACGCGCAACGCGGCGATGCCGCGCACGTGCGGCTCGTACTCCGCGATGCCGTCGGGCCCGAGCTCGGTGACGGGCACCCCGTTCCTCCCGGCGCGGCGCGCGAGCTCCCGAAGCCGCGGCAGCTCGCGCTCCTCCGTGGCGACGATCAGCTTGCCCGTGACCGCGTGCGGGATGCCGTGTTCGGCGCAGAACGCCACCATCCGGGCCGCGCCGCGCACCGCGAAACGCGCCTTGAGCGAGCCGGGGCGGTAGTACACACCGCTGTGGATGACGCCGCTGTTGCGTCCGGACTGGTGCCGGGCGGGCGCGGGCTCCTTCTCCAGCACCATGACCTCGACGCCGGGACGCGCGGCGCGCAGCGCGTGCGCCGTGGCGAGACCGACGAGGCCGCCGCCGACCACGACCACCTCGCAGTCGTACGCGACGGCCCGCGCCGAGGCGTGCGACAGCCCGGAGGAACGCGCCCGCCCGGAGGAACGCGCCCGTCCGACGGCGTGCGCCCGCTCCGTGGCGGGCCGCCGCCCGCCGTCGTCCCGTGCCGCTGTCATGTGCGACATCATGCCGGAGCGGCGAGGATCAGGCGGGCCTGCTCCTGCAGCTCCCTGACCAGGGGCTCGTTCTCGTAGGGCTGGAGACGGTGGAGGAGGTCACGGACGTAGTCCGTGGTGCGGGCGGAGGAGATGCGGCCGGCGACCTGGAGCGCGCGGGCGCCGACCTCGCAGGCGGCGTCGAGGTTCCCCGACTCCAGCTCGGCGACGGCGGCCACCACCAGCCGCAGGCCGTGCGAACGGACGTACTCCTCCGTCGGCTCGCTCAGCGCCTGCTCGGTGAAGCGTCGGACCTTCCCAGGGACCTCCAGGTCGATGTAGCACTCGGCGGCGTCGGCCGCGAGACGGTCGTAGGTGTAGAAGTCGAGCCAGCCGGGGTCGCCGTCGCCGTCGCGGGAGCGCTCCAGCCAGCTCTCGGCGGCGGAGAGCGCCGTGCCGCAGCCGGCCGCGTCCTTGGCCTTGGCGAGCGCGCGCGCCTCCACGAGGTGGAAGAAGCTCATCGTCCTGGCCGTGGCCAGGGAGCGGTTCCCGGTGAGCGCGGCCTGCGCGAGGTCCACGGCCTCCTCGCCGAAGCCGCGGTACGTGGCCTGGAGCGACATGGACGCCAGCACGTACCCGCCGAGGGGCACGTCGGCGGCGGCGCGGGCCAGCCGCAGCGCCTGTATGTAGTACCGCTGGGCGGCCTCCTGCTGGCCGGTGTCGAACGCCATCCAGCCCGCGAGCCGCGTCAGCTCCGCGGTGGCCCCGAAGAGCGAGCGGCCGACCTCGTCGCTGTAGCTCCCCTGGAGGAGGGGGGCGGCGTCGGTGCGCAGGCACTCGGGGACCATGGAGGAACGCCAGTCGCCGCCGCCGTACTTCGAGTCCCAGCGGCGGGCCTCCGCGGCGGCCTCGCGGAGCTTGTTCACGTCCGAGTGGCCCACCCGGCCCGCGACGCCGGCCACCGCGCCGGCGCCGCCGGCGCGCGGCCCGGCCGCCCCCAGGGCGCCCGCCGTCCCCGGCTGCCCCGCCGCTCCGGCCGCGCCCGTGCCGCCGGGCGCGGGCCGGGCGACCGAGGCGTCGGCCGGGTTGATCAGCCAGCGGGAGATGGGCGTGGCGTACGCCGACACCGCGAACGAGCCGGCGAGCATGTGCCAGATCCCCTTGCCGGGGGCAACGTCGAGGCGGTAGAGCTCCGTCGCGGCGTCGACGGCCGCCCGCACGTCGCGCGGGAAGGCGAGGCCCACCTCGGGCGCGGGGTCGGCGTCGGCCAGCCCGATCTCGTGGAGGGGGACCGGCCGGCCCAGCTTGCTGCTGATGGCGGCGGCGATGAGATGGGGCGCGGAACCCTGCGGCACCATCCCCTTGGCCACCCAGCGCGCGACCGAGGTCTTGTCATATCTCAGTGTCAATCCCCGTTGCGCGCCAAGGTCATTGACGCGGCGGGCGAGTCCGGCGTTGCTGATTCCGGCGAGGGCGAGAATCGCTCCGAGCTTCTCGTTCGGCCCGCGTGGCTCCCTGGTCATGCGCGCACCCACTCCACACCAACGGCGGCCCCGCGACCAGCACGGGGCCTTCCCGTAAAAACTCCGCCAACCCAGCGTAGTTCGATGCCTCCTGACCGTTAAGGGGGTGAAGCCCGGATGGCGAATTCTTGACCGTACGCCCGTGCGAGCGCTGCCCCGTACCGGTTGCGTGCGCGACTGTGCTCCCGGCATGTGGCCGTGCGCCCGGGTGTGCGCTCTGGGCAGGAGACGGCGGCCGACGTTCGATGGAGAGGCGTGGGTCGGCCTGCGGTCCTGACGGATCCGTGGGCCGGGGGAAGCCGTCGTCTCATTCCCCGCGGACGGCGGTCAGGTCCGGGAGGCGTCCGCCGTCTCCCGGACCGGAACGCCCCACGCGGCGCCACTCCGCACCGTGCGCTCGTTCCAAGCGGCCAAACATTGGCCGAAAATCGCCGGTTTCCCGTGACCCGATACCGGTCGGTGCCTGCCAGAAAACGGCCGATCGCGATCGCTTCACGTCCGGTTGACGACTGGTTGGCCGCGCCCCACGGGCGACGGTCGCTTCGCCACGCCGTGAACTCGCGCCGCGGCATGCACCGTTCCCGCCCCTCCCGTGGCAGCATGGCCTCAACACCAACGTGGCTGTCAGCGTCCTACAAGGCGTCCGGGCGCGCACGAGTGCGGCACGCACGGTGAGATGCCGGACGTTCACAAGCTCCCCGGAGACCCGCCGGGAGCGTCCTCAGAGTCCTGGCAAGGGGGAGGCGGAGCGATGCGGTGGTTGGTCGGGTGGTGCGGCGCCTCCGCCAGCGCTGCGCGGGACATCCAGCCCCTGGGCGCCATGCCGCTCTGGGAGGGCCCCGACCCGCTGTGGGCCGTCGGGGACTGGCGCCCCGACGAGATCCGCCTGGTCTACGCCGACGGCGACACCCACCTGGCCGTCTTCGGGTACTGCGGCGCCGACGACGCCCAGCTGCGCCGCTCCCTGGTCTCCGCCCGCGCCGGTGCCCTGCGACAGCTCACCACCTGGCCCGGGAGCTACACGGCGGTCGCCCGCTTCGGCCGCCGCACCGTCATCCCCACCGACCTCGCCGGCACCCGCCCCGTCTTCCACGCCGGCTGGGCCGGCGGCACGGCGTACGCCACCGCCGCCCTGCCCCTCGCCGACCTGACCGAGGCCCAGCTCGACGTCGAACACCTCGCCGCCCTCCTGGCCTGCCCCGAGGCACCCGAGGCCACCGGCACCGGCACCCCGTACCGCGGCGTCCACCGCGTGCCCCCCGGCCACGCCCTCACGCTCCGCGAGGGCGGCAGTCGCGGCATGGCCGTCACCGTGGACTACGAGCCCGCCACCCCCACCGTCGTCGCCGCGCCGCCCGTCGAGCGCGAGGAGGCCATCGCGGGCGTGCGCGAGGCCCTCGTCGAGGCCGTCCGCACCCGCCTGGCTGCCCCCCGGCACGCGCCCACCCGCGACCCGGGCCCTGTGCCCGGGCTCGGCCCGGCCGACCGCCGCGCCGCCCGCTCCCCCGAGCCGGCCCCCGGCGTCGGCGCCGACCTCTCGGGCGGCAGCGCCTCCGCCACCCTCGCCCTCCTCGCCGCCGGCCTGCCCGGCATGCCGGGCACCATCTACGGCACGGGCACCACCCTGGCGGGCGAGCGCCTGCTGGCCGTCACGTTCAACGACCTCACCGCCGCGGCCACCAACGGACCGACCGCCGTGCTCCGCGCCGCCGAGATGGAGCGCGCCCGCGCCATCGCCGAGAACCCGCGGCTGCACCACCTCGTCGTGCCCGCCGGCGAGGAGGCCCTGCCCTTCGCCGACCTCGACGCCGGACCGCTGACCGACGAGCCGGGTCCGTCGCTGGTGACCACCGCCCGCCACCGGCACCGCCTCGCCTCCGGCAGCGCCGACCACCTCATCGGCAACGGCGCCCGCCAGGTCCTCGACGCCCACCCCGCCCGCCTGGCCGACCTCCTCCTCGACCGCCGCCGTCGCCACCTGCTGCGGCCGGTGACCGCCCTGGCGCGCGCCAGCCGCGGCGAGACCGCCAACCGGCCCGCCTTCGTCGTCCCCTTCACGGTCTACCGCGCCGCCCGCCGCCTGGCCCGCACCTCCTACACCGAGGGCATCGCCGGCGCCGCCCACCTGCTGCGCCAGCCCCACGAGGTCAACGGCGCCGGCGGCAGCGCGCTCGGCGCCTCCCTCGCCGCCCTCGCCTGGTGCAGACCGGGACCGGCGGCCCGCTGGCTCACCGGCGAGGCCCTGGCCGAGGTGTCGATCCGGCTGGAGGCGGTCGCCGCCAGACCCAGGGCCTCCGCCGCCAGCGGCCGGCCCGGCGCGCGCCGCGCCCGCGCCGCGCTCGCCCGCCACGCCGCCGACCACCGCGTCTTCGAGCAGGCCGTGGAGGTCCGTCACCAGCGGCTGCACGCCCCGTTCTACGACAACCAGGTGGTCCGCGCCTGCCAGGCCCTGCCCGAGAGCCTCCGGGTCCAGCCCGGCGCCCGCGCCGACGTGCTCCGCGCCGTCCTGACCGGCGCCGGCGTCCGCGACCTGCCGCCCGGCTGGGGCGCCACCACCCCCGCCTCCCACGCCGAGACGCTCCGCGCCGGGTTGCGCGCCCACGTCGGGGACCTCGTCGACCTCTTCGACGCCCCGCTGCTGGCCGACGCCGGCCTCATCGAGGCCCGCACCATCCGCAAGGCGCTGCGCTCCGCCGCCGAGGGCGAGCCGCTGCCGCTCGACGGCCTCGCCGACATCGTCTCCACCGAGGTCTGGCTGCGCCGCCTGCTGACGCGGCGCGGCTCCTGCTGGACCGCCGAGGGGCACCACGATCCGCGCGCCGTCACCAGCGGCGTCAGCCCGTGACCCCGACGCCGACGCCGACACCGACCCGGACGCCGTCCCCGACCCGGACGCCGACCCCGCCTCTCCCTCTGGCCTGACGGGAGTCCAGCTCAGCGGCAGTCGATCTCCGAGTCCGCCCAGTTCCCCTGGGTGATCTCGCTCAACGGCGTGTCCTCGTCGGGCTCCACCACGAGCTGGAGGGCGTCGAACCCCGTCAGCGGAACCTCCACCGGCACCGCCGGGTCGCCGGCCTCGACCACCGACGAGCGCCACAGCTCCTGCCCGTCGCCGTAGATCCGGAAGACCGCCGCCCCGATGTCCTCGGTCATGTCGTCGATGCCGGCGAAGGCGCGGTACGCCCGGCAGGGACGATTCAGCTCGATGGTGACCGACGACGGCGCCTGCACGGTGATGCCGTGGTCGTAGCGCTCGCCGCCGATCGTCAGCCCGTCGCGCTGCCGCACCGGGCCGCTCTCGCTCAACGCGATCACCGGCTCGTCGCCGTCCCCGCCGGCCACGTCGAACCGGAGGCCGCTCACCTCGTAGGGAGCCGGCGGCAACGTGGCCGGCGGTCGGGGCTGCTGGCTCGTCGGCGTCGGCGTCGGCGTCGGCTGCCGCGAGGGCTCCGGCGTCGGCTCGGCGGACTCCTCGGGCGTCGGGCGCGAGGGCGACCGGGAGGTCCCGCCCGTGGGCCTCTCCTCCGGCGTGGCGGCGGGCGGCTGGGACGTGGTCCGGGACGGCTCGGGCGACGGCGTCGGCCGCGTCGTCTCCGCCGGCGGGCGCGCCACCTCCTCGGGCGGCTCGCCCCCCATCAGCGCCAGCGCCAGCGCGGCGGCGACCGCTGAGGCCACCACCCCGGCCGCCAGGCCGACCTTCGCCGGCGCGCTCAGGCCCTCGGCCGCGGCGCCGGCCCCCGCGCCCCCCGCGGCGGAACCACCGCCGGCCCCCGCCGCCGCCCCGGCGCCCGCGCCCGCGCCACCGGCCGCCGCGGCGGCCCCGGCCCCGGCGGCGCCACCCGCACCCGAGAGGAACGCCACCCACTTCACCGACCAGCCGGCCGCCAACCAGCCCAGGACCACCAGCGGCAGCAGGCTCCTGATCTGCTCGTTGAGGTCCTGGAGCTCCAACGCCGCCCTGGTGCACGCGTCGCACCCCGCCAGGTGCCCCCGCATCCCCGGCAGCAGCCGCGCCCGCAGCTTCCCCCGGGCGTAGCTCCCCAGGTGCTTGGCGTACCGCTCACACTCGGAGCCCCTGGGCTCCGCCGTGTTGACGTGGGCCGCGAGGTACGCCTCCCGCAGGCCCTCCCTGGCCCGGTGCGCCAACTGCGCCGCGGCGTTGGGCGTCAGGCCCAGCAGCGGCGCCACCTCGCGCAGCGGCGCCTCCTCCACCATGGTGTGCCACAGCACCGCCTGCCAACGCTCCGGCAGGCTGCGGAAGGCCTGCACCGCCATGCTCGCCTCCGCCTCGCGCATCGTCCGCACGTCGGGCCGGCTCACGGGGTCGGCGGTGGCCACGGCCAGGGCGAAGTCCGCGAAGTCCTCCACGAGGTGCTCGCGTCGGGCCGTCCTGGCCCAGTCCGCCGCCACCCGCCGCACCGAGGTCATCAGGTACGGCCGCACCGCGGCACGGGGGCCCGCGCCGCTGCGCACGGCCTGGAGGGTGGCGGCGAAGACCTCGTTCGTCAGGTCGTCCGCGGTGTCCGCGTCACGGCAGCAGCTGCGCGCGTACCGGCGGACGGCCGCGGCGTGGCGCCGGTACAGCTCGTCGTAGGCCTCGGCCTCGCCCTCGCGTATCCGGTCCAGCAGTTCGAGATCGGAGGGAGGAACGTCCCCTCCCTCCGGATCCACCGGATCCCCAACACCCATGAACGAGTCCCCCTTGCGAGTGGCTGTTGACACAACCGTCAGCGGCAGTCAGGTTGCCACAACGACGCGTCACGCCCGGGGCGCCGCAGGGGAGAACCACTCTTCCGGGGGGATCATGCCGCCACGAACACGCCCGTACGGGCCGTAAACCGCCCGGAGCGTCCTACAGCGGCCTCACAGACCTGGACCGGGGTCGGAACAGGGACCGGGACCGCTAGTCCCCCGCCGCCGGTCGAGGCCCGGGAGCCCGCAGCCCCTGGAGCAGGAGCTCCAGCAGCCGCCGCCCCGCCACGGCGCGCCGCGCCGGGTCCTCCAGCCGTGGCGGCGTCGTCGCGATCACCAACATCAGGTCGGCGACCGTCACGTCGGCCCGCAACTCACCCGCGGCGCGCGAGCGTTCCACTAACTGGCCGACGGCCGCCAGCAGTTCGCGGGTGCCGTGGTCCACGGCCCCACGCTGCGACGGCACCCGCGCCCCGCGCCCCTCGCCAGCACCGCCGGCGACGTCGGCCGCCTCGACCCCGCCCTCCCCGCCACCACGACCCGCCCAGTCCGCCCGGTCCACGACGGCCGGCCCACCGGTGCCAGCCGCACCGCCCACCGACTCCGCCCCCGCCGACGCGACGTTCACCGACGCCGCGCCCGCCGACGCGGCCACGCCCGCCGACCCCCCGGCCGCCGCACTCGCCGCCAGCAGCTCCGGCGGCAGCAGCCGACCCGTCCCCGCCGCCGCCGACCGCTGCACGAACCCCTCCAACGCGGCCCACGGCTCCTTCTCCAACGCCACGAGCGCCTCCCTGGCGCTGTCCGTCAGCCGCTGCGTCTCCTCCTCCGCTATGTACCGGACCAGCGCCTCCTTGTTGGGAAACTTCCGGTACACGGTGCCGACGCCGACCCGCGCCCGCCGCGCCACCTCCTCCATCGGCGCCCCATAGCCCTGCTCGCCGAAGACGTCCCGCGCCGCGCTGAGCACCAGCCGCAGGTTCCGCTGCGCGTCCACGCGCAACGGCCCCTGCCGTCCCACGGTTCTCGCCACGGCCCGACCCTCGGCACGAGGAGCCGTGAGCCCCTCCACGCCGCCCGACGCCCTCCCACCGTTCGACCCACCCGACGTGGTCGATCCATTCATCGAACGGCGGTCCTCGGTCCCCTCTATCCGCATGTCGAATCCCCCGGAATCCCCCAGTAGCGCGGACGCCCCCCTGATAAGACGCCCCGTCTGCCACTCCTCTGGAAAGTGGAGAGTACGAACATAGTTCAGGCCGCAAGGTGTGAGAAGCGCGACGCACACGCGCCCGCTGCCGAGCGCAGCCCGAACGGCGCAGCATCACGTACGAGCTGTGGACAAACGGCCGACCCGGGGTGCCTCATGGACGGGTGACAGGAGCCAACGGAGACGAGACAGCCAGGCGAACGCGGCGCGTCGCGCGCATTCTCGTGGTCGGCGGCGGCTACGTCGGCCTCTACGCCGCACACCGCCTCCAACGCACCCTGCGGCGCGCGCTGCGCCGCGGCGTCGCCGAGATCACCGTCGTCAACCCCGACCCCTACATGACCTACCAGCCCTTCCTCCCCGAGGCCGCCGCCGGCAACATCTCCCCCCGTCACGTCGTCGTCCCCCTCCGCCGCATCCTCGACCGCTGCCGCCTGGTCCCCGGCGAGGCCGTCGCCGTCGACCCCGCGGCCCGCACCGTGACCGTGCGCACCCGCGCGACGGCGGAGACCGGCGACGACCCGGTGGAGCTGCCCTACGACCACCTCGTCCTCGCCCCCGGCTCGATCTCCCGCACCCTGCCCGTGCCGGGCCTGGCCGAGCACGGCATCGGCTTCAAGACCGTCGAGGAGGCCATCGGCCTGCGCAACCACGTGCTGGAGCAGCTCGACATCGCCGCCTCCACCCGCGACAGCGCCGTCCGCGCCGCCGCCCTCACGTTCGTCTTCGTCGGCGGCGGCTACGCCGGCGTCGAGGCCCTCGCCGAACTGGAGGACATGGCCCGTTACGCCTGCCGTTACTACCCGAACATCCGCCCGGACGAACAGAAGTGGATCCTGGTCGAGGCGACCGACAGGATCCTTCCCGAGGTGGGTGAGCAGATGGGCCGGTACGCGGTACGCGAGCTGCGCGGACGCAACATCGACGTCCGCCTCGGCACCCGCCTGGAGTCCTGCGAGGACCGCACCGTCATCCTCAGCGACGGCTCACGCCACCCCGCTCGCACCCTCGTCTGGACGACCGGCGTCAAGGCGAACCCCGCCCTCGCCGACTTCAACGTCCCCCTCGACGAGCGCGGCCGCGTCCGCTGCACCCCGACCCTGCGCGTCGAGGGCCACGAGCGGATATGGTCCGCCGGCGACGCCGCGGCCGTCCCCGACCTCACCGCCGCCCCCGCCTCCCCCGACGAGCCCGCCCCGCTCTGCCCGCCCAACGCGCAGCACGCCTGGCGCCAGGGCCGGCACATCGCCAGGAACATCGAGGCGACCCTACGCGGCAGGCCCGTCACCGAGTACCGTCACCGCAACGCCGGCTCCGTCGCCTCCCTCGGCCTCCACAAGGGCGTCGCGAGGGTCTACGGCCGGAGGCTGAAGGGCTACCCCGCCTGGTTCCTCCACCGCACCTACCACCTCGGGCGCGTACCGACCCTGAACCGCAAGGCGCGCGTGGCGGCCGAATGGACCCTTGCGGGACTGTTCAAACGTGAGATCGTCTCCCTCGGCTCACTGGAACACCCACGTGCCGAGTTCGAGCACGCCGCGGGCGCTGACCGTAACGACGGCACCGCCGAGCGTCGCGCCATGTGACGATGGGTGGGCCACCATCCGACGAAGAGTCGCACCAGAACTGAAGCAGACCAGGACGAGCCAGATCGGAACGCCGTGAACTTGACGCGCTGGAGCATCCGGCTGCCCGGTACGCAGCGGCGCACCGCCGCCGCGGCGGGGGACACCGGCAGCGTGCCCGCAGCCCGCGCCGAGCAGCAGGGGAGCAAGGCCACCCGACAGCCGTCGCAGAGAACCGGTCCCGAGGCGGGACGCGGTGGCCGCGCCGCCCGCGGAGGCTCGGACGGCGTCGGCGTCAGCCCTCTCGCGGTCCACGAGCTCCTCGGCCAGGTCCCCGCCCCCGTCGCCGTCGTGCACGGCGCCGACCACCTCGTCGCCTACGTCAACGACGCCTACGCCGCGGTCTTCGGCGAGCGCGAGACCGGCGCCCCGGCCCGCGACTCCCTCGCCGAGCTCGTCGACCTCGGCCTGCTCCCGCTGATGGACCAGGTCCGCCGCAGCGGCACCCCACGCACCCTGAAGTCGCGCCGCGTCCCCCGCCGCGCCGGCCAGTCCCGCGACAGCTTCTTCACCTTCACCTGCACCCCGGTCGAGCTGGCCGAGCCGCCCGAGGAGCAGCCCGGGCGCCGACGCGCCACCCGTGGCGTCCTCGTCTTCGCCTCCGACGTCACCGACCAGGTCGTGAGCGCGGAGCGGCTGCGCGAGAGCGAGCGTCACCAGCGCGAGGCCGCCGTCACCCTCCAGCGCAGCCTCCTGCCCCAGCAGCTCGAACAGCCCGACGACCTGCGCGTCGGCGCCATCTACCACCCCGGCGGCACCGACGCGGCCGTCGGCGGCGACTGGTACGACGTGATCACCCTCGGCGCCGGCCGCACCGCCGTCGTCATCGGCGACGTCATGGGCCGCGGCGTGCGCGCCGCCGCCGTCATGGGCCAGCTCCGCACCGCCGTCCGCGCCTACGCCCGGCTCGACCTCCCACCCCACGAGGTGCTCCAGCTCCTCGACGGCCTGGCCGCCGACATCGACGCCACCCAGATCGCCACCTGCGTCTACGCGGTCTACGACCCCAACGAGGCGAGCCTCACCTACGCTTCCGCCGGCCACCTGCCGATCTTCATCCGCGAGGCCGACGGCACCGTGCACCGCGTCGCCGAGCCCACCGGCCCCCCGCTGGGCACCGGCGACTGGCTCTACGCCTCCGGCACCGTCCCCTTCGGCCCCGGCGCCACCGCCGTGCTCTGCACGGACGGCCTCGTCGAACGCCGGGACGCCGACATCGACGACGGCCTGGCGACCCTCGAACGCGCCCTCGCCACGAGCGCGCCAGGCCCCGCGGGAACCGCCGCCGACACGGTCGGGCACCCGTCCGGGACGGACCCGCAGATCCTCTGCGACCGGCTGCTGCGCGCCCTCGGCGTCACCGCCGACCACGACGACGACGTGGCGATCCTCGTGCTCTCCTGCCCCGAGCGGCACGGCGAGGAGGCCGACCTCTTCCGCGGTGCCGCGCTCGACCTCCTCGGCGGCATCGAGGCCGCGCCGCGGGCCCGAGCCTTCGCCGACGGCGTCCTCGCCAGCTGGCGCTTCCCCGAGGAGCTCAGGGAACTGGGCGTCCTCGCCGCCAGCGAACTCGTGGCCAACTCCCTCAAGCACGGGCGCGCCCCCATGGGCCTGCGGCTGCGCCGCACGGACCGTCGGCTCATCGTCGAGGTCACGGACGGGGACGAGCACCTGCCGCGCCGGCAACGCGCCGCCCCGGCCGACGAGGCGGGGCGCGGCATCGCGGTGGTCGCCACCATCGCGGAGGAGTGGGGAGCCCGCCGCCTGCCCGAGGGCGGCAAGGCGGTCTGGGCGGAGTTCGCCCTGCCGGATTCAAGTTGACGCACCCGCCACGACCGCGTAACGTTGCCCGAGCGCTCTCGACGGGAGCGCATCTTCTACCACGAACTGAGCTCTCCCAAACCCCCGATTTTGAAATCGGCGGGGGGACGCTCTAAGGTAGTGGACACCGAGAGGGAAACGCCCGGAGCGGCCTGAGAGGGTCGTGAAGGAAGTGTCCGTTTCTTGAGAACTCAACAGCGTGCTTGATA
>NZ_JBQQBZ010000027.1:0-114196 GCF_052245655.1 Streptomyces sp. 4N509B
TGGCGCACACCCCTCCAACAGAGCATCCAGGCCTTCCTCACCGGCACGGGCAACGGCCCCGGCGAGATACGGATCTCCTCCCGCGACAACCCACAGCGGATGTGGAACTGGCAGACCCCGAACCTGAGCTGACCCGTCGGCTCTCCGCTCCGACCCCGGGGCCCGGCGTGCGCGCGCCGGGCCCCGGCCTGTTCGCGTCGGCTCCGGGACCGGGTCAGCCGTGGAGGGCGTCGAGGCTGTCGCGGGCGTCGAGGTGGAGCTTCATGCCCTCGTGGGTGGCGCGGAAGCCGAGGCGCTCGTAGAAGCGGTGCGCGTCGGCGCGCGCCTTGTTGCTCGTCAGCTGGACGCGGACGCAGCCGCGGGCGCGGGCCTGGCCGAGGGCCCAGCGCATCATGTGCTCGCCGACGCCCCTCCTCCGCAGCCGCCGGTCCACGCGGACGGCCTCGACCATCGCCACCGGCGTGCCCCGACGCGTCAGGTACGGCACGAACGACAGCTGGAGCGTGCCGACGACCGCTCCGTCGAGCTCGGCGACGGCCAGCAGCTGGCCGGGGTCGGCGTCGATGCGTTCGAACGCCTCGACGTAGACGCGCGGCACCGGATCGCCGGGCCCGATCTCGACCTCGGGCGCGGGGAGCGCGTCCTGGGACAGCAGGTGCAGCACGGCCGCCAGGTCGGCGTGCCGCGCCCGCCGCATCACGGGGGCGGGCGTCGGGGGCGGGGCCGGCCGGGGCACGGCTAGGCCGAGGCGTCGGTCAGGAGGGCGAGCTCCGCCTCGCTGAGCTCCAACGTCGCCGAGGCGAGCAGGGCGGGGAGCTGTTCGGGGGTGCGGGCGCTGGCGATGGGCGCGACGACCCCGGGCTGGGCCGTGAGCCAGGCCAGCGCGACGGAGGCGAGCTCGGCGCCGTGGGCGGACGCCACCTCGTCGAGGGCCGCGAGGACCTTCCGGCCGCGCTCGGTCTGGAGGTGCTTGGCGGCGCCGCCGGCCCGCGCGCTCGTCACCGAGTCGACGGTCTCGGGCCGGTACTTGCCGGTGAGGAAGCCGGAGGCGAGGGCGTAGTACGGCAGCACGGCCAGGCCGTACCGCTCGGCGATGGCCTGGCGCTCACCCTCGTAGGTGTCGCGGGAGACGAGGCTGTAGTGGGGCTGGAGGGCGACGTAGCGGGCCAGGCCCTCGCGCTCGGAGAAGGCCAGGGACGCTTCCAGCCGCTTGGGGCTGATGTTGGAGACGGCGACGGCGCGCACCTTGCCCTCGCGGACGAGCTCGTCGAGGGCGGTGACGATGTCCTCGACGGGGACGGACTCGTCGTCGAAGTGGGTGTAGTAGAGGTCGATGTGGTCGGTGCCCAGGCGGCGCAGGGACGCCTCGGCCGCCCCCTTGATGGTGGCCGGGGCCAGCCCGGTGAAGTCGGGGTGGCGGGCGACCTTGGTGGCGACGACGATGTCGGAGCGGTTGCGGCGCGAGGCCAGCCACTCGCCGATGATCGTCTCCGACTCGCCGCCGCTGTTGCCGGGGACCCAGGCCGAGTAGGAGTCGGCCGTGTCGAGGAAGTTGCCGCCGGCCTCGGCGTAGGCGTCGAGTACGGCGAAGGACTGGTCACGGTCGGCGGTCCAGCCGAAGACGTTGCCGCCGAGGTTGAGGGGGAAGACGGTGAGGTCGGAGCTGCCGAGGGGGCGCGGTGTCGTCGTGGTCGTCACGCCTGGGACCCTAACCCGGCCGACCGACGTACGCCGATGAGTTTCGTCACCGGCCGGGGTCATTCCCGTATGACGAAGAGGACGATCCACGCGCGTGACGTCGAGCTGTGCGTCGAGACCTTCGGCCGGACCGGCGATCCGGCGCTGCTGCTGATCGCGGGGGCGGCGGCCTCGATGGACTGGTGGGACACGGAGCTGTGCGCGCGGCTGGCGGCGGGCGGACGCCTCGTCGTGCGGTACGACCACCGCGACACCGGGCAGTCCACGGCGTACGAGGCGGGGGCGCCGCCGTACACCGGCGCCGACCTGGTGGCCGACGCCGTCGGGGTGCTGGACGCGCTCGGCCTGCGCGAGGCGCACCTGGTGGGGATCTCGATGGGCGGGGCGATCGCGCAGGAGGTCGCGCTGGGGCACCCGGGCCGGGTGGCCACGCTGACGCTGCTGTCGACCAGCCCGGCCGTGCCGGTGGACGCGGAGCTGCCGCCGATGGCCGAGCGGCTCCGCGCGGTCTTCGAGGAGCCGGCGCCTGACCCCGACTGGTCGGACCGCGAGGCCGTCATCGACCACCTCGTCGCGGCCGAGCGTTCCTTCGCGGGCACGTGGCCGTGGGAGGAGGAACGGGTGCGGGCGCTGGCGGGTCGCGTGGTGGACCGGACGAGGGACATGGCGGCCAGCGCGCACAACCACTGGGTGCTGGACCGTGGGCCGACGACGCGGCGCCGGCTCGCGGAGGTGACGGCGCCGACGCTGGTGCTGCACGGCACGCACGACCCGCTGTTCCCGCTGGGCCACGGGGAGGTGCTGGCCACGGAGATACCGCGGGCGCGGCTGGTGCCGCTGCCGGGGGTGGGGCACCAGGTGCCGCCGGTGGCGCTGTGGGACCTGGTGGTCGCCGAGATCCTCCGCCACACCGGCGCGGAGCGGACCTGAGGCGGGCGCGTCGCCGGCCGCCGGGTCGGCGGCCGAGGGACCCGTGGGGCGCCGTGGGCCGGCGTGCGCCCGCGCGCGAGGGCCGACGGCCGGGTCCGGGGTCCTCGATGCCCCGGGCTCGGCGTCGGAGCGGCGTCGGGGCGACGTCGGCGGCCTGACGCCCGCTCGGGCTGCTCCCGCATGCCGTCTGATGAGGGCACATAAAGGTGGCATAAGAATCACGGAGGAGTGTGTAAGCCATTGCGGCGGCGCATTGGAGTGTTCTCGTGCCGCGTGTCGTTCATACTCAGGAGTGATCCGTAGCGTTATCGACATGACGGACAGTGAAATCAGCCGAAGGATCGTCGTGCTCGGGGCGTCGAGCCTCGCAGGGGTCGCGCTCGCCGGGCAGGGCGCCGCACACGCCAGCCCGCTCCCCACCACGCCGGACGCCGGCGGCTCCCCGACGGGAGGCGACGAGCCGTACGAGCTCGCACGCGGCACCATCGCGCGGGCGCACCCGCTCGACGACGCGCTGGTGCGCACGGACCTCAGGGAGGGCAGACCGGGTGTGCCGCTCGCGCTGCGGCTGCGGGTCCAGGACTCCGGCAGCCGCCGGGCCTCGGTCGTCGGCGCCGTGGTGGAGCTGTGGAGCTGCGACGCCACCGGACGGTACGCGACGGGCCGCGAGAGCCACCTGCGCGGCGCCCAGGTCGCGAACGGCGCCGGGCTCGTGGCGTTCACCACCATCGTGCCCGGCTGGCGGCCCGGACGCGCGCCGCACGTCCACGTCGTGGTGCACGGCGAGGACACCATCCACGCGGGCCAGCTCTTCCTCGACGACGCGGTGGTGGCCGAGGCCCACCGGCACAGGGCGTACGCGGACCGGCCGGGGCGGCCCGTCGCGCTGGCCGACGACCCGGTCTACGGCGGTGGCGGCGCCCGGGACGGGCTGGTGACGGTGGAGCGGGCGTCCGGCGGGCGCGCGGCCGGGTACGTCGGCGGCCTCACGCTCGCCGTCGCCCGCTGAGCCGGCAGGGGCGGCACGGCTCAGCGGGCGGTCCCGGCGTGGGGCGTCCCGGCGCGGGGCGGACCCCGCACCGGGAGCCGGGGCGCGGGGCGTTACGGCGCGAGGCGGATGACGTTCCAGGAGAGCGGCTCCAGCGTCGCCGCGAGCCGCTCCCCCGCGAGCGTCGTGCCCTCGCCCTCGTGGGGCGCGACCCGCGTCTGCTCGGCCCGGGTGTTCCGCGCGTCCGGGTCGGCGTCGGCGAGCACGCTGTGCTCGACCACCCGCGTCAGGTCCAGGCCCCGCAGCGTGACCTCCAGTGGCAGCGGCGCCGTCTGGTGGCGGTTCACGGCGAACACCGTCACCTCCCCCGTCTCCTCGTCACGCACCGCCGTGGCGTGGAGCAGCGGCACCTCGCCGAAGCGCCGCGTGGCGTGCGTCGGGCCCTCCGGGCGCACGTCGAGGACGGTGCCGCGCCCGTACCGGGAGGCCTGCGCGAACGGGAAGAACGTCGTCTGCCGCCAGGCCGCGCCGCCGGGCTCGGTCGCGATGGGCGCGATGACGTTGACCAGCTGGGCGAGGCAGGCGATCTTGACGCGGTCGGCGTGGCGCAGCAGCGCGATGAGGAGCGAGCCGAAGACGACGGCGTCGGTGACGCTGTAGTTGTCCTCCAGCAGGCGGGGCGCCTCGGCCCAGTCCTCCGCGGGCGGGGCGTCGGGGTCGAGCTGGGGGCAGTCCCCGGACTGGTACCAGACGTTCCACTCGTCGAAGGAGAGGTTGACGCGCCGGTCCGACTTCAGCCGGGCGCCCACGTGGTCGCAGGTCGCGACGACGTTCTCGATGAACGACTCGGTGTCGACGGCGGAGGCGAGGAAGGAGTCCCGGTCCCCGTCGGTCTCCTGGTAGTAGGCGTGCAGGGAGATGTGGTCCACCAGCTCGTAGGCGTGGGTGAGGACCGTGGCCTCCCAGCTGGCGAACGTCGCCATGCCCTGGTTGGAGCTGCCGCAGGCGACGAGTTCGACGCCGGGGTCGATCTGGCGCATGGCGCGGGCCGTCTCGGCGGCCAGCCTGCCGTACTCGGCGGCGGTCTTGTGGCCGGTCTGCCAGGGGCCGTCCAGCTCGTTGCCCAGGCACCACAGCCGGATGCCGTACGGCTCGGCGTCGCCGTGGGCGGCGCGGAGCTCGGAGCGCTCGGTGCCGCCCGGGTGGTTGGCGTACTCCTGGAGCGCGAGGGCCTCGGCGACGCCGCGGGTGCCGAGGTTGAGCGCCATCATCGGCTCGGCGTCGACCTTGCGGGCGAAGTCCATGAACTCGCCGAGTCCGAACGCGTTGGACTCCGTGGAGCGCCAGGCCAGGTCGAGGCGGCGGGGGCGGGCGTCCTTCGGCCCGACGCCGTCCTCCCACTGGTAGCCGGAGACGAAGTTCCCGCCGGGGTAGCGCACGACGCTCACGCCGAGCTCGCGGACGAGGTCGAGCACGTCGGTCCGCAGGCCGGCGTCGTCGGCGGTCGGGTGCCCCGGCTCGTAGATGCCGGTGTACACGCACCGCCCCAGGTGCTCGACGAAGGAGCCGAAGAGGCGGGGATCGACCTTCGAGACGGCGAAGGCCGGATCGAGGGTGAAGTGGGCGGCGACTGGGTTGTTCATGGGGTTCCTCGGGTGTCCTTACGGGCGGGTGTGCCGTTCGTCGGATCGGGATCGGGATCGGGATCGGGATCGTGGTCGGGGTGGGGCCGGGTGAGGCGCACTGCGCGGAATCACTGCCCGGGATCACTGCCCGGCAATGCCGGTGTGGGCGACGCCTCGGACGATCTGACGCTGGAAGAAGACGAAGACGACCAGCAGCGGCAGCGCGGCCAGCAGCGCGGCGGCCATGAGCTGGGCCCACCGGATGCCGAACGAGGACTGCACGGTCGCCAGGCCCACCGGCAACGTGGCGAGGTCCGGGTCGGTGGTCACCAGGTAGGGCCACATGAAGTTGTTCCACGACACGATGAAGGTGAAGATCGACACGGCCGCCAGCACCGGGCGGGACAGCGGCAGCACCACCTGGAAGAAGATCCGCCACCGCCCGGCGCCGTCGAGGCAGGCCGCCTCCTCCAGTTCGCGGGGGATGGCGAGGAAGAAGCGGTAGAGGATGAAGACCATGGCCGGGGCCGCGACCTGCGGCAGGATCACGCCCCAGTAGGTGTCGACCAGGCCGAGGGCCCGCATCTCGGTGAAGAGCGGCGCCGTGATGACGGTGCCGGGCACCATGATCCCGGCGAGGGTGAGCCCGAGCAGCGCCCTGCGGTACCGGAAGGTGGTGCGGGCGAAGCCGTAGGCGGCGAGCGTCGAGACGGCCAGCGTCAGGACCGTGACGCCGGTGGAGACGATCGCCGAGTTGAGCAGCCACTTGGGGATGTCGCCCTCGCCGAGCACGCTGCGGTACGCGTCGAGGTTCATGTTCGACTGGATCCACTTCAGCGGCAGCAGCTGGGTGTCGGCCTCCGGCTTGAGGGAGGTCGACAGCGCCCAGCCGAAGGGGACGAGCCACAGCGCGGCCAGCACGCTGGCGACGGCGGTGAGCGCGATCTGGCCGGCGTTGCGCCGCAGCCGGATTCGCAGGCTCACGGGGGAGGTGCCGTTCACGGGGTGCTCTCCTCTCGGCGACGCACCATCCACAGGCGCAGCAGGGTGACGGTGACGACCAGGACGAAGACGATGTAGGAGATGGCCGAGGCGTAGCCGATCCGGTAGCCGGTGAAGCCCTGGTAGATGACGTACTGCACCACCGGCCGGGTCTCGTTGTTCGGCCCGCCCTCGGTGATCAGGAAGATCTGGTCGAAGACCTGGAGCGAGGCGAGGATCTGGAGGATGACGACGAGGCCGGTGATGTTGCGCAGCATCGGGATCGTGATGTGCCACATCCGCTTCAACGGGCCCGCGCCGTCGAGCGCCGCGGCCTCGTGGAGGTGCTCGGGGATGGCCTGGAGCGCGGCGAGGTAGAGCAGGTAGCTGAAGCCGACCGTCCACCACAGGGTGGTCAGGACCACGGAGAACATCGCCCAGTCCCCGTCGAGCAGCCAGGGCGTGCGGTGGTTGGTGGCGTTGTTGATGAGCCCGAAGTCGGGTTCGTAGAGCCAGCGCCACATGTCGGAGACGACGGCGGAGGGCAGCAGGAAGGGCGCGAAGAACGCCAGCCGCCAGAACCACCTGCCGCGCCGGATGTGGTGGGTCAGGAGCGCGAGGCCGAGGGCCGTCACCACGATGAGGGGCGTGACCATGGCGGTGAACCGGAGGGTGTTGCCGAGCGCGTCCCACATCTGGTCGTCGCCCAGGGCCTCGCGGTAGTTGTCGAGTCCGACGAACTCGGTGTCGATGCCGGCGAGGTTGGTCTCGTTGAGGCTGTACCACAGGCCGGAGACGAGCGGCCAGACGAGGAAGAGGCCGTAGACCAGGAGGAAGGGCGCGACGAACCAGCCGCCGTGCTGGAAGACCCGCCCGAGGCGCGGCCGGAGCCCGGCCTCGTGCCCGCGCGGGACGGCCGGAGGGGCGGCGGGGACGGCGGAGGCGCCGGCGGGCGTGCCGGGGCTGGCCGTGGTGGTGCTCATCGGTCGGCACCTCCTTCACCGAAGGGGTTGCGGGTGGCGAGCAGGTCGGCGAGGGCCGAGCGGATGCGGCGGACCCCCTCGGCGGGGGTGACGGTGCCCATGGCGGCGGCGGAGAGGTGGACGCCGACGTCGATGTGGAGGCGGGAGGAGGTGCCGGCGAACCAGGCGGGCGGGTCGAAGGCGGCGATGTCCATGGCGGAGCGGTACTCCGCCTGCGGTTGCAGCGCGAGGAAGTCCGGGTCCTGGTGGACCGGCAGGTACGCCGGGACGTGGCTGGCCTCGGCCCAGGCGAGGCTGTGGCGGACCAGCCAGGACAGCAGCAGGTGGGCCGCCTCGTTGGCGGTGCCGCCCCGGCCCTCCTGGTGGGGCAGGACCAGCACGTGGGACTCGGCCTGGGTGGCGGGCTGGCCGAAGAGGGTGGGGTAGGGGCGGGCGCCGAAGTCGAGGCCGGCGGTCTGGAAGTTGACGACAAGCCAGTTCCCGAAGAAGACGAAGCCGCCGCCGTTGACGAGGTAGCCGACGAGGTCCTGGCCCGGGATGGCGTACTCCTCGGCGACGAGGCGGGCGAAGAACGCCAGCACCTCCTCGGCGCGGTCGTCGTCGAGGGTGATCTCGGTGGCGTCCTCGCTGAGGATGGTGCCGCCGGTCTGCTGGTAGAGGCCGAGGAAGCTCCACCAGCACTCCTCGGGCATCAGCGCGTTCCAGCCGAGCGGGGAGGTGCCGATGGCCTCGCGGACGGCGTCGAGCACGTCGAGGAACTGCTCGGTCCCGTTGATCTCGACGAGGTGGCCGTCGGCGTCGAGGACGCCGGCGGGCTCGACGGCGGCGCGGTTGTAGTAGAGCGTCGAGGGGTGGATGTCCAACGGCAGCCCGTACAGCTCGCCGTCGATCGTCGCCCGGTCCCACAGCTCGGGGGTGAAGTCCTCGCGGCGCACGCCGTGGGAGGCCAGCAGCGTGGTGTCCAGCGGGTCCAGCAGCCGCCCGGGGGCGAAGCCGGCGAGCCGGCCGAGGTGCAGGACGCCGACGTCGGGCGCGCGGCCACCGGCCCCCGCCATCGCGAGCTTGGTGTAGTAGCGGTCGCCCCAGGCGAGGGTGGTGTCCTCGACGGCGATCCCGGGGTGCTCCTCGCGGAACGCGTCGAGCATGGCGCGCATGTTGGCGCCGTCGCCGCCGCTGAAGAGGTTCCAGAACTGGATGCGGTCGGCGCCGCCGGCGAGGTCGGCGGGTGAGCCGCAGCCGGCGGTCGCGCCCAGGGCGGCGAGCGCGCCGAGGCCGGCGGCGTCGCGGAGCAGGCGGCGCCGGCTCAGCGGGGGGCGCGGAGGCCGTGGGAGGGAGGGAGGCATGCGGCTCGCTCCTTGGCTGGTGGTCGGTGGGGCTTCGGCGGGGGGACACGTGCGGACACGACCGCCCGGTGGGTGCGGGTGGACCGGTGGCGGGGCGGACGGACGTGGCGAACGACGCCGCCCGGCATGCGTTCGACATGCCGGACGGCGATCGAACTTGCGAACGCAGCGACCGTAGGGCGTGACCGAAGCCCGGTCAACAGGTATGACAGCGCTTGCTATGAAACGTTTCGATCACTGCCCGGCGAGGCCGGTGTGGGCGATGCCCCGGACGATCTGGCGCTGGAAGAAGACGAAGACGACCAGCAGCGGCAGCCCGCCAAGGATCACCGAGGCCATCACGGTGGCGTAGCGGACCCCGTAGGTGGACTGGACGTTGACGAGGCCCACGGGCAGCGTCATGCCGCCGGGGTCGGTGGTGACCAGGAACGGCCACAGGAAGTTGTTCCACGTCTGGATGAAGGTGAAGATCCCGACGGCCGCCAGCACCGGCCGCGAGAGCGGCACCACGATCTGCCAGAACACCCGCCAGCGCCCCGCGCCGTCGACGTAGGCCGCCTCCTCCAGCTCCAGTGGCAGCCCCTCGAAGAACTTCACCAGGATGAAGACCATGGCGGGTACGGCGACCTGCGGCAGGATCACGCCCCAGTAGGTGTCGACCAGGCCGAGCGCCACCATCTCGGCGAAGAGCGGGGCCATCAGCACCTGCGGCGGCACCATGATGCCGGCCAGCACCAGCCCGTAGAGCACCTTCTGGCCCCGGAAGCGGGTGCGGGCGAAGCCGTAGGCCGCCATGGCGGTGAGCGCGACGGTGAGCAGGGTGGTCATGGAGGCGATGTAGGCGGTGTTGAACAGCCAGCGCGTCAGGTCCCCGGACTCCCACACGCCGCGGTAGGCGTCGAAGGTGATCTCCGATCCCAACCAGTGCAGGCCCGTCCTGGTGGTCTCCGCCTCGGGCTTGAGGGAGATCGCCAGCGCCCAGAGCAGCGGCAACACCCACAGCAGGGCCAGCACGAGGGCGCAGGCCAGCAGCGCGATCCGGCCACGGGTCCACCGCGCCCGGCGCCCGGAGTCGTCGTCCTCCTCCCGGGGCGCGAGGACGCGCCACACCGCGCGGACCGCCCCCTGGACGGCGCGCCGCGAGCGTTCCGACCCGGCCGCGCCGGGGTCACGGGCGCCCACGGTGTCGGTGCTGTCCACGGTGCCCGCGGCGGCCGCGGCGCCTGGGGTGCCTGGGGTGGTGGTGCTGCTCATGATCCGTTCTCCTCCCGGGCACGGCGGGTCAGCCGCAGATGGATCAGCGAGACGATGACGATCAGGACGAAGAAGATGTAGGAGATGGCCGAGGCGTAGCCGATCCGGTAGCCGGTGAAGCCCTGCTGGTAGACGTACTGGAGGATCGGCCGCGTCGACTCGTCGGGCCCGCCGCCGGTCATGATGTACACCTGGTCGAAGATCTTCAGCGAGGCCAGCAGCTGGAGCACCACCACCACGACGGTGGTGCGCTGGAGCATCGGCAGGGTGACGTGACGCAGCCGGCGCCAGGCCCCGGCGCCGTCGAGCTCGGCGGCCTCGTAGAGGTGACGGGGGATCGCCTGGAGCGCGGCGAGGTAGAGCAGGAAGTTGAAGCCGACCGTCCACCAGACCGTGGTCAGGACGATGGACAGCATCGCGTAGCGGGTCTCGGTGAGCCAGCCGATGCCGGGGTCGAGGCCGATGCGGGTCAGCAGCTGGTCGGCGAAGCCGAAGTCGGCCGGGTAGATCACCCACGCCCACAGCAGGCAGACGACGCCCGAGGGAAGGACGAAGGGCGCGAACCAGCTCAGCCGCCACAGCCAGCTGACGAAGCGGAGGTGGTGGGCGATGAGGGCGAGGCCGAGGCCCGCCAGGACGAGCGGCACGGTGGACAGCAGCGTGAACCACACCGTGTTCCACAGGGAGGACCACACCTCGGGATCCCGCAGGGCCTCGGCGTAGTTGTCCAGACCGACGTAGTCGGACTGGGTGCCGGCGACGTCGTTGTTGCCCAGGCTGATCCTGACGCCGTAGAGCAGCGGCCAGACGAGGAAGACGGCGTAGACCAGGAGGAAGGGAAGCGTGAAGACGAGACCGTGCTCGCTCCAGTGGCGGCGTATCGCGTGGGAGGCGCCCGGTGTCGGCTTCCGGGTGGCGACGGTCGTCATGCGGTCTCTCCGAAGGGGTTCGGGGTGTCCAGCAGGTCCTCGAGGCGTGACCTGGCCTCGGCCAACGCGTTCTCCGGGCTTCGGCTCCCGGTGAGGACGCCGGAGAAGACGGCGCTGAGTTCGATCCACATCGCGGAGGCCGAGCCGCCGAACCAGGCCGGCGGGTCGAGGGCCACGTCCTCGATGACCGAGCGGTACTCCGACTGCGGGGAGAGGGCGAGGTACTCGGGGTCGTCGAGGACGGGGAGGTAGGCCGGGACGTGGCCGCCGGCCGCCCAGTCGACGGAGTTCTTCAGCATCCAGGCGGTGAAGGCGTGGGCGGCCTCGTTCCCCGGGCCACCGCGGTCGGACTGGTGCGGCAGGACGAAGGAGTGGGCGTCGGCCTGGGCGGTGGGGCGGCCGAAGAGGTTCGGGACGCGGGTCATCGAGAACGGCAGGCCGGTGTTGGTGTAGGTGCTCACCTCCCACTCGCCGTTGAGGAAGAAGCCGGAGTCGCCGGCGGCGAAGACGCCGACGGTCCCCTGGTAGTCCACGCGCCGGGTGGCCAGCCCCTCCTCCGTCAGCGTCCGCATGAAGCGCAGGACCCGCATGACCTTCTCGTCGTCCAGCGTGATGCGGGTCGCGGTCTCGTCGAGGACGGTGCCGCCGGTCTGGGAGTAGAAGGTGGCGAACAGGCGCCAGGGGCCGATGGCCTCGCTGCCGAGGGTCTCGATGACCAGACCGGGCTGGCCCGTGACGTCGCGGATGGCGCGCAACGCGGCGAGGAAGGCGTCCGCGCCCTCGATGGGCAGCAGGCGCCCGTCGTCGCCGAGGAGGCCGGCCCGTTCGCAGACGTCGGTGTTGTAGTAGAGAACCATCGGGTGGGTGTCGAACGGGATGGCGTACTGCTGGCCGTCGATCCCGCCGCGCCGCCACAGGTCCTCGGGGAGGTCCTCCTCGGTGACGCCGTGTTCGGCGAGGAGGTCGAGGTCGAACGGGTCCAGCAGCCGGCCGGGCGCGAAGCCGGGCAGGCGGGTGAGGTGGATGACGGCGATCTCCGGGGCCCGGCCGCCGACGCCGGCCATGCCGAGCTTGGTGTAGTACGGGGCGCCCCACTGGAGGGTGGCGGCCTCCAGGTCGATGTCGGGGTGGCTCGCGCTGAACGCGTCGAGCATGCCCTTCATGTTGACGCCGTCGCCGCCGCCGAAGAGGTGCCAGTAGCGCAGCCGCGTCTTGCCGGGATCCGTGCGCGCGGGAGCGGCGCAGCCCACGGCGGAGGTGGTGGCCAGGGCACCGAGCCCGCCGACGGTGGCGAGGAGGCGGCGTCGGCTCGGCCCGCGAGGTGGTTCGGAAGGGGTCATACGGCCCGTCCTCGTCTGCGTGAGCCGCTCGTATCGCGACACGACGAAGAGTCGGTCGGGATATCGAACGTAGATCGTAAATACGAACAAGACGAAACGAGACCGTAGGTGTGACCCGGGTCACCGTCAACGGTTCGGACGGCACTCGTTGGAACTTGGTGGGAAATTCGGGGACGACGCGCCGCCGGTGACGCGCCGGTGAGCGCGGCACGGCAGCACGCGGCGGGCTCCCACGCCGCGAGGGTCGTGAGAGCCCGGAGAAGGGAGCGGCCGGCTGGTGGCGGCGGCGAGCCGCCTCCTGACCGGCCGTCAGCTCAGCCCGCGAACGCCGGCTGCGGCAGGCCCCGTCCCGCGTCGGGCAGCACGAGCACCGAGCCGGCCAGGGGTTCCCTACGGGGGTCGATGCCGACGCGGGCGGTGGTGATGTACAGGTCGGCCAGGCGCGGGCCGCCGAACGCGCAGGCCGTGGTGCGGCTGGCCGGCACGGTCACGGTGCGGTCCAGCTCCCCCTTCGGCGTGAAGCGACGCACCGCGCCGCCGTCCCAGAACGCCACCCAGACGCAGCCGTCCGCGTCCACCGTGAGGCCGTCGGGGAAGCCGGCGAACCCGGAGGTGTCCACCAGGGGACGGCGGTCGGTGATCCCCCGGCCGTCCTCGGTCAGGGTCAGCACGTCGACGCGGCGGGTGGGGGTGTCGACGTGGTAGACGAGGGTGCCGTCCGGGCTCCAGCCGGTGCCGTTGCTGGTGGTGACCGCCGGGAGCACCGTCGTCGTCTCGCCGTCGGGGGCGACCCGGTCCAGGGTGCCGCCGCCGGGCCCGTCGTCGTAGCGCATGCTGCCGGCCCAGAGGGAGCCGTCGGGCGCGACGGCCGCGTCGTTGCCCCGGCGGCCCGGCACGGGCGCGTGGCGCAGCCAGCGGAACGCGCCCGACGCGTCGTAGAGGCCGACGCCGTCGCGCAGGTTGACCACGAATCCGCCCGCCGCGCGCGGCTTGACCGCGCCGACGTGCTGCTCGGTGGTCATCACCGTGCGCCGGCCGCTGGCGGGGTCGAGGACGTGGATGCGGGAGGACAGGATGTCCACCCACAGCAGCCGCTGCCCCTCCGGGTCCCAGGTGGGCCCCTCCCCCAGCTGTGCCTCGGCCCGTATCGCGATCTCCAGCCCGTCGCTCACGGCGTTCTCCCGTTCTTCCCGGTGTGTGGCGTGTGGGGCTCCCGCGCCCCCGAGTGTCTCCCCCGACGCGCGCCGTCGCGGCGTTCGGGCCCCGTCGTCCGCCCGCTACGGGCGGGGGTGGTGGCCGAGCCGCTCCGAGAGCTGACTCGCGCCCTTGACCGCGAGCTCCGCCAGCTCGTCCTGGCGTTCGCCGCTCCAGCGCACCATCGGCACGGAGATGCTCAGCGCCGCCACCACGCGCCCGGAGCGGTCGCGCACGGGCGCCGCCACGCAGGAGACGTCGGGGTTGGACTCGCGCTGCTCCATCGCGACGCCCCGCTCCCTGATCTCCGCCAGGCGGCTGCGCAGCTCGTCGGGCGAGGTGATGGAGTTCGGCGTCATGGCGCGCAGCTCCTCGCCGCCGGGGGCGGGGAGGCGGGTGTCGAGGTCGTCGGGCGACAGGGAGGCGAGCAGCATCTTGCCGACCGCGGTGCAGTGCGCGGGCAGCCGGCGGCCCGCCGCCGAGACCATCCGCACCGCGTGGGTGCTGTCGACCTTGGCGATGTAGATGACGTCCACGTCCTCCAGGACGGCGACGTGCACCGTCTCACCGCAGGTCTCGGCGACGGCGCGGGCGACCTGGTGCCCCTCCGCCGCCAGGTCGAGCTGCTCGGCGTACCGGCTGCCGAGCTGGTACGTGCGCACGCCGAGCCGGTACCGTCCCGGCTGGCCGGGCACCGGCACCAGGTACGATCGCGCGGCGAGCGTGGTCACCAGCTCGTGAACGGTGGTGCGCGGCAGCTGAAGCCTGCGGGTGATCTCGGGGGCGGACAGTGTCCCGTCCCCGTCGAGAAACAGCTCGAGTATGTCCAACGCCCGACTCACCGCCGGCACGCGTCGCCCCATGTGCTGGTGCCCTGCCCTCCCCGACCTCTGACGCCGTTCGGCATGCCGACGGCCGATCGGCATGCCGAACACACGGTATCCGCCCGTACGCCGCCCGAGCAACGGTTCGGCTCGGGCGGCGCTCGTTCGGACTCGTGCGTGCGCCCGCGAGGACCGGCGCGTTCAGGCTCGGTCGGCTCCGTCGTTTCGGTCGACCTCGTCTCGGCCGGCGTTTCGCTCGACGTTCCGCCGACCCGGTCGATCGACTCGCTCCGGAAGCGGGGACCAGGGCGGGCCGCTCAGCTCGCGGCCTGCGCGCCGCCGTAGGACTCCGGTGGCGTGTCGCCCTCGCGGTACCGCCCCTCCACCGACCGCAGCTTCTCGACCACGGGGCCGGGGAGGCGGTCGCCGGCCTTGGTCGCGACGGCGCCGGCGGCGCGCGAGGCCGCCTGCCGGCCCGTCTGGGTCGCGGTGTCCATGGTGTTCCGGAAGGCGGGGTTGGCGCCCAGCCGGTGCGCCTGCTCCCGCATCTGCTCGTACCGCTCCCGCCCGGCCCGGGTACCGAGCACGTAGCCGACCGCGACTCCCGCGACAAACATGAGCTTGTGCATGGGATGCCCTTCCTTCCCTGTGCTTCCCTGGTACTTCACAGGTGCTCGTCCGACGCTCCCACGTCAGCCGCGCGCCTGCCGATCCGTGTCTCTCGCCTGCCCCGGGTAGCCTCGATTATGGATTTCGAAGCATCCCATCACATGCGCTAATCTATGGGCGGCAGCGCGGGCGTGCCCCCAACACCAGGGCGGCGGACCCGAGCGGAGCAGTCCCCTGTAGCTCAATTGGCAGAGCAGCCGGCTGTTAACCGGCAGGTTACTGGTTCGAGTCCAGTCGGGGGAGCAACGACGAAGGGCCCCGTCAGCGGGGCCCTTCGTCGTTTTTGTCTCCCCGCGTGCATCACCCGTCGCACACCGGGAACCGATCACCCCGTGCCCGCAGTCCTCGCCTACGTACGGCCACCGCCGGTCGCCCCCCGCGCCGGGCGGCAGATCGTATGAGCAGCTATGCTGCGGCAGACGGCGCGCACTGATGTGCGCGGCACGCCGTTACGGGGCGGTAGCTCAGCCGGTTAGAGCAACGGACTCATAATCCGTCGGCCGTGGGTTCGAGTCCCACCCGCCCCACTTCCCGCCCCGGCGGGAGGAACGTTCTGACCTGTGTCTTCGGCCTCGCGGCCCGGCTTCCCGAGGCGGGACGGCCACGTCCTTCGAGCCGCCTCGGCCGGACGTGGGAGCGATGCGGGAGCAGAGGGGGACCGGCCTCCCGCGCGCCGGGCCCACGACACGGCCTACGGCCTTCTCGGCGATCCCCTGACCCACCCGGGATGACGGGACAGCCGCTAACCGAGGGCTCCGCGCTGGGCCCGCACCCGTTGCCCGAGGTGCGACAGGAGGCCCGGGACGACCAGCAGGACCGTGCCGACGGCGATGATCCAGCACACCGCCGAGCCGCCCTCCCACGCCGCGTACCCGGCGCCCGCCACCAGGGTCCCCACGACCAGGACGTGCCAGGCGACGACGGCCGGCGTCACCCACGAGAGCTGGTCGGTCGTCGCGCCGACGGTGACGGTGATCTTGCGCCGCGCACCGTCGGGAAAGGGGTCCAGCCCCGCTATGACACCCAGCAGGATCAGCAGGGCGGCCAGCAGGTACGCCAGGAACGCCACCGCCCCGGGCGTCCCGTCCGCCGCGGCCGAGGGCAGCACCGCGTAGCCCTGCACCAGGAGGGTGAACGCCCAGCTCATCGTGATCCGGCCCTGCGTGCGGCGGGTGGCGTGCCAGCGCAGCCGCAGCTGGCACAGGCCCTGTACGAGGGCGAGCGCGGTGACGGCGAGGAGGTCGGCCCAGCCCAGCGGGTCCGGCGGCACGGTCACCGCCAGGACCGCCGCGGTGGACAGGCCGAACGACAGCACGCCACCGAGCCGCAGCAGCGCCGCGAGCCTGCCGGCGTACCCGAACGGCAGGTCGGTACAGAGCAGCAGCAGGCCGGCGACCGCGGCCACCACCGACCAGCCCGGCATGTCGGCGCCGCCCGGCGACGTCAGCGTCGGGACCGTCGCCGCCACGACCAACGCCCCGACCACCGCGACGCGAACCGCGGCGCCGGCGCCGCCGCCCGCCCTGCGGACCGGTGTCACCCGTTCCCTGGCCTCCATCGTCGGATCGCCTGCCGGCGCCGGGCCCTGCTCCTCGTGGGCGCCGTGTCGGAGCAGCTCACGCCGCAGGCCCTGCCAGTCGAGTTCGCCGTCGCCACCGGGCAGCGACGACAGCGCCGGGGGCCGCCACCGTTCGGCGGCGAAGTGCCGCAGCGCCGCCTCCACCTGCCAGGGCAGCACCGGGTGCAGCCCCAGCCGGCAGAGCGTGTACCAGGGCCCGTCGCTGCGGGCCAACCGCGGGCCGCGCGGCGCCGCGGGGTCGAGCCGTACGTGAATGCCGTACAGCCGCGTGTCGACCCCGCGGAACCTGGTGCGGCGCACCGCGACGTCCTCGACGTGCCGCCAGGCGTATCGGTCGAGGCGGAACAGCCCGGTACGGCACTCCAGGTGGTCGCGGGTGATGCGCAGCACGTCCGTGCGGCGCGGCATGACGAAGGCGGCGAGGGCGGGCGCGCCGCCGAGCACCAGCAGGACCACGGCCGGCCCCCAGATCACGGGCAGCGCCTCGGTGCCCCCCGTGACGGCGATCCGCAGCGTCGTCAGGCCGATCAGCGGCAGCAGCACCATGATCGGGCCGAACGCGAGCCGGCGCCGCCTGAGCCTGATCACGACGCCGCCGTCCCGCAGCACGGTGATCGCGTCCCCCGGCAGCTCGGGCGCCCGCCGCGCGGCGTGACCGAAGACCGCGGCCGGGCCACCACCGGAGGCGCGCTCGGCGAGGCGCTGTTGGAGGCGGCGGTTGCGGAACTGGTAGGTCGCGCCCACCTCGCGGAGCACGCCGTGCCGTCGGGCGTCGTGGAGGAAACGCATCAGGGAGAACGGCACGCGGCCCGCGAGCGCCAGGCTGCCGCGGGCCAGCAGCCAACGGCTCCACGGACTGACGCCCAGCAGCATGGTGGCCGCTCCGAGCCAGCCGGCGACGGCGACAGCGCGGCCCGCCGTGCCCGGCTCGTGCCACGCGCTGGCGCCGACGGCGTACCCGATCACCGGGGCGATCACGCAGAGCGTGACGGCCACCGCCACGTGCTCGCCGCGCATCCGCCGCTCGGGCGTGACGACCTCGTCCTCCGCGGTGGCCGGCGCGGCGAGCAGGATGACCAGCGCGGCGGCGACGACCAGGCCGATCGCCTGGTTGCCGAACTGACGGCCCCCCAGGTCGGACGGCGTGCTCAGCGCGGCCAGCAGAAGGATGGCCGCGAAGAGGACGACGGCCAGCACGGCGCCGACGGCCCGCCACGGCGTGATGGCGTGGGCCGCGGCGCGCAGCGTGGCCCCCAGGCGTAACGGGTTGACGATGCGGCGCGGCTCGCCGAAGCGGTAGTCGGAGTACCAGATCCTGACGACGAACTGCAGGACGACTCCCAGGGTCAACCCGCTGAGGAGCGCGGTCGTGATCTCGCTGGTGAACGTGAACTCCTGCCACTCCCAGCGCGACCCCTGGCTCTGCTCGTCGCGATACCAGGCGGTGAGGCGGGACCCCGCCGCGGAGACCGCGAGGCCGAGGGCGACCAGGGCCGGCAGCACCAGCAGGCTCGGCAGGGCCGCCAGGTGGAGCCGCCACCACGCCAGCTCAGTGGTGCCGCGCCGTTCCAGGTGGCCGGCGAGGTAGCGCAGCCACCGCTGGGCCGACCGCGGCGACCAGCGGCGGGGCGGATCGTGGCGGTCGCCGGAGGCCACCGGCTGGCCGGCGAAGACGGTCGGGACCAACGCGTCGAGGAGGTGGTCCTCGACGGCGGCCCGGGTGGGCAACCGTGCCTGGTCGGCGAGCTCGCCGGGATCCGACCAGGGCCGGCTGTAGACGGTGCGGGCCAGCCACAGCATCAGCGGCGTCGACAGGGCGGTGGCGGCCGGTGCCGTGGGCTGTTTCGTCAGGGTCTCGAACAGCGGGCCGAAGCGGTGCAGCGCGTCGGGCGGGGCGCTGCGCCTGAGGTACTCCTCGGCGTCGGCGGCCTTGACGGGCTGCGCCTCGACGACGGCGGCGGAACGGAGCACCGGGTGCCGGGCGAGCGCGTCGAACTCCTCCGTGCGCGAGGTGAGGATCAGCGGGTGTCCCTCGTACAGCGCCCGGTTGAGCGACCTGATCGCGGTGGCCTGCCGGTCGCGCGGCATCTCGTCGAGCCCGTCGAGCACCGGCAGCAGCCGCGTGGTGGGGCTCGCCTTCCACAGCGCACGCGCGGGGTGGTCACCTCCGACGCGCGGCAGGGCGGGGTAGTCCTCGGCCAGCCGGCGCACCAGCCAGGCGCCGAACTCCTCGCGGTCCGGGTCCCACGCGGTCAGCGGGAGCACCACCGGCACCGGGAGATGTGCGTCGGGGTCGTTTGGCCCAACGGCGAGGAGCCGTCGTTTCAACAGGTCGAGCGTCATCATGATCGCGAGCGCCGACTTGCCGGAGCCGGCACCACCCAGGATCACCAGCCGCCGCTGTGGCAGCGCGAGGAACGGCGAGACGATGTCGCCGACGTCGTCACCGCCACCACACGGGCCGTCGGCCGTACGCCCGACGGAGCCCCCGACGTTCTCCGGATGGTCGGCGCGCCGCTCCCGGGCCCGCCACTCGATCGCGAGTGGGGTGCGGTCACCGCCGACATCCCAGACCTTGGCCTCCTCGCGCCACTGTCGAAACACCGCCTCGGCAAGGGCGTGTGCCGCCCGTTCCTCCTCCGAGGGGGTGGTCGCCGCCGGTACGTTGATGCTCAGGTTCCCGTAGAGATCCCGGAACTGGACAACGACCCGGGCGTCCCCGTGGAACAGGTTGACCGTGTCCCCATCCCGGCTGCCGGGACGCCCCGCGTCACCGAGCTCGGCCATACCTTCCCCCTCGAAGCCCCCAAAGCCCCACGCTGTGGACGGCAGGACATGGTAGCGAAGGCGTGACACCCTGCAACTCCCCTGGCGCGCCCGGGATTCCAACCCGCCACGCGGGTCACCCTTCGCGGTCCGTTTCCTCGGACGGCGTCTCGGCGAGCGCGTCCGCCTCGGGACGGCGGGCGGTGATCCGATCCGGCAGCGCGGCGCCCTCTCACCCCTCACCCCTCACCCCTCGTGCGCGGGCCGGGTCGCGCACCGGAGAAGCCGTGGCGCGCCGTGGCCGGATCCCGCGGCCGGAGCAGCCGTTGGTCTAGACATGTCAAAGACTCGGCCCTACTCTCCCCACTGGAGTGAGAGCGCTCTCAGTCTCCTTGTTCGGCTCCACACGCAGAGCACAGAAGGAGATCCCCCACATGAGACGTACCGCAGGCATGCGCCTGTGTCTGTCCGCGCTCCTGGTCGCCGTCGCCGCGGTGAGCGGCAGCCAGGCGGTCGCCGCCGAACACTCCGGCGGCGCGGCGGAGCCCGCGGCCGAACCCGCCCTGGTGCAGGCGCTCCAGCGCGACCTCGGGCTGACGGAGGAGGAGGCCCTGACGCGACTCGCGGCCGAGTCGCGGGCCGTGGCCGTCGAGCCCGACGCGCGGCGCGCCGCGGGCCGGGCGTTCGGCGGCAGCTGGTTCGACCCGGCGGACGGCACACTGGTGGTGGCCGTGACCGACGAGGCCCGGGCCGCCGACGTGCGGGCCACCGGCGCCGAGGTCGAGCTCGTCCGCCACACCCAGCGGGAACTGAACGCCACGCTGACCGAACTGGACGAGCTGGACGCGCCGGAGGGCGTCGCCGCCTGGCACGTGGACCCGCGCGTCAACAGCGTCGTCGTCGACGTCGTGGCCGGCGCCCGGGGTGACGCCGAGGTGGCGGCGTTCCTCGCCGACGCGCGGCGGGCCGGCCCCGTCACCGTGCGCACCGGCGCGGTCGAGGCGCCCGAGACGTTCGCCGCCGGGACGGTCGGCGGCGACCCGTACTACACCGGCAACGTCCGCTGCTCCATCGGCTTCTCGGTGCACGGCGGCTTCGTGACCGCCGGGCACTGCGGCGGGGTCGGGGCGAGCGTCAGCGGCTGGGACCGCACGCACATCGGCACCTTCCAGGGCTCGTCGTTCCCCGGCAACGACTACGCGTGGGTCAGCGTGGGCAGCGGCTGGTGGACCGTGCCGGTCGTCCTCGGCTGGGGCACCGTCTCCGACGCGCTGGTGCGCGGCTCGGCGGAGGCGCCCATCGGCGCGTCGATCTGCCGGTCGGGCTCGACCACGGGCTGGCACTGCGGCACCGTGCTGGCGAAGAACGAGACGGTCAACTACAGCTCGGGCGAGACGGTCTACCAGCTGACGAAGACGAGCGTGTGCGCGGAGCCGGGCGACTCGGGCGGCTCGTACATCAGCGGCGACCAGGCCCAGGGCGTGACCTCGGGCGGCTGGGGCAACTGCTCCGGTGGCGGCGAGACCTGGTACCAGCCCGTCAACGAGATCCTGAACGCGTACGGGCTGACGCTGCACACCGCCTGACCCCCTTCCGGGGCCGGGTCAGAGAGACGGCCGCCGGTGCCGGTGCGGACGCCCGGTGCCGGCGGCTGTCGCCCTCCCCTCCAGCGGCCGCGTCGCCGCCCGCCCACTTCCCGCGAGCCCGTTGACCTCGCGGCAGGTCGCCGAGGTGAGGGGGCGCCTGGCCAGCGCCCCCTGAGGGGTCCGGGCCGTCGGGCGGGCGGCGGCCCCTTGTCGGCCGGCCGGACAAGCCGGCGATGGCGGTGAGGCCGCCGTCCGGAGCCAGGTCCTGCCCGGCAGGATCCGTCGGACGGGCTCCAGGCGGGGGCCGTGCGCGCGGTGGTGGTGTCGACGAGGTACGTCTCAGCAGCTCTGGAAGAAGAACTCGGCGTTCTTGCCGTCCGGCGAGAGGAACAGGTAACCGACCCCGTTGTCACCGAAGTTGACCCCGAAGGGCAGTTCGTAGGAGTCGAGCTGGGCGACCAGCTGCCAGCCCTCACCCGGCAGGTCGTCGCCCTGCAACCAGACCGGCACCACGTCGGGGCCGCCGAGCTGGTTCATCCGGATGCTGCCTTCGGCGTCCTTCTGGCGCTCTTCGAGCGCCTCCTCCAGCCGAGCCTCCCGGTCATACTCGTCCTCGCCCTCGACCGGCTCCAGGTCCCGTTCGACGTGGGAGAAGTCGACCTTTTCCTCCACCCGGAGCAGGTGGACCCGGTCCAGCTCGTTCGGCCCGGTGGCCGCCGCCCGCGTCTCGAAGGACTCGGTGACCCGCCCGCCCGGCTGGACGACGGTGGCGTGTTCGCCCGAGAACCCGATGGCGAACAGGTACACCATCCGGTCCCCGTCCCTGTCCCCGTCCCCGTTTCCCTTGCCGCTGCCGTCCGCCGCCGGCATCCGGAACTGCCCCATGAACGTGGCCAGTTCGTTCTCGTACGGGTCGACCGGCCACTGCGGCTCCTCCAGCCAGTGCGGCAGGCCGCCCAGCCTGGTGCCGTCCGTGACGGCTGCGGCCTCGGCGTCACTCGCCGGCTGGTAGGACGTGAAGCGGTACCGCATGGGGATCCCCCGTGTCGACCAATCTGCCGTGATGCGGCACAAGGTATCGCCCGACACCGACAGCCGGGGCCCTCACCCCCGCCCGAGGATCGGCAACCCCAGGGGCTCACCTCGGCTACCAGGGTCGACTCCGTCGGCGATCCTGATCGCCGGAGCCGTCAGGGACTGACCACCCGCCAGGAAGCCGTACTGGTCGCCCTGCTCCGCTTCTTCGGCTCCGCCTCGTGGTACGCCAGGAGAGGACAGGAAGAAGTGACCGGCGGTCGCGTCGCCGGCCGACTCCCCTACCGGGGGCACGGCCGGCCCCGGTCAGGCAGGGGCGGGCGCGTGAACGCCCGGCGGCAGCTCGCGCTTCCCGCCGGGTGGCGGGTCGGCATCAACGGGCCAGGGCCTGATGGCCGCGGTCGGGACCGCGTCGCCGCGTCGCCGCGTTGCCCGCGTTGCACGGCGAACGCCGGGTCGACGCGCCGTCGGCGCCGCTTCGCGCAGACATAGGATCGATTCACGGAGAACCGTGGGGCAGAGACCCAACTTCTGGGAAGAATCGACCCAAGATCTCCGAAGATCCTATCCAGACATGGGATCTCTGATCTACGCTGCGGCGCATGTCACTGACCGACGGGGCGATCGCCCGCATCCGGGAGCTGATCCGGTCCGGTGCCCTGCCCCCGGGTTCCAGGCTTCCTCCGGAGCCGCAGCTGGCCGCCGAGCTGGGCCTGTCACGCAACCTCATGCGCGAGGCCGTGAAGGCCCTGGTCGTCGCCCGGGTCCTGGACATCCGGCGCGGGGACGGCACCTACGTCACGAGCCTGGAGCCCGGCCTGCTGCTCGAAGGGCTCAGCGCGGCGGTCGAGATGCTCCGCGGCGAGACGCTGCTGGAGGTCAGCGAGGTGCGGCGCCTGCTCGAACCCGTCGCGACCGGGCTCGCCGCGACCAGGATCACCGACGCCGACCTCCACGAGCTGCGCCAGCACCTGAAGGCCATGCACGCCTGCCGCGAGGACCCCCGACTCCTGACCGAGCACGACGCCGCCTTCCACCGCACGGTCACCCTCGCGACGGGCAACGCGACGCTGGTGTCCGTGCTGGAGGGCATCTCCAGCCGCACGCTGCGCGGCCGGGTGTGGCGTGGCCTGGTCGACGAGGACTCGGCGGACCGGACCATCGCCGAGCACGAGGCCATCTACGCCGCGCTGGCCGACCGGAACGCGCCCCTCGCCCAGGCGACGGCGCTGGTGCACGTCAGCACCACGGAGAACTGGCTCCGTGCCCACCTCCGCCCAGGCGACCCGTCGGATGAGCACCCCGACTGAGACCCCCTCCGCACGACCGGGAGAACCATGCGCCTTCTGAGAGTCGGCCCGCCCGGCGCCGAACGCCCCTGCCTGCTGTCCACGGACGGCACCGCCCACGACCTGTCGCCGCTCACTCACGACATCGACGGGGCCTTCCTCGCCGGTGACGGCCCTCGGCGGGCACGGGAGGCGGCCGCCGCCGGACGGCTGCCGAGCGTCGACCTGACCGGCGTCCGGACCGGTCCGCCGGTCGCCCGGCCGGGAAAGGTGGTGTGTGTGGGCCTGAACTACCGCGCCCACGCCGCCGAGACGAACACCCCGCCGCCCGCCGAGCCCGTCGTCTTCATGAAGGCGTCCAACACCGTCGTCGGCCCCGACGACACCGTGCTCGTGCCCCGGGGCAGCACCGCCACCGACTACGAGGCGGAGCTCGCCGTCGTCATCGGCGCCACCGCCCGTTACCTCGCCTCACCCGACGCCGCGGCGGCCTGTGTCGCGGGATACGCGATATCCGACGACGTGTCCGAGCGCGTCTTCCAGCACGACCGTGGCGGCCAGTGGGACAAGGGCAAGTCCTGCGAGACCTTCAACCCGCTGGGGCCCTGGCTCGTCACCCCGGAGGAGGTGGGCGACCCGCAGGCCCTGGGCATGCGGCTGTGGGTCAACGGGGCGTTGCGTCAGAACGGCAGCACCGGCGACATGATCTTCGGCGTGCACCACGTCGTCTGGTACCTCAGCCAGTTCATGGTCCTCGACCCCGGCGACGTCATCAACACCGGCACCCCGGCGGGTGTCGCGTTCGGCGCCAACGACTTCCCCTACCTGCGCGCCGGCGACGTCGTGGAGATCGAGATCGAGCGGCTCGGACGACAGCGACACACCCTGGAGCAGGCCCGATGACCACCACGGCCCGCCCGCTCCCCGCGCCGTCGACCCCGAGGGAGGAGCCGTGCTGACCGTTCGCCTGGCCTACGGCGAGACCGGCCTCGACCTGCGGGTCGACCCGGCCGCGGCCACCGTGATCACCCCGGTGCACCATCCGGCGGCCGAGGACCAGATGGCCGCCCTGCGCCGGGCCCTCCGCTCCCCCGTCGCCGGCCCGCCGCTGCGCGACCGGGTGCGGCCGGGGCAGACGGTGGCGATCTCGGCCTGCGACGTGACGCGGCCCCAACCCCGTCACCTGATGATTCCGGCGATCCTCGACGAACTGGACGGCGTGGTCGACCTGGCCGACGTGGTCGTGCTCGTGGCCACCGGCACCCACCGCGGCAACACGGACGCGGAGCTGCGGCGCATGTTCGGCGACCACGTCGTCGACGCGGTCCGCGTCGTCAACCACGACGCGCGTGATCGCGCGTCCCTCGCCTGGTGCGGAACGTTCGGCGACGGCGTGCCCGTGTGGCTGAACCGCGAGTGGACCGAGGCGGACGTCCGCATCACCACCGGCTTCGTGGAACCCCACTTCTTCGCCGGCTTCTCCGGCGGACCGAAGCTCGTCGCGCCCGGCCTCGCCGCGCTGGAGACCGTTCTCGTCCTGCACGACGCCGCCCGGATCGCCGACCCGCGCGCCACGTGGGGCGTCACCCACGGCAACCCGGTGCACGACGACGTCCGGGCCATCGCGGAGGCGACCGGAGTCACCTTCGCCCTGGACGTGGTCCTCAACCGCGAGCAGGACATCGTCACGGCCTTCGGCGGGGACCTGCTGCCCATGCACGCGGCTGCCACGGAGGCGGCGCGGCGCACGGCGATGCGGCCGGTGGACACGCTGTTCGATGTCGTCGTCACGACGAACTCCGGCTACCCGCTGGACCAGAACCTCTACCAGTCGGTCAAGGGCATGTCGGCGGCCCACAAGGTGGTCAGGCCGGGCGGCACGATCATCTGCGCGGCCGAGTGCCGCGACGGCTTTCCCGACCACGGCTCCTACCGCGCGGTCCTGGCGTCGGCCGACTCACCGCAGGCGCTGCTGGACACCCTGGCCCGCCGCGCGAGGACCGTGCCCGACCAGTGGCAGGCCCAGATCCAGGCCCGCGTCCAACGCGACGCCCGTGTGCTGGTGCACACGTCCCGTCTGGGCGCGGAGGAACTCGCCGCCGCGCATCTCGGCCACGCGGAGGACGTCTCGGCCGCCGTCGCCGACGCGCTGGCCGCCGCCGGGACGGGCGCCCGGGTGTGCGTCCTGCCCGAGGGTCCGCAGACGATTCCCTACCTGCGGGCAGGCGCCGGATGAACGCGGCACCGGCGGGGCGGTGGCCGCTGCGCCGACGCCGAACCCGGGCCGCGCGTCGGGGGGAGCGGTGGCCGACGGCGGGGCGGTGGCCGACGGCGGGTGGGCCCGGAGCGAGGGGGCCCGCCGACCGACCGGGAACCTGAGAGACCGCGGAGGCGGTCTGGCCGCTCCCTCCCCTGGCCGCCTACCATCGCGTCTGACGAACCGGTCGGCGTTCGTCATCCCGAACATCGCTGGACGCGAGCGGCCCGTGCCCGCCCCACGGTCCGCAGACGACGCCAGGCGAACAGTCCCGAGCCGCCCCACCACCGTTCTCCGTGCCCGTTCGTCTCAGCACGACGACCCGACCTCTCCCGCTTCCTCACGACCACCGTCGCACCGCTCGGCGTCGCGGCGGTCACCGCCCGCGCGTCGGGCCGAACCGGCCTTGCCCGAAGGAGAAGTGACCACCATGCGCAGAATCGATCCCCTCGCCCAGCGGACGATCGCGGCCCTCGTCGCCCTGGTACTGACCTCGGCGGCCGCGCTCCTGATCGGTCCGCAGTCCACGTCGTCCGCCGCCACGGCCCCCTCCACAGCCCGCGCCACGGCACCGTCGCAGGCGCCCACGGACCCGCCTGCGGTGGAGAACAACTTCCCGGTCACCCGGGAGGGCGCGTACGGCGACAACCGCTTCACGGTGTTCCGTCCCACGGACCCGCAGGCCGTCGGCCGCCCCCTGCCCGTGCTGGCCTTCGGCAACGGCGCGTGCGCCCACACCGACAACAGCGAGGTGACGCAGGCGTTGACGTTCGTCGCGTCGAAGGGATTCGTCGTGGTGAACACGGGATCGGCCGACGGTTCGCCCAACGGCGTGCCGAGCGGTTCGCCCATCCCGTCCCTGCTGACCGACGCGATCGCCTGGGCCGAGCGGGAACACGACCGCGCCGCCTCGCCGCTGTTCCAGCGACTCGACCTGACGAAGGTGGCGACCGCGGGCCACTCCTGCGGCGGCCTGGAGGCGCTCGTCGCCGCCCAGGACGCCCGGGTGTCCGCCACGGTCTCCCTGAACAGCGGCTTCTTCGAGGACGGCTCGTTCGGATACCCCCGCTCCGAGTTGGCGAAGCTCCACACACCCGTCATGTTCCTGGACGGTGGCCCCTCCGACATCGCCTACACCAACTCCCAGGCCAACTACGGCCTGGTCACCGTCCCCGCCGTGCTGGCCACACACCCGCAGGCCGGGCACGGGGGGTTCATCACCGGCGCCCAGATGGCCGACGGCATGGCGGTGGTCGTCTCGTTCCTCGACATGGTGCTCAACGGCAACCAGGCGGCGACGGATCACATCCTCGACCCCGCGGGACTGGCCTCCCAGGCCCCCTGGGTGGTGGCCACCAAGAACTTCTGAGCCGGCGGCAGGTCCACCCGCGCTTCGTCGGTCAGCGACACGCGCCGGACCACTGTCATAGATCTGATGATTCCACCCAGCGAGACCGGTGCGCATGCGAAAGCTCTGGACAGGAACGGACACCTGGGTGGTAAATTCATCACATGATACGGCTGCTGCCTCGTGCGGCGCCACGTGACGAGAGCGGCTCTGGCGACAGGAGTTCGGCCACGCCCCGGGTTCGACGGGACGCGCTCGACGCGTTCGAGGAGGGAGCAACGCATGGAGGGCGTCGTGCCACGTCGCCAGGTTGACCGTGACCTCTCGTGGGAGCACCACGAGGGCGGCGTGCTGATCCGCCACGGCGCGACCGTGGTCCGGGTGTCGTGGGAGGCGAAGGGCGTCGTGCGGATCGGCGCACGGTCGAACGGCGACGGGCCCGCGTCGTTCGAGGACGGGCCCATGCTCGATCCGGGACGTACGCGGCACGCCGTACGCTTCAGCGCGCGGGAGTCGGAGCACGAACTCGTCCTGTCCGACGGGGCGCTGGCCCTGCACGTCGACCGCTCCACCGGCGGCCTCTCGTACCGCGACGGCCGCGGCGAGCTGCTGTTCGCCGAGCAGGGCGCGGCCGGAGGCGACAGGAAACCGAGGGCGGACGGGAGCGGGTTCCGGGCCCGCCTCTCCCTCACCGTCCCCGACGACCAGGCCCTCTACGGCCTCGGCCAACACGAGGTCGGCGTCCTCGACCGGCGGGGCCACCACCTCGACCTCTACCAGCACAACCTGAAGATCGCGATCCCCTTCCTCCTGTCGTCGCGCGCCTGGGGACTGCTGTGGCACTGCTACGCGGCGATGAGCTTCGACGACGACGCCTCGGGCACCACGCTGCGGGCGGACTGCGTCGACGAGACCGACTACTTCGTCATCGCCGGCGACACCCTGGACGGTGTCATCGCCGGCTACCGCCACCTCACCGGCGCGGTGCCCATCCCACCCCGCTGGGCGTTCGGCTTCGTTCAGTCCACGGAGCGCTACGAGACGCAGGAGCAGGTGCTGGCGGTCGCGCGCCGCTACGCGGAGCTCGGCCTCCCGGCGGAGTGTGTCGTCGTGGACTGGCAGTACTGGCCGGACGGTCAGTGGGGGCAGAAGTCGTTCGACGCGCGTCGTTTCCCCGATCCCGAAGGCATGTGCCGTGAGGCGCACGAGCTCGGGACCAGGATCATGATCTCGGTCTGGCCCCACATGGACGCCGCCGGCCCCGACCACGCGGAGTTCCAGGCGGCCGGCAGGCTGCTCGCCAACGATCGCACCTACGACGCGTTCGACCCCGAGGCGCGGGCGCTCTTCTGGGAACAGACGCGGAGCGGCCTGCTCAGCCACGGGTTCGACGCCGTCTGGTGCGACTGCTCCGAGCCCTTCGAGGCCGACTGGCACGGCGCCGACAGGCCCGGTCCCGAGGAGCAGCGGGCGCTCAACGTCGGCGCGGCCGAGGAGTTCCTCGGGCCGGCCAGGGCGAACGCCTACTCCCTGGCGCACAGCCGTGGCGTCTGGGACGGTCACCGCGCCTCCGGCTTCTCCCACCGGCTGCTGAACCTCACGCGCTCGGCCTATCCCGGCCAGCAGCGCTACGGCACGTTCAGCTGGTCCGGCGACGTCTCGGCCTCGTGGGACACCCTCGCCCGGCAGATCGCCGAAGGGCTCAACTTCGCCGCCTCGGGTCTCCCCTACTGGACCTGCGACGTCGGTGGCTTCTTCGTCAGGCCCGGAGACGCCTGGTTCGCCCGGGGCGAGTTCCCCGACGGTGTCGACGATCCCGCCTACCGCGAACTCTTCCTCCGGTGGTTCCAGTACGGCTGCTTCCTCCCGATGTTCCGCGTGCACGGCAGCGACACCCCTCGCGAGATCTGGCACTTCGGCACGCCGGGCGAGGTCGTCTACGACACGCTCGTGCGCTTCGTCGAGCTGCGCAAGGCGCTGGTCCCCTACCTCTACGCGGTCGCGGGCGCCGTGTACCTCGAATCGTCGACGATGATGCGGCCCCTCGCCTTCGACTTCGCGCACGACGCGAGCGCCCTGCGGGTCGACGACCAGTTCCTCCTGGGACCGTCGCTGATGGTCTGCCCCGTCACGCGACCCCAGCGGGACGGCTCCGGCTCCGGCTCCGGCCTTCCGCTCGGCACCGAGGCGACGCGGCCGGTGTACCTGCCGCGGGGCACCACCTGGATCGACGCGTGGACCGGTGACGTCCACGGCGGCGGCGGGGAGGTCGAGGCCCCGGCCGGTCCTGAGACGATTCCCGTGTACGCGAGGGCGGGGACGATCCTGCCCCTCGCGCGTCCGGACGGCGATCTCGACGTCCTGGTGTTCCCCGGCGCCGACGGCGAGTTCGGCCTCTACGAGGACGAGGGCGACGGCTGGGGCTACGAGGCCGGCGAGTACACCCGCACCACGCTGCGCTGGATCGACGCGGAACACACGCTCGTGGTCGGAGCGCCGCGGGGGTCCCGTCCCGGCGGCCCGGCCACCCGGACGTTCCACGCGGGGCTCGTCCGCCCCGGGCACGGCTGGCGAGGCGACGCCACGGGCTCGGTCCGGGTCGAACAGCGCGGCGAGGAGGTACGGGTTCCGCTCGTGTGACGACCCGCGACCGCCCGCACCCCCGACACTCACCGACGCCCATCGCGGCGTTCACGACACCGAGGATGTACCTCTCCATGAGCAAACAAGCGATCATCGTTCGCGGCGGCTGGGAAGGACACCAGCCCGAGGCGGCCACCGAGATGTTCCTGCCCCACCTGGAGCGTCACGGCTACGCATGGGAGATTCACGACTCACCGGCGGTCTACGCGGACGCGGACCGCATGGCCACGGCCGACCTGGTCGTGCAGTGCGTGACCATGTCGACGATCGAACGGGACCAGGTCCTCGGACTGCGGGCGGCGATCGAGGCCGGCACCGGCTTCGCCGGCTGGCACGGCGGCATCGCCGACTCCTACCGGGCCAGCGACGACTACCTGCACCTGATGGGGGCGCAGTTCGCCCACCACCCGGGCAAACACCCCGACGAACGGCAGGGCGAACAGTCCGACAACTACATACCGCACCGGATCGAGATGCTGCCGGCGGCGGCCGATCACCCCATCACCGCCGGGATCGACAGTTTCGACCTCGTGACCGAGCAGTACTGGGTCCTCACCGACGGGCTGCTCGACGTCCTGGCCACGACGACGCTGCCGGCCCGCCCGTGGGACCCGTGGCACCAGCCGCACACCTGTCCGGCCGTGTGGACCCGGCGCTGGGGCGCGGGACGCATCTTCGCGTGCACACCGGGCCATCGGGTCGAGGTCCTGGAGAACCCGAACGTCCGGACGATCATCGAACGGGGAATGCTGTGGGCCAGCCGCTGAGGATCGGACTCGTCGGCGCCGGCGTGATCAGCCGACAGTACCTGGAGACGATCGCCCGGCTCGACGCGCTGGAGCTCGTCGCCGTCGCCGACCTCGACGCCGGCCGTGCCGCCGCGGCGGCGGACGCGTACGGCGCGCGGGCGTTGACCGTCGAGGAGCTGCTGCGACGCGAGGACGTCGACGCCGTGCTGAACCTCACCATCCCGGCGGCGCACGCCGAGACGTCGCTGGCGGCGATCGAGGCGGGCAAGGCCGTCTACGTCGAGAAGCCGTTGGCCGCCACGACGGCGCAGGGCCGCGTGATGCTGGACGCCGCGTCCGCCGCGGGCGTCGTCCTCGGCAGCGCGCCCGACACCGTCCTCGGCACCGGGGTGCAGACCGCTCGCGCGGCGATCGACGAGGGCGCCATCGGAACGCCGCTCAGCGCCACGGCCACCATGGTGACGCCGGGTCACGAGCGCTGGCACCCGGCGCCTGACTTCTACTACCAGCCCGGTGGCGGCCCGCTCCTCGACATGGGGCCCTACTACCTGACGTCGCTGGTGACGCTGCTCGGGCCGGTCGTGGGCGTCGTCGGCGCCGCCAGCGCCCTGCGGAGCGAACGCGTCATCGGGTCGGGGCCACGGGCGGGCGAGCGCATACCCGTGGCCACCCCCACCCACGTGACCGGAGCGCTGACGCACGCCTCGGGTGCCCTCTCGACCCTGGTGATGAGCTTCGACGCGCTGTCCACCCACGCCGCCCACATCGAGGTGCACGGGACGGACGGTTCGCTGGCCGTGCCGGACCCGAACCTGTTCAGCGGCGACGTCGCACTGGACACCGGTGCGGGCTGGACGGTGCTGCCCGTGTCGGCGGGGTACCGGCAGGCCGCCCGCGGATACGGCCTGGCCGATCTCCTCTGGTCGGGAGCGTTCGCCGGTGACCCCTCGGCGGGCCGGGCCCGGGGGGTTCTCGGCTTCCACGTCCTGGAGGTGATGGAGGCGGTGCTGACCGCCGCGGCCGAGGGCCGGTCGGTCCCGGTCACGAGCACCGTCGATCGCCCGGCGGCCGTTCCCCTGGACGATCGATGAGGCGCCGTGGCGCGTCGCGTCCCTGGTAGGAGGGAGGAGACGAGCGCCGACCCGTGCCGCGGCGTCAGCCCCGCGCCGGCTGCGGCACGGTGGACTCGCCGTCGTCGGGCAGACCGCGGAGGGACTCCTCGACGCCGATCAGGTGGTTGGCCATCCGGATGCGTGCCGTCTCGGCGTCGCGGGTCTGGAGGGCTTTGAGGATCGCCACGTGCTCCTCGTGGGTGCGCAGGTCGGCGCCCTCCTCGTGGAGGCTGCGCCAGAGCCGGCCACGCACCGTGCGGCCGGCGAACGCCTCGATCAACCCGGCGAGCACCGGGTTGTCGCTGTGCGCGGCGATGATGCGGTGGAACGCGATGTCGACCTCGATGAGCCGCTCGTGCTCCTCGGGCGCCCGGCCGACGATCTGGGCCGCCTCGTCGAGAAGGTCTCCCGCCTCACGGAGTGCCTCGTCGGTGATCCGGGTGGCGGCCAGCCGCGCCGCTTCGCATTCGAGGATCCGGCGCACGGCGTGGGTGTTCGCCGCGGTGCTGTCGCCCTGGATGTCGACGACGAACCCCATCGGCGCCAGCAGCCGTGTCACGTCGAGGTTGGTGACGTACGTCCCGTCGCCCTGACGGGTGTTCAGGATGCCCAGGATGGACAGCGCGGAGACTCCCTCGCGCAGCGGGCCGCGTGACACGCCCAGGGTTTCGGCGAGGTCCTTCTCGATCGGCAGGCGATCGCCGGGCCGGAGCCGGCCTTCGAGAATCATCCGCTTGATGCCGTCGACGACTTCTTCGGTGCGAGACATGACTCAGTATGGTGCTAGTTCTCGGTGGTGTTGACAGCCGCCGAGGCGGCGGCGGCCGACGGGTGCGGGGAGGGTGTCCGGGAGGTCGCGGATGCCCAGTAACGGCCGTCGGGGAAGCGGTACTCCTCGACCGAGGCCGGACGCATCCGGGTGGAGTAGCCAGGCGCGGTCGGAAGGACGTAGGCCGTGCCCGCACCGGCGTCGCGCACCACGCAGGGGTCGGTGAAGTGTTCGTGCAGGTGGTCGACGAACTCGGTGACACGGTTGGTCAGGTCGCCGGAGACCGCGACGTAGTCGAGCACCGCGACGTGCTGGACCATCTCGCACAGCCCGACGCCGCCCGCGTGCGGGCAGACCGGGACCCCGAACTTGGCGGCCAGGAGCAGCACCGCGACGATCTCGTTGATGCTCGCGAGCCTCCCGGTGTCGAGCTGGCAGTAGTCGATCGCGCCGGCCTGGAAGAGCTGTTTGAACATCACCCTGTTGTGGCAGTGCTCGCCCGTCGCGACACCGATGGGTGCCACCGCGCGCCGGATGGCCGCGTGGCCCAGGATGTCGTCGGGGCCGGTCGGCTCCTCGATCCACAGCGGCTCGAACCGCGCCAGGGCCCGCACCCAGTCGATCGCCTGCCCGACGTCCCACATCTGGTTCGCGTCGATCATGAGTTTGCGGTCGGGCCCGATGATCTCGCGTGCGATGGCACAGCGACGCACGTCGTCGTCCAGGTTGGCGCCCACCTTGAGCTTGAGGTGTCCGTACCCGGCGTCGACCGCCTCGCGGCAGAGCCGACGCAGCGTGTCGTCGTCGTACCCGAGCCAGCCCGCCGAGGTGGTGTAGACGGGGTAGCCGGTCCGCGCGAGGTCGGCCACCCGGTCGGCCTTCGTGTCCTCCCTGGCCCGGAGGATCTCCAGCGCCTCGTCGCGGGTCAGCACGTCGGAGAGGTAGCGGAGGTCGGCGACGTCGACCAGTTGCGTCGGCGTCAGGTCGGTGAGCAGCCGCCACAGCGGCTGGCCCGCGTGGCGCGCGACGAGGTCCCACAGCGCGTTCAGCACGGCCGCGACGGAGAGGTGGACGACGCCCTTCTCCGGTCCCAGCCAGCGCAGCTGCGAGTCGGAGGTGAGGAGGCGGTAGACGGCGCCCATGTCCGCGGCCATCGCGTCGACGTCCTGGCCGACGAGGTGCTGGGCCTGCTGGACGGCCGCGGCGGCCACGATGTCGTTGCCCCTGCCGATCGTGAAGGTCAGGCCGTAGCCCGCGAGCGGGGCGCCCGTGGAGTCGGAGCCGTCGGTGTGCAGGACGACGTACGCCGCCGAATGGTCCCCGTCCTTGTTCATGGCGTCCGATCCGTCGCCGGTGAGCGACGTCGGGAAACGGACGTCCTCAACGGTCACGGCGGTGATCTGCGGCATGGGCCGACCCTTCGCCTGAGAGGGGTAAAGATCAGATGACTACCGCAGTGTAGGGATGGCGTTCTCGCTGCGTCAACAACCGACGGTCACCGCCCTGGCGTCCACACTGGCCGGTTGACCGCGAGAACATCGGGCTCAGCGCGTTCAGCAGGAGGAAGGGACTGGCTGCGCTTCAGCCATCGCCTCCGCCATGAAGATTAGATGTTTGTGGCACGGGCCACCGGAAGCGGCCCGTGCCACGTAGCCGACCGTGGCGCGACCCCGGCGTCCCGACGGCTCCGGGGAGAGTGGCTCCACCGTCACCGACGCCCCGGTCGCCGGCGGCCGGCGGGCCCTCCCGGCGGGCGGGATCGCCCGGGTTTCCCCCACCGATGGGGGAAACCAAAGGTCTGATCTCCCGGGAGAGAACAGGGCCGGCTACGCGCTGCCCGCCGTCCGAGCGGAGCGGGGCCAAGCCGTCGGCACGAGACCGGAACAGGGGGGTGGAGCTGCGCGGACACGGTGGGGTCGGCAGCAAACGGGGTGTCACCGCGTGATCGCAGCGAGCGCCTTCCTCGACGGTTGCCACGACTGTTGACACGGATAGGTCAGACTTTTATCGTGACGTCGTCCGTGAACGTCGGAGATTGGCTGGTGCCCGACGATGGTGTCGAGAACCTGGAAACGCACCACGCGCCGCGCCGGTCCGGCGAGGACCCCACTGGCGCCGCTCGGGCCGGGGTCACCGTGGTGACGCCGGTGGCGGCGAGGCCGGCGTCGGAGACGGCGGGGTCCCGTCGTACCGCGCGGGGCCGGGCGGGCGCGAGGAAGAGCTTTCGCCGACACTGGCAGCTGTACCTCCTCATGGTCCCGCCACTGGTGTACTTCGTCGTCTTCAAGTACGTCCCGATGGCCAACAACGTCATCGCGTTCAAGGACTACAACGTCATTGACGGCGTGTGGGGCAGCGACTGGGCGGGGTTCGAGCAGTTCGACCGGCTCTTCGCCAATCCCCAGTTCTGGACCCTGGTGAAGAACACGTTCCTGCTCTCGGGATACGTGGTGTTGGCCAGCTTCCCGTTCCCCATCATCCTCGCGCTCGCCCTCAACGAGGTTCGCAACCGCTTCTTCAAGCGCACGGTGCAGATGGTCACCTACGCGCCCTACTTCATCTCGACCGTCGTCGTGGTCTCGATGACGATTCTCTTCCTGTCGCCACGACTGGGTCTGATGAGCGACATGACCTCGTTCTTCGGGCTGAGCACGGTCGACTACCTGAGCGATCCGGACTACTTCCGACACATCTACGTCGCGACTGACATATGGCAGACGGTCGGCTATTCCGCCGTGATCTACATGGCGGCCCTGTCCTCCATCGATCCGGCGCTGTACGAGGCGGCGCGCGTGGACGGCGCGAACCGGCTACAGAAGATCATCCACGTGGACATCCCCGGCATCATGCCAACCGCCGTCATCATTCTGGTGCTCGGCGTGGGCAACGTGATGTCCATCGGGTTCGAGAAAGCGTTCCTGCTGCAGAACTCGTTGAACCTGTCGACGTCGGAGATCATCCCGACCTACACCTACAAGATAGGACTGCTGAACGCCGACTTCAGCCAGGCCGCCGCCATCGGTCTGCTCAACTCGGTGGTCAACCTCATCCTGCTGCTGGTCGTCAACTTCACGGCCAAGAGGATCACGGGGAACGGACTATGGTGACCGATTCGAGAACGACCGCGAAACCCAGGCTGCTGAAGGCGTCTCGTGGACGATCGGGCCACATTCGGGACCCGCTCGTGGACCGCGTGTTCATGATCGCCGTGTACGTTCTGCTCACGACGTTCCTGCTGGTGGTCCTGCTGCCCCTCGTCTACATCGTCGCCAGCTCGTTCAGCGATCCGCTGGCGGTGTCGTCCGGGCGCGTGACGCTCTGGCCGGTCGACTTCACACTCGAAGGTTACGAACGCGTCCTCAGCGACGACCAGATACTGACCGGGTTCGCCAACTCCCTGTTCTACACCGGGGTCGGAACCCTGCTGAGCGTGACCCTCACGGTCGCCATCGCCTACCCGCTGTCCCGGAAGGATCTCTGGGGCGGTGGTGTGATCACCATGGCCGTCGTCTTCACCATGCTGTTCGCGGGTGGGCTGATCCCCACCTATCTGGTGGTGCAGAACCTCGGCCTGCTCGACACCCGGCTGGCGATGATACTGCCGCAGGCGATCGGGGTGTGGCAGGTGATCATCGCCATGGTGTTCTTCCGTTCCACGATCCCGGACGAACTCTACGAGGCGGCCCAGCTGGACGGCTCCAGCGATCTCCGCTTCCTCTGGTCCGTGGTGTTGCCCCTGTCGAAACCACTGATCGCGGTCATCGCGCTGATGTACGCGATCGCCCAGTGGAACTCCTACTTCGACGCGCTCCTGTATCTGCGCGACCCGAGCCTCTATCCCCTTCAGTTGGTGCTCCGCAACGTGCTGATCCTGAACGAGTCGGCGCCGGGGATGGACGCCGCGGCCCAGCTCGAAAGGCAGCAGCTCGCCGACCTGATGAAGTACTCCCTGATCGTGATATCCACCGTTCCCGTCATGTTGATCTATCCCTTCGTTGCTCGGTACTTCACCAAGGGCGTCATGATCGGCGCCGTCAAGGGGTGACCGGAGGAGCCGCGGTGCCCGCGGATCCGACCGGTTTCACTCCCGGGGCCTGGAGGCCACCCACACGGACGACCTCGGCTCGCGCCGGTCCGTCGACCGCGCCTGCCCACGGAAGAGGGAAGAACAGTGCCATTCGCATCGCCATCCAGATCGAGATCGCGCCACGTCAGGAGGGTCGTGGCCACCCTCGCCGCCTTCGGCGCCCTCCTGGGGCTGACCAGCGCCTGCTCCAACTCGGACGCGGGCGACGACAACGTCATCACGATATTCGCCTCGCAGTTGGCGCAGATGAACCTCAACACCAACTCGTTCACACGTGAGTTGGAGAGGAAGTTCGACGTCGACCTGCGGTTCGAGACGACCTCCGTCGAGGCCACGGCGGCCACGGAGGCACGCCAGATCTCCCTCGCCGGCGGCGACCTCCCCGACGCCTACATGCTCGTGGCGTGGGCGACCCAGTTCAACCAGTCAGAACTCCTGCGCTACGGCCAGCAGGGACTCCTCACGCCGCTCAACGACCTCATCGAGCAGCACGCCCCCAACATCCAGGCGGCGTTCGAGGAGGAACCCGAGTTCGAGCGGTTCTCGACGGCCCCGGACGGGACGATATGGGGCCTGCCGCAGTGGAACGACTGCTACCACTGCTCGTATCCCTACAAGTTCTGGATCAACACCGAGTGGCTCGACAACCTGGGCCTGTCGATGCCGACCACACCGGAGCAGTTCTTCGACGTGATGGTCGCGTTCAAGGAGGACGACCCGAACGGCAACGGCAAGGCCGACGAGATCCCCCTGACCGGCAACACCCAGAACTCCCTCGTGCCGTTCATCATGAACGCGTTCATCTACAACGCGTTCAACTCCGGCGTGGTCGGGCAGCCGGTGTCGCTCGGCCTGAACGGCGACACGGTGCAGGTGCAGGCGGCGCAGGAGGGCTGGCGCGAGGGGCTCAGGTTCCTGAACCGGATGTGGGAGGCGGACCTGATCGACCCGGCCGCCTTCTCGCAGGGCCCCGACACCATGCAGGCGACCGGGAACGCCGCGCAGGGGGTCACGGTCGGCGGCATGACGGGGATGCACCCGGGCATGTTGGTCACCATCGGCCAGGAGGACGGTCGCGACAACCAGTACGACCCGATGCCGCCCCTGACCGGGCCGGCCGGCGATCCAGCGACCTACGTGATGCCGAGCACGCCGGGGGCGACCTTCGTGATCACGAACGCCGCCAGCGAGGCGAAGCAGCAGAAGATCATGCAGATCATGGACTACATCTTCTCGCCGGAGGGTCATGTCCGCGCCCAGTTCGGCGAGGAGGGCATCGGCTGGCGGGAGCCGAGGGCGGGCGAGATCGCGCTCGACCAGGACCTGGAACCCGCGCTCGTCGACCTTCCCCTCGACGAGGAGAACGAGGCGGACTACAACGGGAACTGGGGCCCGATGTCGCAGGTGTTCGACACCGAGACCTTCCGGAACACGCAGGTCCAGCCGATGGACATCTACACGGAGGAAGGCTTCGAACGGCGGCTGTTCGACGCCACGGAGCTCTACGAGGGCAAGGAGACCGACGCGATGTTCCCGTACTGGAACGTCTGGATCCCCCTCGAGGACGGCAGCGAGCTCTCCACGCTGCTCACCAACGTGGAGACCTACATCACGACGGCGACCGCCGAGTTCGTCACCGGCGTACGTGACCCGGACAGCGACGGAGACTGGCAGTCCTACCTCGACGGCCTGGACGGACTCGGCGTGGACCGTTACCTGGAGATCTGGCAGAACGCCTACGACGCCGGCTGAACGCCCTGTGGCACCGTTCCCCCTCCGCGCGGCCCGGGGCCGCGCGGAGGGGGAACGTCAACCGACGCTCCCGAGCCCACGGGAAGGACCTCAACGATGGCCCGGACCTCCCGCCCCCTCGCCGATCGCCGTCCGACGACGCCCCTTCCCGTCCTCGAAACGGCCACGCCCGCGCCGGGTTGGGAGCACGGCGTGATCACCGGCAGCGGGCGCGTCGGGGCGGTCGTCTTCGGCCCGCCCGGACGCCAGAGCGTGTCGATCGCCCACGAGCGGTTCTTCCTGCCGGCCAATCCCACGCCTCCCGCGCCGTTCCTCGCCCCGGTCGTGGCGACGATGCGCGAGCTCGTTCTGGCCGGCGACGGCGAGGAGGCCGGACGCCTGATGACGGAGGCGGCCCGGGAGTCAGGCTTCGACGGAGGGCTCGTCTGGACCGACCCCCTCGGCATGTGCGCGACGCTGACCGTGTCGACTCCCGGCGGCGGCGCCATGCGCCGCCGCGTCGATCTGGAGCACGGTGAGGTCGCGGTGGAGTGGTCGGACGACCGGGGAGGGCGGATCGTTCTGCGAGCGGTCGCCCCGCGCGGAACGGAGACCGTCTGGGTCGCCGTCGAGTCGGAGCGCGACCTCGTCGCCGAGGTCGAGGTGGGCCTGTCGGAGGAGTCGACGCCGAGCGCCGAGACGGGCGCGCCGAACTACGCCTCGGCGGTTCGGGCGGAGGTGTCCGGGGGCACGGTGGGCGTCGTGACCGCGTCGGCGGAGCGCGCCGGGCCCGTCGGGACCTTTGCCGGGACCTCCGACGGGGCCTCCGACGGGATCACCGCGGAGACGACCGTGCGGGGCGGCGGGCCGTGGGTGCCCGACGCGTCGGGCACCCGCCTGCGCGGCCGGCTGCGCGTGTCGGCCGGCGGCAGCGGTCTGCTCCGGCTCGACGTCCGGGTCGGCGCATCCGACGGCGCCCGCGCGGAACCGGCCGCGTCGGACTGGGCGGCCCTGCGGAAGCACCAGCGCGCGGCCCACGGTGATCTCGTGCGGCGGTCGGTGCTCGACCTCGCGTGCCGGCACGCCGCGAGGACCACGGAGGACCTGTGGGCCGCCGCGCGGGACGGTGACGGGTCCGCCCGGCGCCGCGTGGTCGAGATCGCCTACCTCTCCGGGCGGGCCAACACCATCGCCGCGACCGGTGAGCTCCCCCCCACGTTGCAGGGCGTGTGGCAGGGAACGTGGACGCCGGCCTGGTCGGCGGACTACACGATGAACGGGAACGTCCAGAACGGCGGCGTCGCCGGCCTCATCCCGACGGGAACCCCCGAGCTCGCCCGCTCCCTGCTGCGCCTGGTCCTCCCCTACCTCGACGACTACCGCGACAACGCCCGCCGCGTCTTCGGGGCCGACGGCATGCTGTTGCCGGCGCGGATGTCGAACCATGGCCGCGCCAACCACTTCGCCCCGGCGTTCCCTCACGTGTTCTGGGTCGGCTGCGGTGGCTGGGTGCTCCGCTTCGCGGCGGACCTCGTCTCGACGACGGGCGACCGCGGCGTCGTCGACGACGAGCTGTGGGCCCTGGTGGAGGGCGTCCTCGCCTTCGCCGAGACCGCCACGACCCGGGCCGGCGGGCGGCGGCACCTCGTCCCGAACTACTCGCCCGAGAACGCCCCGGAGCCCGGTGGCTCGCCTCTGGTCGCCGACGCCACGATGGACGTGGCCATCCTGCGGGACGCCGCTCGGTGCGCGGGGCTCCTGGCACGCGCGCGCGGTGACCACTCCCTGGACGAGCGGTGGGCCGCGCTCGCGTCGGCGCTGCCGGCGTACCGACGCGCGGACGACGGGACGTTGGCCGAGTGGATCGACGACCGGTGGCCGGAGAACCACGCGCACCGGCACACCTCGCAGCTGTACCCGCTGTGGTACGAGCCCGATCCCGCGTTCGTCGGCGCGACGGAGTCGGCGGCCGCGCTGCGCGCCGCCGCGGCGGCGACGGTCGCGGCGAGGCTGGCGTGGCGGGCGGAGGATCCGACGGCGCCTCCCGGACGCATGGAGATGGCGTTCGGCCTCGTCCAACTCGGCATGGCGGCGGCGGCGTTGGGGGACGCCCGGTCGGCGCTGCGCTGTGCCGAGTGGCTCGCGGTGGAGCACTGGCGCCCCGCGCTGACGACCACGCACGACGCCGGCAGCATCTTCAATCTCGATCCCAGCGGCGGCCTCCCGGCGCTCGTGGCGGCGATGCTCCTCACCTCCACCGTCGGGACGCTCACGCTCCTGCCGGCGGTGCCCGAGGAATGGCCGGTCGGCTCGGTCACCGGGCTCAGGGCCCGCGGCGGAATCGTCGTCGAACGGCTCGCGTGGGACGCGACGGGCGCCACCGTGCGGCTGCGACGCCTGCCCGAGGCGGCCTGGCTGAACCCCGGCGACCGAGTGCGGTTGGACGCCGGACGGCCGTTCGCCCTCAACGGCCGCGCGGGCGAGGAGCACCGGATCACCGTGGACGAGCGGCCGTCGACGCTGCGGCTGGACTGGGTCTCCGACCCACGCGGCTGAACGGCACGCCGGCCCGCCGCCGCCACGGGACACCGCGCCTCGCCTCACCTCGCCTCACCCCACCCGTCCAGGGCGGGCCCTCCTCGACCGTGGAGACCGCTGTCAGCGCACGACGACCGTCGCGACGGCGTGGCCGACCCCTCTCGCGTGGACGGTCACGGTGATGGTCCCGGGACCCGTCGGCCGGATGACGGCGAGGGCGTGGCCCTGGAAGGAGCGATGACGGCGGTCGAGGTAGGACTCCTCCGTGTGGGGCGCGGCGCTTCCGAATCCCTGCAGGTGGCCGGGGCCGTCGATCTCGATCTCCAGCTCGGTCTCGGCGTCGGTGGCGTGGGTGCCGTGCTCGTCGACGACGTCGATGTCGACGAACGACAGCTCGGTGTCGTCGGCCCGGAGTTCGGTGCGGTCCGGCGCCACCACGAGCCGCCGGTCCGCGGTGGCCGACCGGAGCGAGAAGCGTTCGGCGGCTTCGCCGGACCGCACGGCGACCGCTTCGAGGTGTCCCGGCTCGTAGGGGACGTCGAAGACGGCGCGGTGGCGGTGCGCGGCGCCGGCCGGTCGACGGCCCACCAAGGTCCCGTTGACGAACAGTTCGACCTCGGGGGCGTCGCTGTACACCTCGACCTCCACCGCCGAGCCCTCGGCGGTCGGCCACGTCCACGACGCCACGCTGTCGGACCACGCCCACGGGCTCGACGTCGGCGTGAGCCCTCTGGTGCCCGGACGACGCACGGCGACGTACGGCTCGGCCCGCCGCCCGAACACGATCTCCCGGTAGAACGACGCCGGGCGGCGGCGCCCGGTGATGTCGATGTCGCCGACCCACGCCGTGATCCAGGGATACCCCGCGAGCGCGCCGGGATCGTCGGGACGCTCCGCGTACCGCGGGCGGCCGATGCCGACCTCGCCGAGGTAGTCCCAGCCGGTCCAGGTGAAGTCGCCGATGACGTGGGGGTGTGCGAGCACCAGCGCCCAGAGCTGGTCGATCCGCGTCGGGAACGTCTCCGACCCGACGATGACGCGGTTCGGGAAGAGCCGCCGGTCGGGTCCGTACCGCGCGTCGAGGTAGTTCATCCCGGCGATGTCGAGGGCGGCGTACGGCTCGGCCGTCAGTGCGCTGACCGCCTCGGAGGTGCCGAGCGTGTTCATCTTCTCGGCGAGCCCCGTGCCGGCCTCGTTGATCTCCGTGACCTCGGCGCGCGCGGCCTCGCCGAGCAGCTCGGGATCGTGGTCGTGGTCGTGCGTGTCGGGCATCACGAGCAGGGCGCCGTTGACGCCGCTGGTCACGAAGCGGGTCGGATCGAGTCGGCGCGTTTCGGTGGCGAGGCGTCGCGCCCACGCCGCGCCGTGCCCGGTCGCGATGTCCGGGATCTCGTTGCCGATCGAGTACGCGAACACGCACGGCCGGTTCCGGTCCCTGCGGATCATCGACTCCAGGTCGCGGCGCCAGGTGTCGGGGAAGGTCGTGGCGGGGTCGTGGTCGCTCTTGGGCCGCGTCCACATGTCCGAGAGTTCGTCCATGACGAGCATGCCGTGGCGGTCGCAGGCCGCGAGCATCGCTCGGCTCATCGGCTGGTGGGCGCTGCGGATCGCGTTGAAGCCGGCCGCCTTCAGGCGCTCGACGCGGCGCTCCTCGGCGCGCGCGATCGTGGCGGCGCCGATGACGCCGTTGTCGTGGTGCACACACGCACCGCGCAGCTTGACCTGTTCGCCGTTGATCCGCAGACCGCGCGCGACGTCCACCCGCAGCACCCGGATCCCGAACGTCGTCTCCGCCTCGTCGGTCACGACGCCGTCGGCCGCGACCGTCGCGACGGCCCGGTAGAGCGACGGTGAGTCCGGACTCCACAGCCGGGGGCGCGGTACGAGCATCCGCTGGTGCACGACAGCCGGTTCGCCGGGCAGGACGGTGACCCGGGCCGTGTCGGCGGCGCACTCGGTGCTGTCCGGCGCGAGGACGCGCGTCCGCACGGTGCGCGTCGCCGTGTGCCGGCCGACGTTGTCCACCGTCGTGTCGACCTGGACCAGGGCGTACTCCGCGTCGACGTCCGGAGTGGTCACGACGATCCCGTCGAGCGCCACGTGGACGGGGTCGGCGACCACCAGGTGCACGGGTCTGATGACACCGCCACCGGAGTACCAGCGTGAGTCCCGGTGAGCGCGCGCCTGGACGCGCACCTCGTTCTCGGCGCCGAACCGGAGGAACGGGTCGAGCGGCACGGTGAACTCGGTGTAGCCGGACGCGGCGTGTGCCGCCAGGGCGCCGTTGACGAAGACGGAGGCGGACCGGTACACGGCCTCGAACTCCAGCAGGACGTGGCGGTCCCGCCACTCCTCGGGCACGGGGAAGCGCTTCGTGTACTCCCAGGCACCGCCCGGGAAGTAGGCCGTGCCCGCCAGGGCCGGGTCCGGGCGCCGTGGCGACGCCAGGACGGCGTCGTGCGGCAGCGTCACCCCCACGGCCGGCGCGTCCCCCGCGACCGGCGCGCCCTCGGTGTGGGTGGCCCGGAACCACCAGCCGTCGGAGAAGGATCGGCGGATCATCACAGTCCTCTCGTGGGATCAGATGCTCGACGGTCCTGACCGGCGCCTCAGACAAGGCGAGTCATATGATGAATACTTCGATCGGGAACTCTAGGCCCTCAGGGCTCCACGGCCAACCCCGGGCGTGAGAGCGACGCGTCCGGGGGGTGCCCGGCGGCGAGAAGCGAGCCTCGTGCCGGCGCACGAGGGGCAGCGCGCCTGATGGGGCGACACCGTTGGCCGTCCGGTCGCCGTGGTCCAGCCGCCACGCACCGGGCCGTTCGTGCGGCGAGGCAGGCCGTTGCGGGGCCGGCGCGAGCGTGAGAACATCAGATGAACTGCCCCGCTGACTCCAGCGGATGACCTGCGACCGAGTCGCACGCGGCGACAGAGCCACGCCGGCGCTCGGCGGAAGCGAACCCGAAAGGCCCCTCACATGGTGACGCGCCCTCCGATCCGACTCCTGTGGGGCCACTCCGCGCTGACCGTCGCGTTGACGGCCGACGCCGACGCGCCCGTGTGCCTGACACGTATCGAACCGACGGACGTGTCCCGGGCCCACGCCGACGGCGGGAGCGAGGGCGACGGCACGCGCCGGTCAGGCCAGCCGCTGGTCGAGGTGCTGATCGCGGGCGAGGGGCACCCCTGGTCCGGGCCCCGGCAGGTGGGGACCACGCTCGGTGCCCGGCTGCGGTACGTCGGCCACCACGTCGAGACGGCGCGGGACTGGGTGCGGATCGAGGTCGAGCAGGTGGACGACCAGGCCGGACTCCAGGTCCTGACCGTGATCCGTTCGCCGCGGGACGTCCCGGCGATCCAGGCGCACACCAGCGTTCGGGCCGTCGGTGCCGAGCCGGTGACGTTGCACGCCGTCAGTTCGCTGGCGACCGGAGCGTTCCGACCCGGCTCCGGCGCGGACGGCATCGACGTGTACTGGGCGGAGAACGACTGGCTGGCCGAGAGCCGGTGGCAGCGGCAGCCGCTGCGGCGGCGCCGGCTGCCGGACGTCGACCTCGCCACCCACGGGCAGCGGCCGCGCGGCGCGCTGGTGATGGCCGGCCACGGCTCCTGGTCGTCGGGTGAGTACCTGCCCATGGGGGCGCTTCTCGACACGGACACGGGGCGGGCGTGGGCGTTCCAGGTGGAGCACAACGGGGCGTGGCGCTGGGAGGTGGGCGAGCGCCTCGACGGCGTGTACCTGGCCGTGACCGGACCTGGTGACCGCGACCACCAGTGGCGCCGGACCCTGAACCCGGGCGAGGGGTTCACCAGCGTGCCCGTCGGGCTCGCGATCGGCGACGCGGGCCTGGAGTCGGCGGTCGCGGCGCTGACGGCGTACCGGCGGGCGATCGTCCGGCCGCATCCCGACCGGACGGCGCTGCCCGTGGTGTTCAACGACTTCATGAACACCCTGCGCGGCGACCCGACGACCGAACGGCTGCTCCCCCTGATCGACGCCGCTGGTTCGGCCGGCGCCGAGTACTTCTGCATCGACGCCGGCTGGTACGCCGAGGACGGCGCGTGGTGGGACAGCGTCGGCGCCTGGGAGCCCTCGCGTACGCGGTTCCCCGGCGGTCTGGCCGAGGTGATCGACCGCGTCCGCGCCGCCGGGATGCGGCCGGGGCTGTGGCTCGAACCGGAGGTCGTCGGCGTGCGCAGCCCGCTGGCGGACAGCCTGCCGCCCGACGCGTTCTTCCAACGGGACGGCCGGCGGCAGGTCGAGAACGGCCGGTATCACCTGGACCTGCGCCACCCCGCCGCGGTCGCGCACCTGGACGCCACGGTCGATCGGCTGGTCAGCGAGTTCGGCATCGACTACTTCAAGCTCGACTACAACGTCAACCCCGGTCCCGGCACCGACGTGCGGGCCGAGTCGCCCGGGGCCGGGCTGCTGGAGCACAACCGCGCCCACCTGCGCTGGCTGGAGGGCGTGCTGGACCGGCACCCGGGCCTGGTGCTGGAGAACTGCGGCTCCGGCGGCATGCGCATGGACTACGCGCTGCTGGCCCGGCTGCAACTCCAGTCGACCAGCGATCAGGAGAACCCGTTGCGCTATCCGCCGATCGCCGCGTCGGCGCCGATGGCCGTGCTGCCCGAGCAGTCCGCGAGCTGGGCCTACCCACAGCCGGAGATGTCCGACGAGGAGATCGCGTTCACGCTGGTCACCGGGATGCTCGGCCGGCTCTACCTCTCCGGGCACCTCAACCGGATGGCGGCCGACCAGCTCGCACTGGTCCGCGAGGGCGTCCAGGCGCATCAGGCGATCCGTGGCCTGCTGGCCCGCGCGGTGCCGTTCTGGCCGCTCGGCCTGCCGGGATGGGAGGACGGCTGGATCGCCCTCGGCCTGCGGGCGGGTGGGGAGAACGTCCTGGCCGTGTGGCGGCGGCCCGGCGCGGACGCCGGCGTCGACCTGCCGATGCCGCACCTGCGCGGCGTCGACGCGGAGATCGACGTGCGGTATCCGACGCGGCTCGGCGCCTGGTCCGCCGAGTGGGACGCCGCCGCCGGCGTGCTCCGCCTCGTGGGCGGACCGGCGCCCGCCGCCCGAATCCTCCGGCTCCGTTCTCCGGGCTGAGGCGCCCCACGCCCTCGCGCCCCGCGCCCTCGCGGCGGCGAACGCCCGTCCGCTCGCGGGGCACGGGGTCAGGGCCGTGACCCCGGGCTGAGCTCGTAGGTGGCGCCGGCGGTGGTGGTGAAGGAGACCACGGTGGGCTGCGGCCGCCGCGTGGCCACCGGTCGGCCGCCGGCCGTCGTCACCCTGACGGGCACGCCGGCCCGGATCCGGACCGTGCGGGCCCGCAGGGCGTGGACGGTGGCGTGGGTGAGCCGGCCGTTCTCCCAGGTGATGTCGAGGGTGTCGCCGCCTCGGGCACGCAGCCCGGTGACCTGCCCGGTGGGGAGTTCGGGGGGCAGGGCGGGCAGCAGGTGGATCTCCTCGGTGTGGGACTGCAGCAGCCATTCGGTGATGCCCGCGGTGGCGCCGAAGTTGCCGTCGATCTGGAAGGGCGGGTGGAGGCAGAAGAGGTTGGGGGCGGTGCGGTCGGGGGTGAGCTGGTCGGCGAGGAGCTTGTAGGAGCGGGCGCCGTCGGCCAGCCGGGCCCAGAAGTTGATCTTCCAGGCGAGGGACCAGCCGGTGCCGGCGTCGCCGCGCCGTTCGAGGGTGACGCGGGCGGCCTGGGCGAGTTCGGGGGTCCCGGTGGGGGTGATCTGGTTGCTGGGGTGCAGGCCGTAGAGGTGGGAGACGTGGCGGTGGCCCTGCTCGGGGGCGATGGCGTCCCAGTCCTCCTGCCACTCCTGGATCTGTCCCTGGGCGCCGATCCTGGTGGGCGCCAGCCTGCCGGCCAGCGCTCGCACGGTGTCGCGGAGGTCCGCGTCGGTGTCCAGCAGGGTCGACGCCTCGGCCACGGCGCCGAACAGGTCGCGGATGATCTGCATGTCCATCGTGGGGCCGGCGCAGACCGAGACGTTCGGGTGGTGGGCGTTCTCCGGGGAGTTGGAGGGGCAGGTGACCAGGTGGCCGGTGTTCGGGTCCTCGACGAGGGTGTCCACGAAGAACCTCGCGGCTCCCCTGAGCACGGGGTAGCGGGCGCGGAGGGCGTCGAGGTCGCCGGTGAAGCGGTAGTGCTCCCAGACGGCGAGCGCCAGCCAGGCGCCGCCGGTCTGCCACATGCCCCAGAACGCGCCGTCGACCGGGGCGGTGCCGCGCCAGGCGTCGGTGTTGTGGTGGCAGACCCAGCCCTCGGCGCCGTACTGGACGCGGGCGGTCCGCGCGCCGGTGACGGACAGGTCCTCGACCATCGCGAGCAGCGGCTCCATCGTCTCGATGAGGTTGGTGGGGCCGGCGGGCCAGTAGTTCATCTCGGTGTTGATGTTGACCGTGTACTTGGAGTCCCAGGAGGGGGCCAGCTGCTCGTTCCACAGGCCCTGGAGGGTGGCCGGCTGGGTGCCGGGCCGGGAGGAGGAGATCAGCAGGTAGCGGCCGAACTGGAAGAACAGCGTCACCAGCTGCGGGTCGGTGCCGGCCGCGAAGTCCGCCACCCGCTCGTCGGTGGGCCGGTCGGCCGCGCCGCTGGTGCCCACGTCGAGCGCGACCCGGTGGAAGAGCTCCTGGTAGTCCCCGACGTGACGGGCGCGCAACTCCTCGTACGCAAGCTCGCCCGCCGCTGTCAGCGGACCGAGCGCGCGGGCGTCCTCGTCGCCGGTGACGTCCTCGAAGGTGGTGTACCCGCTGCCGACCGAGACCAGCAGGGTCACCGCGTCGGCGCCCTCGACGGTCAGGGTGCCGTTGCCGCTGGTGACCCTGCCGCCGGTGGCGCGGGCGGTGGCCAGCGCGCGGAACCGCACCTGCCCGGGGACCCCCTCCCAGCCCTCCGTCGTCCCGTCCAGACCGATCGTCAGCGGGTCCGGTGAGAGAGTCGAGCTGGACTGTGGGCTGTCGAAGGTCGCGGAGAAGGAGACCCGGCCGCCGGTGTCGGCCGTCAACCGCACCGCGATCACCTGGTCAGCGGCGCTGGCGAAGACCTCCCTGGAGTACGTCACGCCGTCGCGGACGTAGCGGGTCAGCGCCACGGCGGTCGTCAGGTCCAGCTCCCGGTGGTAGTCACTCACCGCTCCCCCGGAGGGGAACGTGAGCCGCAGGTCCCCGACGGTCTGGTACGGCAGCTGGCCGAGCGGGCCGCCCATGAAGGCGCTGTCGACCAGGGACTGGGCGCCTGCCCAGTCGCCCGCGAACACCAGGCTCCTGATCCGTTCCAGCTGGGCCAGGCCGTCGGGGTTGGCGGGGTCGTAGGGCCCGCCGGCCCAGACGGTGTCCTCGTTGAGCTGGAGCGTCTCGGACGCGACGCCGCCGAAGACCATGGCGCCGAGACGGCCGTTGCCGATCGGCAGCGCCTGGAGCCACTCGGCGGCGGGGGCCGGGTACCACAGCCTCAGCTGGTGGTCCTGGCGGGGCCGGGTGTCCGAGGAGGTGGCCGAGGGCGAGGCCGAGGGGGAGGCCGGCGTCGCGGAGTCGGGTCGCGCGCCCGCGGCGGCCACCGTGCCGGCGGCGGAGAGGGCCAGGAAGTTCCTGCGGTTGGCGTGTGGCGACATCATCGACTCCCTCGAAGCGCGTTCCCGTGGGCAGTGGGTGCTGCTACTGGTGCTGGCGTGGGTGTTGGTGGTCGTGGAAGGGACGGGGTGACGTCCACGCGGTGGGCCGTGCGGTGAACGTCAGGGGGGTGTCGGCGGGTCGGGGTGGGCGGCCCCGGCACGAGGGGGAGCCCCGTGCCGGGGACGCGCCGTCACGCGCGGTCCCACCTCTGGTGGGATTGGCCGTCGCAGGCCGCGAGGACCAGCCGGGTTCCGTTCGCGGTGCCGGCCTGGTCGGCGGTCAGGCAGAGGCCGGCGTGGACGTTGCGGACGCTGCCGTCGTCGCCGAGGACCCACCTCTGGTTGTCCTGCCCGTTGCAGGTCCAGGTGATCACGGGGGTGCCGTTGGTCGTGCCCTGCTCGTAGGCGTCCAGGCACCTGTCGCCGTAGACGCGGATCTCGCCGCCCTCCCAGGTCGTCCACAACTGGTTCGCCGCGGTGTGGCAGTCCCAGATCAGGACGGCCGCGCCGGGGGCCGTGGCGGCGTTGTCGACGTCCACGCAGCGGCCCGAGCCGGCACCGCGCAGCCGGGTGGTCTCGTTGGCCAGGGGGGTGCCGCCGGACACCTCGAACACGGCGACGCCGTGCGCGGGCACGCTGGCGCTGATCTGGCCGGTGGTGGAGGAGGAGGCGCCGGTCCACAGCTCGGTCAGCGTGAACGACGAGCCCGACAGCCCGATCTCGGCCGCGGTGGTGCTGATGTTCGCGGTGCCGCCGCCGCGGTTGAACAGCCCGACGGCGACGGAGCCGTCGGCCAGCGGCTTGGCGAAGACCTCGACGTCGCCGTCGTCGCGGACCCGTCGGCCGCCCGCGCCCAGCGCGTCCTGGTTCACGGCCACCAGGCGCGGGTTGCGCAGGATCTCGCTGACGTCCGCGGACATGGAGCGGATGTCGTTGCCCGCCATCAGCGGCGCGCCCATCAGGGCCCACAGCGCGAAGTGGGACCGCGACTCGGTCAGGGTGAGCCCCGGCCTGCCGACCACCAGCATGTCGGGGTCGTTCCAGTTGCCGGGCCCGGCCTGGGCGGCCAACGGGGCGTTGACGTCGACGACGTTGCCCACGCCCATCGGGTAGCTGTTGGTGTTGCCGTTCTGCCAGATGTCGAGCAGGTCCTCGGTGGTGCGCCACATGTCGGCCACCTCGCCCCAGTCGTAGGTGGAGCCGGTGATGGCGTGGAAGCTGTTGGGGTTGATGCTGTAGACGATGTCCCGGCCGGTGGCGCGCAGGGCGTCGCGCATCAGGGAGAACCGTTCGACCTGCTCCTCGCGGGTGCCGTCGGGCGAGCACCAGTCGTACTTGAGGTAGTCCACGCCCCACGACGCGAAGGTTCGGGCGTCCTGCACCTCGTGTCCCAGGCTGCCGGTCGCGCCGGGGTGGGTGCCGACGCGCTGGGCGCAGGTGCGTTCGGTGGGTACCTGGTAGATGCCGAACTTCAGGCCGCGGCTGTGGATGTAGTCGCCCAACGCCTTCATGCCGCTGGGGAACTTCGTCGGGTGGGCGCGGAGCGTGCCGTCGGCGGCGCGCTCGGGGTCGAACCAGCAGTCGTCGACCACGACGTACTCGTAGCCGGCGTCTCGCATGCCCGACTCCACCATCGCGTCGGCGGCCTCCCGCACGACCTGCTCGTTGATGCCGGCGCATCCGAAGCTGTTCCAACTGTTCCAGCCCATGGGCGGGGTCAGCGCGGGGCTGCCGGGCGCGGCCTGCGCCGCGGGCTCCTGCGGTAACGGCGAGAGCAGGAGGACGAGGCCGGCGGCCAGGGCGGTGAGCAGCGACGGACGGCCGCGTGATCGAGTGCGCATGGGGTCCCTTTCCGGATCGATCGGGGGCGCCCGGCGGGGAGGGCGCGGGCACCGTGAGAGAGGTGCCTGACGGGAACAACGCCCGCCTGGCCGGCGAGGGGAGCCGCCACGGCCTGCGACGTCGTCCTCAGGCGTGCGGCACGGCGACGTGTGGGGGTCTCACCGGTCGGTGCGGACGGGTGGCGTGCTGTCGTGCGGCGGATCAGGGGCTGTGCGGGCCGACCCAGGTGGTGTTCGACATTTCGAATAATGATCGAATTACCAGACACCGATGATAGACGCGCCGCACGCGGCGTCAACATGCCTCGCACGAACGAGTCAACCACGACGCCCACCGGTCGCCCCAGACGCGGCGGAGGCTCATTCATAAGATGACCCAACCGCCCAGGCCAGAGCGCCGAGGCCCCTGCGCCAACCAACCCCTCGTACGGAAAAAATTCGTACGACGTATGGCGATTACGACCTCGACTGGCCTATGATTCCTGCCGTCTGACCAACCGGCTCATGTTCGGCATGACGAACGTTTGGCTGGTGTGCACGGCCTGTGTCCGCCCCACGGGCCGTACGCGACACAGGTGCACCATCCGGTGTTCCGACGAGGCCTCCCCCACGCACCAGGCCGTCGGACGCCAGGACAGGCATCCTTCCCCCACACAAGGAGTCACCCATGTCGGTCACTCGACGCTCACTCCTGGGCCTGGGCGCGGCCGGGGCGGCGAGCCTGGGCTTAGCCCTGCTCGGCACCGCACCAGCCGCCGGCAGCCCGGCCCCGCTCCTCTCCCGGCCGCGGTCGGCGACGCCTCGGCAGGCACCGACCGAGCCGTTCGCGGTCGGGGTACGGCAGTTCTCCTGGTCCCGGGGCGGCCGTTCGCTGTTCACCAAGGTCTTCTACCCGACGCCTGGCAGCCCCGGCGGCCAGCCGATCCCCGACGCCCCCGTCGCCGACGGCGTGTTCCCCGTCGCCGAGTTCAGCCACGGCATGGGCTGCAACTCCGACTGCTACGCGTCACAGACCCACGAGCTGGCGTCCGCGGGCTTCGTCTGCCCCGCTCCCTCGTTCTCCGACAACACCAACATCGGCAGCGTCTACGGCGGCGAGTGGTCCAGGGACGTCTCCGAGGTCATCACCCGGACCCTCGCACTCAACGACGCCTCGGGTGACCCGCTCGCCGGACACCTCGACACCGCCGCCGGAGTCGGCGTCTCCGGCCACTCGATGGGCGGCATGACCACCCACGGCCTGGTCTCCAGCTGGCCGGACGACCGCGTCGCCGCCGCCGTCCCGATCGCCTGCGTGGACATGGGCAACCCCACCGGCGAAGCCACCGCCAACGTGCTGTTCATCCACGGCGACCGCGACCCGACCTGCGACTACGGCTCGGCCCGCCAGGCCTACGGAGAACTCGCCGCGCCCAAGGCGTTCCTCACCCACCTCGGGGCGGACCACGGCTCCTACCTCGTCCCGGGCTTCCCGACCTACCAGCAGACCCGCGACACCTTCCTGGACTGGTTCCGCTGGAGCCTGTACGGCGACACCGCCGCCCACGACCGCCTCCCCACCGGCGCCAGCAGCGGCGGCACCAACTGGGAGTTCGTCGAGGCGTAGGCCGCCCCACGCCACGCCACCACCGGGCGTGGCGGCGGGGACGCCGTCCAGGGTCGGCTTCCCCCGGTCCCTGGTCCCCGGTCCCCGGTCCCGGCTCGGTCCCCCGTCCTCCGTCTCCCGGGCCGACGCCGTGCCGGCCGGCCCACCGGGACGCGCGCCGCCGTCCGCCCCCCACACGATGGAGAAGCACACGTGCACCAGAAACCACACAAGAAACCACACAAGAAACTCAGGTGGCTCATCGCCGGCGTGACCGGCGCGCTGCTGGCCACCTCGGGAACCCTGACGGCGCTGTCGGCGGCCTCGGCCGAGCCCACCGCGACGGTCGACGAGGGCGCCGCCCCGCTCCAGGCGGAGTTCCAGCAGGTGACCCTCGCCCAGGGCGTCGCCGAGATGGGCGAGCCGATGCACATGGCGGTCCTGCCGGACCGCGCGGTGTTGCACACCTCGCGCGACGGCACGCTGCGGGTGACCGACGCCGGGGGCACCACCCGCGTCGCGGGTGAACTCGACGTCTACACCCACGACGAGGAGGGTCTACAGAGCGTCGGCGTCGATCCCGACTTCGCCACCAACCGCTTCGTCTACCTCTACTACTCGCCACGGCTCGACACCCCGGCCGGGGACGCGCCGAGCACCGGCAGCGCGGCGGACTTCGCGGCGTGGCGGGGGCACAACCAGCTCTCCCGTTTCACGCTGAACGAGGACCACACGCTCGACATGAGCAGCGAGGTGGTCGTCCTCGAGGTGCCCACCGACCGGGGCCAGTGCTGCCACGTCGGGGGCGACATCGCCTTCGACGCCGACGGCAACCTCTACCTGTCCACCGGCGACGACAGCAACCCGTTCGCCTCCGACGGCTACACCCCGATCGACGAGCGGGGCAACCGCAACCCGGTCTACGACGCGCAGCGCTCCGCCGGCAACACCAACGACCTGCGCGGCAAGATCCTGCGCATCGCGGTCAACGACGACGGGTCCTACGACATCCCGGACGGCAACCTCTTCCCGCCCGGCACGGCGAACACCCGGCCCGAGATCTACGCGATGGGCTTCCGCAACCCCTTCACCATGAGCGTCGACCAGGCGACCGGCGCCGTCTACGTGGGCGAGTACGGCCCCGACGCCGGCACCTCCAACCCGGGCCGGGGCCCGGGGGGCATGGTCGAGTTCGCCCGGGTGCCCCAGGCCGGCAACTTCGGCTGGCCGTACTGCGTCGGCGACAACCAGCCCTACGTCGACTACAACTTCGCCACCGGCTCCTCCGGCTCCGCGTTCAACTGCGCCGCGCCCACCAACGACTCCCCGAACAACACCGGGCTGACCTCCCTCCCCCCGGCACAGCCCGGATGGATCGTCTACGACGGCGGGTCGGTGCCGGAGTTCGGCAACGGCTCGGAGTCCCCGACGGCGGGCCCGGTCTACCGCTACGACCCGGACCTGAACTCCTCGGTGAAGTTCCCCCAGGAGTTCGACGGCGACTTCTTCGCCATGGAGTTCGGCCGCCGGTGGATCAGGAACATCGAGGTCAACGACGACGGCAGCCCCGGCGCCATCCAGAACTTCCCCTGGTCGGGCACCCAGGTGATGGACGCCGAGTTCGGGCCGGACGGCGCGTTGTACGTGCTGGACTACGGCACCGGGTGGGGCTCGGGCGACGAGTTCAGCGCCCTGTACCGGATCGAGAACGTCTCCGGTGGGCTGTCCCCGATCGCCAGGGCGTCGGCCGACCCGACCTCGGGCCAGGCGCCGCTGGACGTGGCCTTCTCCGCCGAGGGCAGCACCGACCCGGACGGCGACTCCCTGAGCTACCGCTGGGACTTCGGCGACGGCGGCGGCTCGTCCGACGCCAACCCCAGCCACACCTACACCGAGGAGGGCGAGTACACCGCCACGCTGACCGTCACCGACGCCAGCGGCCTGACCGCCACCGCCTCCGCGCACATCACCGTCGGCAACACCGCGCCGACCGTCACCCTCGAACTCCCGGCCGACGGGCAGCTCGTCGACTTCGGCGACGCCGTGCCGTACGAGATCACCGTCACCGACCCCGAGGACAGCGAGATCGACTGCTCGAAGGTCACGTTGTCCTTCATCCTCGGCCACGACGACCACGGCCACGAGCAGACCTCCGCCACCGGCTGCTCCGGCACCCTCCAGACGCTGTCCGACGGCGAACACGACCCGAACGCCAACATCTTCGGCGTCTGGGACGCCGAGTACACCGACTCCGGCGGGCTGACCACGCACGACCAGCACGTCACCCAGACCCGTCAGCGGCAGGCCGAGTACTTCTCCGACCACAGCGGCGTCGAGATCGCCAGCCACACCAGCGCCCACGGCGGCAGGACCGTGGGCTTCATCGAGGACGGTGACTGGATCGCGTTCGAGCCCTACGTGCTCGCCGACGCCACCGACCTCACCGCCCGGGTCTCCTCCGACGGCGCCGGCGGCACCGTCGAGGTCCGCGCCGGATCGCCCGACGGAACGCTGCTCGGCAGCGTCGACGTGCCGAACACCGGGGGTTGGGAGACCTTCGAGGACGTGACGACCTCCCTGTCGAACGCCCCCACGGGGACCACCACGCTGTACCTGGTCTTCACCGGTCCCTCCGACAGCGGCTACCTGTTCGACGTGGACGACTTCACGTTCACCACCGGCTCCCCCGCGAGCCTCCCCCAGGAGTAAACAGGAGTAAGGAGCCCCCTCATGACCACCGAACAGTCCCGAAGGCCCGGACGGTCCCGCCGGCTGCGGCTGGCCGGGCTCGTGGCCGGGACGGCCCTGTGCGTCACGACGCTGCCCGCCGTGATCGCCCAGGGCGCCGCCGCGGCCCCCGACGACCCGGCGTACGAGATCCTCGTCTTCTCCAAGACGGCCGGCTTCCGCCACGACTCCATCGACGAGGGCGTCACGGCGCTCCGGGAACTCGGCGCGGAGAACAACGTCACGGTGACCGCGACCGAGGACGCGGCCGCGTTCACCCCCGACAACCTCGCCCAGTTCGAGGCGGTCGTCTTCCTGTCCACCACCGGCGACGTGCTCGACGACGCGCAGCAGGCGGCGTTCGAGGAGTACATCGCGGGCGGCGGCGGCTACGTCGGCGTCCACGCCGCCGCCGACACCGAGTACGACTGGCCCTTCTACGGCGAGCTGGTCGGCGCCTACTTCGCCTCCCACCCCGCGATCCAGCCCGCCACCGTGAACGTCGAGGACCACACGCACGCCGCCACCGCCCACCTCCCGTCCGTCTGGCAGCGCACCGACGAGTGGTACGACTACCGGACCAACCCGCGCGAGAGCGTCCACGTCCTGGCCTCGCTCGACGAGTCCAGCTACAGCGGCGGCGCCATGGGCGGCGACCACCCCATCGCGTGGTGCCAGGAGTACGCGGGAGGCCGCTCGTTCTACACCGGCGGCGGCCACACCACCGAGTCCTTCGCCGACCCGGACTTCCGCGCACACCTGCTCGGCGGCATCCGGTGGGCCGCCGGCGTCGTCGCGTCCGACTGCGAGCCCGGAAGCGGCCACACCGATCCCGCACCGGCCCGGTGATCGGCCGGCGCGGGCGAAGGGAAACCAAGGGGCCCGCCCGCGCCGACCTGACGGCGGGGTGAGGCCGCGCACGGGCGCCGCCTCACCCCGCCGCCGTGCCGCGTGGGCGCGGGTTACGAGCCGCAGCAGCCGCCCGCCGGGGAGTCGTCCGTGGTGGCGGGGGCGCCGACGCCCAGCTGGACGAGCTCCGGCTCGGGCGCCGCGCAGCAGCTGCCCGCGGGGGTGGGGTCGGCTCCCGAGACGTCGAAGAGGCCGGCGCCGCCGCACACTCCGGTCTCCGGGAGGGTGAGCTCGACGCGCTCGGCGGCCTCCATGTCCCCGGCGAGGGCGGCGGCGACGGAGCGGACCTGCTCGTAGCCGGTCATCGCGAGGAAGGTGGGGGCGCGGCCGTAGGACTTCATCCCGGCCAGGAACAGGCCCTCCTCGGGGTGGGTCAGCTCGTTCACGCCGTGGGGGTAGACGGTGCCGCAGGAGTGCTGGTTGGGGTCGATCAGCGGTGCCAGGGCGGTGGGGGCGGACAGGCGTTCGTCCAGGCCGAGGCGCACCTCGGACAGGAACGTCAGGTCCGGGCGCAGGCCGGTGAGGACGATGACGTGGTCGACGGGCTCGGTGCGGCGACCGTCGTCGGCGACCAGGACGAGACGGTCGTCGCCGTCGCGTTCGACGGCGGTGGTGCGGAAGCCGGTGACCGCGTCCGCGTGGCCGTCGTCGACGGCGGCCTTGGCTGCCAGGCCGAGTGCCCCGCGGGCGGGCAGCTGGTCGGCGGTCCCGCCGCCGAAGGTGGAGCCGGAGATGCCGCGCCGCAGTACCCACACCGCGTGCGTGCCGCCGCCGTCCCCTGCCCTGGCGAGGTCGGCCAGGCCGGCGAGCGCGGTGAACGCGGAGGCGCCGGTGCCGACGACGGCGGTGCGCCTGCCGGCGAACGCGGCGCGGACGGCCGGGTCGCCGAGGTCCGGGACGCGGTAGGTGACGCGGCCCTCGGCGGCCAGGGCCCGTTCGCCGGCGGCCGGGTAGCCGTCCGCCCCGAGGGGGTTGGGGGTGGCGTAGGTGCCGGAGGCGTCGATCACCGCCCGCGCCGCGATGCGCTCCTCGCCACCGTCGACGGTGGTCAGGTGGACGGTGAAGGGCCGGGTGTCGCGGCCGGAGTCCACGACGCGGTCGCGTCCGGCGCGGGCGACACCCGTGACCGTGGTGCCGTAGCGGATCCGGTCGCCGAGGGTGTCGGCCAACGGCTGGAGGTAGTCCTCGGCCCACTGGGCTCCGGTCGGGTAGGTGCGCGCGTCGGGGCGGACCCAGCCGGTGGGGGCCAGCAGCTTCTCGGCGGCCGGGTCGACCAGCTCGGACCAGGTGGAGAACAGCCGCACGTGCCCCCACGCGCGCACCGCCGCCCCCGCCCGCGGTCCGCGCTCCAGGACCAGGGGCTCGATGCCGCGCCCGACCAGGTGGGCGGCGGCGGCAAGACCGATGGGGCCGGCGCCGATGACGGCGACGGGCAGACCGGCGGACTCCGGCATGATCAGCACTCCCTCGTTACTTCGACGTCTGTCGATACCCCGGAGCTTGCCACGCGACATCGACAAGTGTCAACATAGAGGCATGTCGAATCAGAAGACGGTGGAACTCCCGGTACTCGAACCCGAGGGCATGGCGGTGCCGTGCTGCCCGCCGCTGACAGCCGGGGAACTGTCGCCCGAGGACGCGGAGAGGATGGCCGCGATGTTCAAGGCCCTGTCCGACCCGGTGCGGCTGCGCCTCTTCTCCAGGGTCGCCTCCCACCCCGGCGGCGAGGCGTGCGTGTGCGACATCGCCGACGTCGGCGTCTCCCAGCCCACCGTCTCCCACCACCTGAAGAAGCTGCGCGAGGCCGGGCTGCTGACCTCCGAGCGCCGCGGCACCTGGGTCTACTACGCCGTCGCGCCCTCCGTCGTGGCGGCCATGTCGGCGATGCTCGACCTGCGCACCACCACCTGATCCCCGGCCTCGCGGCGTCGGTGACCGGCCGCGGCGCCCGCCCGGCGGTCAGTCGGGCGGGCAGCATCCGGTGAGGTAGTCCTTCAGGGCGTCCAGCCGCCGAGCGGTCCGGGAGCCGTCGGCCCGGTAGCGGACCTGCCGCCCGTCCCGCTCGGCCCGCAGCAGCCCACCGCGGCGCAGCAGCGCCAGGTGCTCCGAGGCGGTCGAGACACCCAGGCCGCTGCGGGCGGCGACCTCGCCGACGGTGAGTTCCGCGCCGCCGGCGAACAGCATCATCACCCGCTGGCGCGTCTCGCTCGCCAGCGCCTTGAGGAAGTCGGCCGTTTCCTGGTCGACCGGCGGCACCTGATCCATTGCGTATCCCCTCGCCCCGGGGCCCACCCGGCTCTGAAACTTCGTCTTTTCCCGAAACATCGAACTATCTGTTGTTGGAGCATCCACCATGGAACACGTTGACCTCCTGATCATCGGCGCCGGCCAGTCCGGACTGTCCACGACGGCCGTCGCCGCCCGGACCGGCTGGTCCCGGCCGCTGGTCCTGGAGGCCGGCAGCGACACAGCCGGCTCCTGGCCCGCCTACTACGACAGCCTCACCCTGTTCTCCCCGGCCCGGTACTCCGCCCTGCCCGGCCACCCCTTCCCCGGCGACCCCGGCCGCTACCCGGCGCGGGACGAGGTCGCCGACTACCTGCGCACCGTCGCCAAGGGCCTGGACTCCGACATCCGCACCGGCGCCCGCGTCACCGCGGTCCGGCCCGGGCCCGGCGGCGCCTTCACCGTTCAGACCGGGAACGGTGAACGGTATGCGGCGCGGGCCGTGGTCGCCGCCTCCGGCGCCTTCGCCCACCCCCACACCCCCGACCTGCCCGGCCGCGACAGCTACGGCGGCCGGCAGCTGCACTCCGCCGACTACCGCACGCCCGCGGACTTCGAAGGGGCGCGCGTGGTCGTGGTGGGGGCGGGGAACTCCGCGATCCAGATCGCCGCCGACATGGCGCCGCTCGCCCGCGTCACCCTGGCCACCCGCGCGCCCATCCGGTGGATGGCCCAGCGCATGCTCGGCCGGGACATCCACTGGTGGACCCGGTACACCGGCCTGGACATCGCTCCCATCCGCAGCCGCCTGGCCGCGCTGCCGGTCTCCGTCCTGGACGACGGCACCCACAGGAAGGCACTGGACGAGGGCGGCGTGGAGCGGCGGGAGATGTTCACCGCGCTCACCGCGGACGGCGTGGTGTGGGCGGACGGCACCCGGGAGGCGGTCGACGCCGTCATCTGGGCGACCGGCTACCGCCACCGCTACCCCTACCTCGCCGGCACTCCCGCGCTGGACGACCAGGGCCGGCCGCTTCACCGCCTGGGCGTGTCCACCACCGTCCCGGGCCTTGGCTATGTCGGCATCGAGTTCCAGCGCAGCCTCGCCTCCAACTCCCTGCGCGGCGCCGCCCGCGACGCACGGCACGTGCTCACCAGGCTGCGACGCGTCGCCCGGCGCAGGTGACCACCGGCCCCGGCCGTGACACCCTCGGCTCCGGCTGCTGAAGTGCCTCGCCGAGGAGGATGCGGCGACGCACGTGACCGGCTCTCCTCGGCAGAGGGCCGAGGACCGGGCGCGTCCTGGATGCCCGACCGTCTCCGTCCTCGCCGACCTCGCCCTACCCGACCCGCCAGGAGCTTCCGGATGACCCGCCACGCCGCCCCCGTAGCCGCCATCACGCCGATGACGCCCGACCACGCCGATCAGGTACTGGCCGTCTACCAGGCCGGGATCGACGAGGGCAACGCCACCTTCGAGACCGCCGCACCCGACTGGGCGGCCTTCGACGCGGGCAAGCTGTCCGGTCATCGGTTCGTCGCGCTCGACGACGCCCACGCGACGCTGGTCCTGGGCTGGACAGCCGTCAGCCCCGTGTCGGCCCGTCCGGTCTACGCCGGTGTGGTGGAACACTCCGTCTACGTCCATCCCGACGCCCGCGGCCGGGGCGTGGCGGGCGCGTTGCTCGGCGCGCTGATCGCCTCGACCGAGGTGGCGGGGATCTGGACGATCCAGTCCGGGATCTTCCCCGAGAACACCGCCAGTCTCGCCCTCCACGCCCGGGCCGGGTTCCGCGTCATCGGCCGCCGCGAACGCGTCGGCCGCCATCGCGGCGTCTGGCGCGACGTGGTCCTCGTCGAACGGCGCAGTCCCACCGTCGCATGACGCCCGCCCGGGCCCGCCCGGGCCCGCGCGCGGCCGTCAGCGCCGCGCCGCGGCGTACCGGCGGCGTAGGGCGAGCGAGACGTACACGAGCGCGACCAGGACGGGGACCTCGATGAGGGGGCCGACGACGCCGGCCAGGGCCTGTCCCGAGGTGACGCCGAAGGTGCCCACCGCCACCGCGATGGCGAGCTCGAAGTTGTTGCCGGCGGCGGTGAACGCGAGGGTGGCGGTGCGGTCGTACGGCAGACCGGCGGCCCGTCCGAGCGCGTAGGAGCCGAACCACATGATCGCGAAGTACGCCAGCAGCGGCAGGGCGATGCGGGCGACGTCCCAGGGCGCCGAGGTGATGGCGTCGCCCTGGAGGGCGAAGAGCAACACGATGGTGAACAGCAGCCCGTACAGCGCCCAGGGCCCGATCCGGGGGAGCACCCTCGCCTCGTAGCGCTCCCGCCCGAGGCGCCGCTCGCCGACGCGGCGGGTGGCGAACCCGGCGATGAGGGGGACGCCGAGGAACACCGCGACGTTGAGGGCGATCTCGGCGGCGGAGATGTCGAGGTTCTCGCCCTCGCCGAGGTGCAGCCAGCCGGGGAGCAGGTCGAGGTAGAACCAGCCCAGCAGCCCGAAGGCGAGCACCTGGAAGACGGAGTTCAGCGCGACCAGGACGGCGGCGGCCTCGCGGTCCCCGCAGGCCAGGTCGTTCCAGATGATCACCATGGCGATGCAGCGGGCCAGGCCGACGATGATCAGCCCGGTGCGGAACTCCGGCAGGTCGGGCAGGAGGATCCACGCGAGGGCGAACATCACCGCCGGCCCGAGCACCCAGTTGACCACCAGGGACGAGGCCATCAGGCGACGGTCGCCGGTGACGGTACGCAGGCTGGTTGCGTCGTAACGGACCTTGGCCAGCACCGGGTACATCATGACCAGCAGGCCGATCGCGATGGGCAACGAGATCCCGCCGACCTCCAGGTCGGCCAGCGCGGCGTCCAGTCCGTCCACCGCCCGCCCGAGCAGCAGGCCGGCGGCCATCGCGGCGAGGATCCACACCGGCAGGAGGCGGTCGAGCGGGGAGAGCTTCGCGACGACGCCCACGCCGTCGTCGGTGCCCGCGTCCGCGGTCCGGTCCGGGGCGGGCGGGGTCGTGCCGGGCGAGGTCGTGCCGGTGGTCACGGGCAGGCTCGCTTCCGGTTGTGCTCGGCGGTGGCGCGGGCGGTGGCGGCCAGCTCCGCGAACCGCCCGGCCAGGGTCTCGATGACCTCGGGCCGCAGCCTGTAGTAGGTGAACCGGCCGCACGGCTCGGTGTCCACCACCCCGGCCTCGCGCAGCACCCGCAGGTGGTTGGACAGGTTCGTCTGCTTCGCGCCGGTCTCCTCGACCAGGTGCGTCGTGCACAGCGTCTCGCGCGCCAGCAGCGTCACGACCCGCAGCCGGAGCGGGTCGGCCAGCACCCGGATCAGATCAGCCTCGACTGAAGTCAGCATGCGCTGATACTGTCACATCAGCTGAGCCCGACACCAGCCATGACCGATGCCGCAGTCCCGCTCCGCGAAGGAACGAACGCGATGTCCTCCTCTCCGACCCCGCCGGTCGCCTCGGTGCTGTTCGTCTGCGTCCACAACGCCGGCCGCTCCCAGATGGCCGCCGGCTTCCTCACCCACCTCGCCGGGGAACGGATCGAGGTCCGCTCCGCCGGCTCGCTCCCGGCCGAGCGGGTCAACCCCGCCGCGGTGGAGGCGATGAGGGAGGTGGGCGTCGACATCTCGGCCGAACAGCCGAAGGTGCTGACCACCGGGGCCGTGAGGGCCTCGGACTACGTCATCACCATGGGCTGCGGCGACGCCTGCCCGATCTTCCCCGGCAAGCACTACCGCGACTGGGCCCTGGACGACCCCGCCGGACAGGGCGTGGCGGCGGTCCGCCCCATCCGGGACGAGATCAGGCGCAGGGTCCAGGCCCTGATCGCCGAGATCGACGCCCGGCGGGAGGCATGAGCGCCGTGAGCCCCGCCGAGGCGCGCGGGGGCGTCGCCACGGCTCCGGCCCCGCCGGGCGGACCGCCGCCCTCCCCACCGCCCGCGCCCGACAGGCGGTGAGCGGCCCGCTCGGCACCCTCGGTCGGGCCGGGTCCGTGACGGTGGCGTGGATCAGGTCCTCGTGACCGAGCCGCCGTCGATGGCCCAGGCGTGCTGGAGCCGGTCGGCCATGGTCGTGTTGCGCAGGCGCAGCGTCAGGTTCGTGCCGCTGCCCTCAAGGGCGTAGAGGGAGTACCAGTCGTAGTCGGGCCTGACGGTGTGTTTGCCACCGAGCGCCGGCCAGTAGACGGCGCCCATCCGCGCGTCGCGGACGGTGTCGGTGGCGGCGCGGACGTAGCGGACGAAGTTGTCGGTGCTGTTCGCGTTGTTGTAGTCCCTGCCGTCGTCCGTCGGAGCCCCGAACTCGTCCAGGATGGTGCGGGATCCGCAGTCACCGATCCGGGAGCGGAAGAGGCCGAGCCACGCGTCGTAGCTCATCTCGCCGAACTGGAAGGCGTACAGGTGGAGCGACAGGTAGGTGCCGTCGAGGCGGCTGTCGCGACACACGGAGGTGACGTCGCCGTTGAAGCCGTGACCGCTGACGAGGATCCGTTCCCTGGGGACCGACGGGCGGTCGGCGATCCAGGTGGCGGCGACGTTCGCCCAGTCGCCGGCGCTGTAGCCGTGGGGCTCGTTCATCGGCTCGAAGTGGACCTGGCTGTCCGCCTCCCACCGGTCGACGACGGCGTCCCACATCGCGTTGAAGGCGCCCGCGTCCACGATCCGGCCGCCGGAGGAGGCACCGTCCTCCCAGTAGGAGAGGATCACCCTGAAGCCGGCCTCGACGGCCGCGTCGACGGCTCCGGCGTACGCGTCGCCCCACGGGGTGCCGGGGACGGAGGAGGTGTTGACCGGCAGCCGGACGGTGTTGACGCCGATCGTGTCCGCGAAGCCCCGGTAGACGGCGGCCGCCTTGGCCTTGACCGTCTCGTAGCTGTCGGTCTCGTTCAGTCCCTCGGGGACGACCGGGCCGTCGGTGAAGTTGTCACCCGGCATCGCCCAGTTGACGCCCCGGAAATCGGTGGCGGCCAGCGGGGCGGGTGTCGGCGTGGTCGCCGCCGTGGTCGCCGCCGCGGAGGGCAGCGCGGCGAGTGGCACGGCGACCAGCGCGGCGAGCGCGGTCGCCAGGACGCGGCGGTGACGGCGCGCCCGCGGGTGGGGGCCACCGGCCTGTCTCCGGCCGGAGGCACGCGTGGCGGGGAGACGGAGCATGGTTTCCTCTTTCCTGGTGGTCATGGGGGCGTGTGGCCAGCGGCGACGACGACGGCGCGCGCCGCTCTCCCGGTGAGCGCTAGGACGCCGAGAACTCGACGGCGTCCACGTCGTAGCTGTTCTCCTGTGGGGCGGTGAAGACCAGGTACAGCGTGTGGGTGCCGGCCAGGTCCGCGACCGCGACCGGATCGGTCGAGGCGTAGGTGTCCCAGCCGCCGGTGGCGGGCACCGGCGTGGTCGCCAGCAGTTCCCCGTCGGGCGCGTCGGCGCGCAGCTCGATGGCGCCCCCGCCGCCGGGCGAGGAGAACCGGTAGCTGACGGAGTCGACCCCCTCGACGCTCATGGGCTCGAACGCGATCCAGTCGCCGTCGGAGATGTCGCCGACGCGCTGGCCGTTCTGGGCGCCGGACTGGGAGACGATCCGGGTGCCCGACTGGCTGTCGCGGTACTCGGCCTGCTTGTGCCGGGGTTGCAGGATCGTGCGCGCGTAGCCGGTGAGCTCGCCGGCGCCGTCGCCTCCCTGGTCGGTGTACTCGGCGTTCAGCACGTAGTACAGGTCGGCGCCCTCGGGGTGGCCGCCGAGGTCCCCGGTGTCCACCGTGCCCGAACAGCCGCGGAGGTCGGTGGTCGGATGCTCGTGGTCGGCGTGCCCCAGCGCGGGGTTGACGATGACGTTCTCGCAGTCGATCTCGCCGTCCTCCGGATCGGTCACGGTGACCTCGTAGGGGATCTGGTCCCCGAAGTCGATCACCGTGCCGTTCACCGGGATCTCCAGGGTCACCGTCGGGGCGGTGTTCCCGACGGTGATGCCGAGGTTGTCGAACGCCGTCAGCCCGTCGGGGTCGGTGACGCGCAGCTGGGCGGTGACGTCGCCGGCGACCTCGTAGGTGTGGGTGGGATGGGCCTCGGTCGAGTCGAAGGTGCCGTCGCCGTCGAAGTCCCACTCGTAGGTGAGCTGCCCGCCGTCCGGGTCCTCGCTGCCCTCGCTGGAGAAGGCGACCTCCAGCGGCGCCGGGCCGCTGGTCACCGAGGCGCTGGCGTGCGCGACCGGCTGGCCGGCGGCGCCGCCGTAGTCGATGCGGTAGAGGCCGGAGTCGTTGTTGCCGCCGCCGAAGGAGCTGCCCCACTCCAGGAGGTAGAGCGCGCCGTCCGGGCCGAAGGTCATGTCCATCGGCTTGGTGAACGTGGTGCCGGGCATGAAGTCGTTGACGGACGCCAGCCCGCCGCCGCCGTCGAAGCGGAACTCCTTGAGGTAGTTGCGCTCCCACTCGCCGAAGAACGCCGCGCCGTCGAAGGACTGCGGGAACTTGGTGGTGGAGGGGTTGTCCGGGTCGAAGCGGTAGACCGGCCCGGCCATCGGCGCGATGCCGCCCGCGCCGAGTTCGGGGAAGTCCGCCGAGGTGTCGTAGCCGTACCAGACCTCGGGCATCTGGACGGGCGGCAGCTGGGTCAGCCCGGTGTTGTGGGGGGACTCGTTGACGAGGTTGGCGCAGTCGAACTTCGGGCCGACCTGACCGGTGTCGGGGTTGTAGGGGGCGTAGGGCTGGTTGTCGCCGTGGCAGAAGGGCCAGCCGTAGTTGCCCGGTTCGGTGACGACGTTGAACTCGCCCATGCCGGCGGGGCCGCGGTTGTCGGTCGTGCCGCGCCGGTCCGGGCCGTAGTCGGCCATGTACACGTCCCCGGTGGCGGGGTCGACGGTGAAGCGGAACGGGTTGCGGAAGCCCATGGCGTAGATCTCGGGCCGGGTGTCCTGCGTGCCCTCGGGGAAGAGGTTGCCCTCGGGAATGGTGTACCCGCCGCCGTCCGTCGGCTGGATCCGCAGGATCTTGCCGCGCAGGTCGTTGGTGTTCCCGGCGGTGCGGGCCGCGTCCTGCATCTCCTGGCCGGCGCGCCAGTCCAGCGGCGCGTACCCCTGCCAGGCCGGGTCGAGGTTGGGCGCGACGTCGTCGCCCGTGCCGAGGTACAGCGTGCCGTCCGGACCGAACTCGATGCTGCCGCCGGTGTGTCCCGGTTCCGGGAAGGTGCGGTCCCGGTAGGCGGGGACGTCGATCACCGGCCGCTCGCTCGCGAGGTCCAGGGTGTTGCCGTTCATGGTGAACGCCGACACCCGGTTGACGTCCTCGGCGCTGCCGGCCGGGGAGTAGTTGAGGTAGACGCGCTGCGTGGTGGCGAAGTCCGGGTCGAGGGCCAGCCCGACGAGCCCGTCCTCCCCGCCCGTGTAGACGTCGAGGGTCCCGGCGGTGGTGGTGGAGTTGGTCTGCGGGTCGAAGACGCGCAGTTCGCCGCCGCGCTGGATGTAGAACACGCGGCCGTCGGGTGCGACGTCGAGCTCCATCGGGTCGGCCGTGTCGTCGTCGAGGGTCACCTTCTCGAAGGTCCCCTGGGCGGGGGCCTCCTCCTGGCCGCAGTCGCCCGGCTCGTTGCCGGACGCCCACTGGACGCCGCCCATCACGTGGTCGCGGAAGGCTTCCTCCGCGTAGGACTCGGCGTAGTGGCCCATGGCGGTGGCCCAGACCCGGCCGCCCGAGGCGACGCTGCACCAGGAGATGGGGTGGTCCTCGCCCATCGCGAACTCGCCCGGGTCGTAGGTCGACTCGTCGACCGTGGCGAGCACGTGGACGTTCGGCCGCGGGTTGGGGTCGAAGTTGTACCACTCCTCGGTCCGGTCCCAGGTCTCGGGCAGGCCCTGGGTGGAGGGGTGGTCCGGGTCCTCGACGTGGACGGTGCCGTTCTGCGGGCCGTAGGCGTGGCCCGGCATGTGGGCACCGCCGTTGACGGTCTCGTCCCACCAGGGGAACTCCCCCTCGACGCCGGCGTCGAGGGTGTTGTGGAGGGCCACCACTCCCCCGCCGCCGGTCACGTAGTCCCGCATGGCCTGGCGCTGGGCGTCGGTGTCCCAGACCATGCCGGAGTTCTGGAGCATGATGACCACGTCGAACCCGTCGAGTTCGGCGTCGTCGAAGACGGTCGGGTCGTCGGTCTGGACGAGCTCGATGTTCTGCTCGGCGGCCTCCTCCCGGAACATCTGGATGCCGGCCGGTATGGAGTCGTGGACGTAGCCGACGGCCCGGGTGAACAGCAGGGCCCGGAACTCGGGCTGGGCGTGGGCGGTGGAGGCGACGGCCGTCAGGGCGCCGGCCGCGAGCAGCGGCGCCATGGTGAGCGCCACGAGGGCGCGTGAGCGTTCGCGGTGCTTGCTTCTCATGTGGGGGGTTTCCTCTCCGGTGGGGGCGGCTCCCCGGCGTTGCCGGTTCAGGCGTCAGAGAAGGGTGAACGTCTTCCGCAGGAAGGCCAGGCCGTCGACGGCGAGGGCGTCCTGGGAGTCGGCCAGCGGGCGCCACACGGAGGCGGCTGCCGCGATGGTGTCGTTGTGGGCGGTGAACGACTCGATGCACAGCGGCCCGTCGTACCCGCCGGCCAGGAGCTCCCGCAGGAAGCCCCACCAGTCCAGCGAGTCCGTCCCCGGGGTGCCCCGGTCGTTGGCGCAGACCTGGACGTGCGCGACGCGTCCGGCGGCCTGGCGTGCGGCGATGTCCAGTCCGCGCTCCTCGATGTTCTGGTGGTAGGTGTCCAGCGCCACGCCGACGGCCTCCTCGGGCAGCCCGTCGAGCGCCTCCAGCGTCTGGCCGACGGTGTTCAGCACGCTGGTCTCGTAGCGGTTCAGCGGCTCCACTGCGAGGCGGACGCCGGCGGCGCGCGCGTGCTCGACGACCGGCCCGAGTCCGTCCCGGAGCTCGGCGTAGACGCCGGCCCGTTCCCCGGCGGGTATGCGCCAGGTCCGCCCCACCGCGGCGTACACCGGCCCGGCGACGACCGGCGCGCCGAGCTGGTGGGCCGCGTCGACGCAGGTCAGCAGGTACTCCTGGGTGGCGCGCACGGTCCGCGGCGAGGCACACACCAGGTCGCGCCCCGGCGGCATCACGGCGACGACGGCCGCGGGCCGTACCTGGCAGGAGGTCAGCAGCCTCGCGACGGACGACGGCGACCAGTCGCCGGGCCGCTCCAGGGGCAGTTCGACCGCGTCGAAGCCCCAGCGTCCGAGGCGCGGGATCGTCCGGGCGAGGGCGGCGTCGGTGACGGGCGCGTGCCAGATCCACGGGTTGGCGCCGATCGGCAGGGTGGTGTTCACTCCTCACCGCCCCAGTCCTCGGGGTAGCCCGGCAGGTCCTCGCAGCCGCACATGGCGTAGTGCAGTGGCGGCATGGCCGGGTTCAGGTAGCGCGGGAGGGTGTCCTCGGTGATGGTGGGTTGCGGCAGGCGCCACTCGCGGGGCACCTCCTCGCCGGCGAGGACGCGCAGCGCGGCGATGACGGGGGTGCGCCACTGGAACGTCGGATAGGTGGGTGCGATGGCCGTCAGGTCCTTGTCGTGCCAGGCCTGGAGGAAGTCCTGCTGGTCCTCGCCGGTGATGGGCGGGATCTCCTCCCCGGCGTCCTCGAACGCCTCGACGGCCGCCACCGAGGTGGCGCCGGAGTCCATCCAGACCCCGTCGATGTGGCCGTGGCGCTGGATGGCGTCGGTGACGACGGACTTGGTGGTCGCCGGATCGCCCTCGGTGAACTCCACGTCCACCACCTCGAGGTCGCTCTCCTCGAAGGCGAGTTCCGCCGCGGACCAGCGGTTCTCCAGCACGTCGACGCCGGGGGAGATGCGCAGCGCCAGGATGTTGCCGCCCGGCTCGACGGTGTCCACCAGGAAGTCCGCGGCGGCGGCGCCGTACGCGTAGCCCCCGACGGGGTGGATGAAGGTCACCGGGCAGTCGGTGTTGACGCCCCGGTCGAAGACGATGACGGGCAGCCTCCCGCACGCCTCCTCCACGGCCGGGGTGAGGGTGGCGGTGGTGTTGGGCGAGACGATGAGGGCGTCGCAGTCCTGACGACCGCTGAGGTCCTGGATGTCGGAGATCTGCTTGTCGTCCTGTCCCTCGGCGTCCAGCACGGTGAGGGTGACCTCCTCGTGCCCGGCCGCTTCGGCCTCCATCGTCCGCAGCCCGACCTGGCGCCAGGGGTTGAACACGCCGGCGTTGGAGAAACACAGGTGAGCCTCGCCGCCGGGGATCGCGTACTCCCCGGTGTCGATCATCTCGGGGCGCAGCATCTGCTCCCACGGCCGGTCGGCTGGCCCTTCGGGCGTCTCGCGGGCGAGCGCGACCTGCCGCTCGTACTCGGCGCGCTCGAAGAACGCGGCGTCCCCGGCCTCGCCGCCGTCGCCGGGCGCGGCGGAGCCCGCGGGCGGGGAGGGGCCGTCCGTGGGTGTGTCGCTGCTACAGGAGGTGAGCGGGGTGAGCAACGCCGCCGACAGCAGGGTGGCGAGGACGGCGAGGGCTGGTCGTGTCATGAGGATTGACCTCCGGTGGATGGTGAGCGGCGGCGCCGGGAGAGGTCGGCGGCGCCGAGCGCGACGGCGGCGATGACGATCACGCCCTGGACGGTGGGCTCCAGCGCGCCCGAGACGCCTCGCAGGTTCAGGAGGGTGAACAGCGCGACGAGGCAGAAGGCCCCGGCCATGGCGCCGGCGACCGAGCCCCGCCCGCCGCCGAGGACGACGCCGCCGAGCACCACGGCGGTGATGGCCTCGAACTCCATGCCGGAGCCCGCCTGCGCCGAGACGCCGGAGAAGCCCGCGACGAGCACCGCGGCCAGTGCGGCGGCCATGCCGGACAGCACGAACGCGACGGTGCGCGCCCGGCCCACGCGGACCCCCGCCAGCGCGGCGGCCCGCTCGTTGTCGCCGGTGGCCAGCAGCGTGCGGCCGAACCGGCAGCGCATCAGCACGACCACGGCGGCACCCGCCGCCAGGCACACCAGCACGCCCCAGGGCAGCCAGCCGAACAGGTCGTCACGGCCCATCGCGCGGAAGTCGTCGGGCAGGTAGCCCTGGGGCGAGCCGCCCGTCCAGGAGAAGACGCCGCCCTGGAGCACGAGGGTCGTGCCCAGGGTGGTGATGAACGACGGCACGGCGAGGAGGGTGGTGACCAGGCCGTTGACGAGCCCGACGGCGGCGCCGGCCAGCAGCAGCACGGCGCAGACCACCGTCCAGTGCGCGCCGGGGAACTCCTGGTACAGCTCCGCGGCCGTGACCACACCGACCGTGACGACGGCGCCGACGGAGAGGTCGAACTCGCCGGAGACGATGACCAGGTACTGGCCGGCGGCCAGGATGACCAGCGGCGCGGCGCGCCGGACGAACGCCAGGAGCCTGTCGGGCTCGTAGAAGCCGGGGTCGGTGACGGCGAGCGCCGCCAGCAGTGCCAGCAGGAGGGCGCACACCGGCGCCGCGGTGCCGAGCGCGGCGGCCAGCCGCCGGCGAAGCGCCGGCTCGGGGATGCCCGGGTGGTCCACGACGGTCACGCGGTCCTCCTCGCGGGACGGCGGCGACTGCGTGCGGCGAGGGCGACCGCGGCGATGATCACCACGCCACGCAGCGCGTTCTTGGTGAACGGATCGACGGAGAGCTGGTCGAACACGGAGTCGAGCACCGCCAGCACGAGAACGCCGCCGAGCGTCCCGGCGACGCCGCCGCGTCCGCCCGCCAGGATCGTGCCGCCGAGCACGACCGCGGCGATCGACTCCAGGTCGTAGCGGGCCTCGGTGCCCGCCCAGGGCGTTCCGGCCCCGAAGCGGGCGGCGAGGAAGAGCGCGGCGACGCCGACGCACAGCGAGCACAGGACGTGGGCGACGACCACGGTCCGGCGGGTGGGTACGCCGGAGAGCCGGGCCGCGTGCTCGTCCCCGCCGGTGGCGTACATGTGGTGGCCGATCCGGGTGTGCCGGAGGAGCAGCCACAGGGCCAGCGCGACGGCGGCCAGGAGGAGGACGGAGACGGGCACGGGACCGATCCGGTCGTAGCCCAGGCGGCGGAAGGTAGCGGGCACCGACCCGGCGGGTCCGGTGTAGTTGTCCTCGATCCAGCCGCGCAGGATGAGGCCGGTGCCGAGGGTGGCGATGAAGGCGTGGACCTTCAGCTGGGTGACGACGAGCCCGTTGGCCAGGCCGACGGCCGCCGACAGCGCGAGGACGGCGGCGACGGCGACCGGGATGTTGCCGTCCTGTCCCGCCATGGTCTCCGCGGCGAGCAGCGTGCCCAGGCTCACCAGGAAGGCGACCGACAGGTCGAGCGAGCCGGTGAGGATCACGACGGTCTGTCCCAGGGCGATCAGCCCGAGCGCCACACAGCTGGAGAGGATGCCGGTCACGGTGGGCTGGGTGAGGAAGTCGCCGCCGCGGACGGTGACGGCGAGCCAGCCGAGCAGGGTGACGCCGAGCGCGGCGAGCCAGATCCCGACGGCGGGGTCGGCCAGCCGGGCCCTGGCGCGGCGCTCGCTCGCGGCACGGGCCCGCTCCGGGCGGGGCGTGGGGCGGTGCCGGACGGCGGCCCTCCGCCGGGTCCTTCGCGGGTTCGGCGACGGCGTGGGCGGGGGTGTCTGGCGCGGTTTGGTGGCCATCACGCCGCTCCGGCCGTCCGGGGCCGGCGGGAGGCGTCCGCCGTGGCCAGCCGCATGATGTCCGCTTCCGAGGCGCCGGCGCTGAGTTCGCCGGCCACGCGGCCCTCGGCCATGACGAGGACGCGGTCGCTCATGCCGATGAGCTCGGGCAGTTCGGAGGAGATCAGCAGCACGGCCAGCCCGTCGCGGGCCAGTTCCCTGACCAGGGTGTGGATGGCCGCCTTGGCACCGACGTCGACACCGCGTGTCGGCTCGTCGAACAGCAGCACCCGCGGTCGCGCCGAGAGCCACCTGGCGATGACGACCTTCTGCTGGTTGCCGCCGGAGAGGTAGCGCACCTCCTGCTCGACGCCGCCGCGAGCCACCAGCCGGACGCGCCGCAGCAGTGCGGCGAGGTCCTGCGGGTCAGGCGCTCGCCCGCCGGCCGGCACGGCACGCCTCACCAGCAGGGCGTTGTCCCTGACGGACTGCCGCAGGGCCAGCCCCTCCCCCTTGCGGTCCTCGGGAACCAGCGCGATGCCGGCCCGGATCGCCTCCCGTGGTCGCCGTGGCCGCAGCCGCCTGCCGCCGACCGTCATGGTGCCGCGCGTGAACGGCGCCGCGCCGAACAGGGCGCGGGCGAGCGCCGACCGCCCGGAGCCCTGTAAACCGGCGATCCCCACGATCTCTCCGGCCCGCAGTGACAGGCTGACGTCGGCCAGCCGGTCGTTGCCCCCGCCGCTGACGGTGAGCTGCTCGGCGCCCACCTCCTCCCGGGCGGCGCGCGGCGGGTAGTACGCGCTGAGCTCCCGGCCGACCATGGCCCGAACGATCTCCTCGGGGCTGGTGGCGGCGGTGTCGAGCGTGGCGACGTGGCGGCCGTCCTTGAGGACCGTGATGCGCTGAGAGAGGTCGAACACCTCGCGCAGCCGGTGCGAGACGTACAGAACGCCGAGGCCACGAGCGGTCAGCCGGCGCACCAGGTCGCGGACGACCGCCACCTCGTGCTCGGCCAGCGCCGCCGTGGGCTCGTCCATCACCAGGACGCGCACGTCCGCGGCGAGTGCCTTGGCGACCTCCACGGTCTGCTGCCGGGCGACCGTCAGCTCACGCACCAGCGTGCGCGGGCCGATGTCGCGCGCGTCGAGCTCGCCGAGCAGTTCGGCGGTGCGCCGCTCCATGGCGGCACGGTCGACCAGGCCGCGCCGCGTGGGTTCGCGGCCGAGGAAGACGTTCTGGGCCACGGTGCGGTCCGGCAGCAGCGCGAGCTCCTGGTGGATGACGCCGACGCCGGCCGCCTGGGCCTGCGCGGGGTGGCTGAAGGTGCGCGGGACGCCGTCGATCTCGATGCGGCCGCGGTCCGGCTGGTGCTCCCCGGCCAGCAGCTTCATGAGCGTGGACTTGCCGGCGCCGTTCTCGCCGACGATCGCGTGCACCTCGCCCCGGCGCAGGTCGAGGGTGACGTCCTGGAGGACCGGGGTGCCGAGGAAGCTCTTTGTCATGTCCCGCATCGTTAACACGGAAAGCAAGGTACTTGCGAAAGTTGGCCGCCACAAGAGCTCAAGTCCCCCGACAAACGACGGAAGTTGCCCCGACTTTTGTCGATCATCGAATCAAGTAGCCTGACCCGATCGCCACATCGTCAGCAAGAGGAGGCGGTATGCCCGCGATGCCGGAGCCGCGGGGCGTCAACGCGGCGATCCTCAGCCCGTCCCCGGGCCGGGTCCTCGCCCTGATCGCCCGTGGCGTCGCGGAGACGCGTGCCGACCTGTCCCGCGCCACCGGCCTGGCCCGGTCGACCATCGCCCACCGGGTGGACGCGCTGATCTCCAACGGCTACCTCGACGAGTACGAGGACGGCCGCTCCACGGGCGGCAGACCCTCGCGGCGGCTGCGCCTGCGCACCAGGGACCGGGTGGCCGTCGGCGTGGCCCTCGGCGCGACGCACCACCGGGTGTCGCTCGTGGACCTCGGCGGCGGCGAACTGGCCGTGCGGGAGCACGAGGGGGACATCGCCGACGGACCGGAGGTGGTGCTGGAGCAGGTGGCGCGCAGCACTCGGGATCTCCTGGAGGAGGCCGCACAGCCGCCCTCCGCCCTGCGCGCGATAGGCGTCGGGGTGCCGGGACCCGTGGAGTTCGCCACCGGAACGCCCGTGGACCCGCCGATCATGCCCGGCTGGCACCGGTACCCCATCCCGCGGTTCTTCGCGGACCGGTTCGGCGTGGCGGCCCTCGTGGACAACGACGTGAACGTGATGGCACTCGCGGAGCGGAGCCGCGTCCTCCCCGGCACCAGCCATCTGCTGTTCGTCAAGATGGGCACCGGCATCGGCTGCGGCGTCATCGCGAACGGGCAGCTGTACCGCGGCGCCCAGGGGTCCGCCGGCGACATCGGCCACACCCGGGTGGGCACCGACGACACCCCCTGCCGCTGCGGCAACACCGGGTGCCTGGAGGCGATCGCGGGCGGCGCGGCGCTGGCACGCCGGCTCAGTACGCCCGACGTCCCCGTCGCGTCGGCGCGCGAGGTCGTGCGCCTGGTCACGTCCGGTGACCGGGAAGCGGTCCGCACGGTCCGGGAGGCCGGACGCACCGTCGGAGAGGTGCTCTCGGGCCTGGTCAACTTCTTCAACCCCGACGCGATCGTGCTCGGCGGAGTGCTGTCGGCCGTGCACCACCACCTGCTCGCCGGCGTCCGGGAGGCTGTGTACCGACGCTCCCACCCCCTGGCGACCCGGCACCTGCTCATCGAACCCAGCCGCCTGCGCCAGGACGGCGCGGCGCTCGGGGCCGCGGCGCTCGCCATCGACCACGTCCTGTCCCCGGAACAGGTGGACCGCGCCCTCGGAGGGCCGGCCGCCTGACCGGCGCCCGCGCCGCGCAGTGGCGCCGCATCACGCCTCCACGTAGGGGATGGTCCGCGGTCCTTCCGGGAGCACGCACAGCCGCGCGCCGTCGCCGGCCTCGTCGAGGGCGACGCGTACGGCGGCGGCCACGTCGTCTGTCCCCTCCAGCCGGACGGCGGCCAGATCCGCCGCCGCGAGGCCGGCACCGTGGACGACGGTCCTGCGGGCCCGGCCGGTGACGGCGGCCAGCGCCGCGCGCGGGGAGGCCGCCGACGAGGGCTCCCCGGGGCGGAAGCCGTCCTGGGGAAGCCCGTCCGGGCACGCGGCGGCGCAGATGATGACGCCGCCGGGTTTGACCACCCCGGCCGCGGTGCTCATGCCCTCCACGGACTGACACAGGTTCCGGTCCAGCGGGTGGCCGGCGCCCGTGGTCAGCACGACGTCGAAGAGGCCCGGCACGGGGCGCAGCGACAGGCGGCGGGCCGCGGCCGTGGCGGCGGCGTGCGCGACCAGCGTCTCGCCACCGAAGGCGCCGACGACGTCGTGGTCGCGGTTGAGCACGACGTCGAGGCCGAAGTCCACCCCGGTGGCCTCGGCGATCGCGCGTATGTCGTCGTGCACGGGGTTGCCGTGGGTGATGCCCCGGCGGGCCTTGGGATGGCCGGTCCGGCGGGTGTCGTACAGCGTCAGCACGGTCGGGAGGCCGGCCAGTCCGGGCGCGACGAGCGCCGGTCCGCCGCGGAAGCCGGCGTGGGCGTGGGGCTCGACGATGCCGGTGGTGATGCGCACGTCCGCGCCGGTCCACCGGCTGTTCAGCCACACGGGCACGCCGTCGCCGTGGGTGCCCAGCCAGGTCAGCGACGCGCGGTCGCGGGCGTCGTGGCTGACGACGCGGACGCTTCCGGCCAGGTGCCGGCCGAGCAGTCCGAGCGTCTCGTCGGTGGTCGCGCCCCGGTGTGCGCCGGTGGCGAGGAGGACGGTGACGTCGGGGAGGCGGACGACGCCCTCCAGTTCCTCCAGGATCGCGGAGATCATCAACGGGTGGGCCCGCGGCCGGGGGACGTCGCTGGCCGCGATGGCCACGGTCTGTCCTGGGCGGACCAACGCGCGCAGCGGAGGGCCGGACAGGGGGCGGCGCAGCGCGGCGCGCAGCGCGGCCGCGGGGTCCGGCACCGGGTCGCGCTCCTCGGGCGTCACGACGATCGTGGTCCCCGGCGGATACTCGGGCGGGCCGGGCAGGTCGGCCACCAGGCCGTCGGTGCCGTAGGCGAGGCGGACCCTCATCGCGCCCACCCCTCGATGGGTGGTCCGACGCGCCGACGGTGGCGGTGCGGCGCTGGGAGAGTGAAGCCGGCGACGGCGGCCGGGCGGCCGGCGACGCCGATGGTCAGCGGGTGGCTCACAGAGGTCCCTTCTCGTGAGCGTGCGTGCTTCCGGGACGCCGTGCCGCGCCGACGTGTCGCCGGGCGGCAGGGGCAGGGGACCCGGCCGCGCCGCGGGTCCCGGTCCCTGCGGCGGGTGGGGCGTCGCGTCGCGGCCGGGTGGGTCTGACGGGCGGCGGGCCGCGTCAGGGGGTGCGACGGTGTGCCGTGGCCGGCCCGGCGTTGGAGATGATCTCGCTGGCCTCGGCCGGGATGGCGCCGGGAGTGAAGACGACGGTGCCCTCGACGGTGTTGCCGCGTTCGCCGTCGACGATGCCGGTGATGGCCGGGTTGGTCGTGAAGTTCCCGGTCAGCGTCTGGTCGCCGGTGAGGTTGCTGTTCTGGTTGTTGGCGTGCGCCCACTGGCCGGCGGTGTGGAGGAAGACGTTGCGTGCGGCGGTGAGGTAGCGCGACCCCTCGTCGAAGTACAGGCCGAGCTGTCCACTGTCCTCGCAGACGTTCTCCTCGATGGTGCTGCCCGGCATCGCGGAGAGGCTGTAGACGCAGCCGGCGTCGAACAGCGTGTGCACGACGTCGCTGACGTGGTTGCCCACGACACGGACGTCGGTCAGGGTGGTGGGCGTGTCGTAGATCGGCTGGTAGTCGTACAGGCCGCGGTTGAGGTACTCGGGGCTGCCGCCCGGGTCGTTGGCGCCCCAGCCGTAGCCGATGCCGATGCCGGTGTACGGCATGTCGGACACCTCGTTGTGCTCGATGGACAGCCGGGTGACGTAGCTGGCGAAGATCCCGTCCTGGTCGAGGTACTCCAGCGCCGTGGAGAAGACGCGGTTGTCGCGGATCAGGATGTCGCTGTTGGTCATGCGCTCGTCGGAGGGGTGGTGCGCGTCGGGGCGCACCCCGCCGACGACGATGCCGCCCCCGGCGCTGGCGGTGAACGTGTTGCCGGTGACCGAGACGTTCCGCGCGCCCAGGCCGACGCCGGTGGCGTGGGCGTTGGCGTCGTTGCCGACGCCGAGCCCGACCGAGCCGAGGTTCACGAAGGTGTTGCCGTCAAAGGCGATGTCGTGTGCCGCGGAGACCTGCACGGCCGCGGGCGCCTGGGCCCAGTGGTTGCGGGCCCCTTCGAAGCCCTTGCAGCCGACCGCGCAGGAGGTGAACGCGTCGGCGGGCCGGTGTTCCTGGACGCCGGTGATGAAGGCCCCGGTCTGCTGGTTGGCGTATCCGTTGGGCGAGCCGGGGTGCAGCCAGGTGGTGCCGGTGAGGGTCAGTCCCTCGAAGGCGAGGTCGTGGGCGGGCTCGTCGTAGGTGCCGCCCACCTCGACCAGGGTCTCCAGCCGCGGCAGCTCGACCGGCGTGGTGGCCAGGTCCTGCCCGTCGAGCGGCTTGTAGGAGAGCGTCCCGGCGTCCGTGTCCAGGTACCACTCGCCGGGCTCGTCGAGGAACGCCCTGGAGTTGAGCAGCCAGAACGTCGGCGTGCGGAACGGCGACTGGATGGTGTCGTACCCGTAGGTGTTGTTGTCCCAGGCCGGCTGCTGCATGGTGACGGTGGAGCCGGAGATGCTCTCCACGGGCGCGAAGCGGTTGGTGAACGACAGCATGGCCTGGAGCTCGACGCGCTGCTGGTCGGGCAGCCCGGCGAGGTAGCCGAGGTCGGGGTTGTCGAGGGTGAAGCCGTCCTGGTTGAGCGTGATGTCGGAACGCGCCAGGCTGGTGCGGGCGCGCTGGGCGAGGGCGCCGTCGACGTAGAGCTGCCGGGTGTCGAACCCGGTGCCGACCTCCGCCGTGTAGACGCCGGTCGCGGGATCGTCGAGTTCCCAGCCGGTGACCGCTTCGGCGCCGGTCAGGACGGGGTGTGCGCCCGAAGCGGCCCGCCAGGTGACGGTGTGGCCGTCACGGCCGGAGTCGGCGCCGTCGAACCGCAGCGGCGAGGTGAGCCGGTAGGTGCCGTCCAGGAGGTTCACGGTGACGTCGCCGTCGGCCTGGGCTGCGAACTCCCGGGCCCGGCGCTGTGCTTCCGCCACGGTCGCGAGGGGCTGGTCGGCGGTGCCGGGACCGCCGTCGTCGGCGTTCTCCGCGCCCGTGGGCGCGACGAAGAGCGTGTGTTCGGCGGCGGCGTGCGCCGGGGCTGCGGGCATGGCGGTGAGGACTCCGGCGGCGGCCAGCGCCGCGGCGGCTGCCGCGAGGGCTGTCCTCGGGGACACGAACACGGAGGGGTGTGGGGGCACGACTACGTCCTCTCGTCGTGAAGGGGCGTCACGGACAGGTCCGGGTGGTGCGGGGTGTGCGGCACGGGGTGGGCTCCGTGCGGCGGCACGGACGCCGGGTGGCGCCGCCGCTCGTTCGCGGCCACCGTGAGCAGGCGCCGTCCGGCGCGCTCCGGCCGGACGTGGGGACCGCCGGGCACCACGATCCCCTGGTCCCGTCGTGAGCCGGCGATCAGCTCCTCGTCGACGCGGATGCCGAGGCCGGGCGCGTCGCCGAGGACGTAGGCGCCGCCCTCGACGTGGAGGTCGACGGTCAGTCCGACCGGTGGTCTGAGGTCCTGTAGTTCGCTGACGAGGTGGTTGGGCACGGCCGTCGCGGCGTGCAGGAGCCCGACGGGAGTGGTGCCGACGGGGCTGACGGGCAGGTCGTGGGCGTGCGCGAGGACGGCGACCCGCAGGAAGTGGGTGACGCCCCAGACCGCCGCCGTCTGGACGATGTCGACGGCACCCGCCGCCAGGAGCGGGCGGTACTGCTCCAGCCCGGTGAGGTTCTCGCCACTGGCGACCGACGCGCGGACGCCCCGTTGGACCACGGCCATACCCTCGGCGTCCCAGCGACGGACGGGCTCCTCGACCCAGGTGAGGTCGAGGGTGCGTTCGAGCTCACGGACGTGGCGGACGGCCTGCTTGCGGGTCCAGGACTCGTTGGCGTCCAGCATCAGGCTGGGCCGCATCCCGTGGGCGGCCTCGGTCAGCACCTGCTCGACCAGGGTCAGGCGGTGACGGTCCACGTCGACGTCGAGCCCTCCCTTGAGCTTGGCCGCGCGCAGGCCGTGCTCGGCGTACTCCTGGTAGACGGCCACGAGGTCGTCCTCGTTCAGGGCGATGTCCAGACCCGAGGCGTACGCCGGCACCCTTCGCTCGCGTCCGCCCAGGAGCCGCCACAGCGGTTCTCCGGCCGCCTTCGCCTTGATGTCCCACAGGGCGGTGTCGAGCGCGCCGATGGTGCCGAACACGATCCCGGCGTGGCCGGCCTTGAACGTCTGCCGGAGCATGCGGTCGTAGAGTCCGGTCACCGCGCGCGGGTCCTCCCCCTCGATGGCGGGGAAGAGGGCCTCGATCTCCACGTGCGGGCCCAGGCCGACGCCGGTGATGCCCTCGTCGGTGTCCACCAGGACGATCGGCACCGAGGTGATCCCGTCCGCGAAGACGCCGTTGGCGTCGCCGACGGGGCGGCCCCAGTCCTGGACCGTCGTCAGGGTGCGAAAGCCGGTGATCCGCATGTCGGTTCTGTCAGCCCTTCGTGGAGCCGGCGGTGACGCCGTCGGCGATCTGGCGCTGGAAGAAGAGGTAGAGCAGGAGGACGGGAAGCGCGGCGATGAGCACACCGGAGGCGAAGGTGGGGATGTCGTCGGTGTACTGGCCGCGCAGCGAGGTGACGCCGGTCATGAGCGTGCGGTGCTCGGGGGACGGCATCATCAGCAGGGCGATGAGCACGTCGTTCCAGCAGAACAGGGCGTTGAGGATGCCGACCGACAGCAGCGCCGGGCGGCCCATCGGCAGCATGACGCGCCGGTAGACGCCGTACGGCGTGTTGCCGTCGATCCTGGCCGCGTCCACGAGTTCGCCCGGGATCGCGGTGTAGTAGCTCGTCATCAGGAAGATCGTGAAAGGGAGGAACTGCGCGACGTAGGCGAGGACCAGCCCGGCGTAGGTGTCCATGAGCTGGACGTCCGCCATGGTCCGGGCGAGCGGGACCATGATGACCTGGAAGGGGACGAACAGCGCCGCGAGACAGCCGAGGAAGATGACCCGTGACCCTCGGAACCGCAGGTGGCTGAGGGCGAAGCCGGCCATCGAGCCGACGAGCAGGAGCAGCGCGACGGCGGCCGTCACCACGATGACCGAGTTGATCAGGTAGCGGTCCATGCCGACGCTGGTCCAGGCCGTCGCGAGGTTGTCCCCGTTCAGGGAGTCGGCCGGGCCGAAGCGGTCGAGGACGTAGTCGTGCCGGGTCTTCATGGCGACGTTCGTGGTGAAGAGCAGGGGATAGAGCGTCGCCAGGGCGAGGGCCGCCATGGGGACGGCCACCACCCACCTGGTGAGGCCGAGGCCGCGCATCAGCTCTCCCTCCCCGAGCGGCGCAGCAGCGCGATCTGCGCGAGCCCCACGACGAGCATGACGAGGAAGAGAACGGTCGACGCCGCCGAGGCGAGCGCCGGACGGTTCATCTGGCCCTGCTGTACCCAGATGTAGAACTCCGGCAGGTAGGTGGAGCCTTCCGGTCCACCGCTCGTCATCACGTACAGCAGGCCGAACATGGACGTCAGCATCCCGATCATGGTGGTCACGACGACGAACTGGATCGTGCGGGACAGCCCGGGGACGATCACGTGCCACACGGTCTGGCGAAGCGACGCCCCGTCGATCCGGGCCGCGTCCAGAAGTGCCGCGTCCAGGGTGGCGAACCCGGCGAGGAAGACGACCAGGGCCATGCCGAACGTCGCCCACACGTGCACGCCGACGACCGTGAACATGGCGACGTCCGGATCGCCGAGCCAGTCGATCGGCCCGATGCCGACGGTGTCGAGGGCGGAGTTGACGGGGCCGTCGAACGCCAGCAGGAGGTTGAAGACCGCGCCGACGATCACCGGTGAGAGCACGGCCGGGAAGAAGTAGACGCTCCGAAAGAAGCGGTGGCCGGGCACGCGCAGGTAGATGAACGTCGCCAGCAGGCCCGGGATCGCCACCGCGATCGGGAGCAGCAACACCAGCAGCCCGACGTTCTCCAGGGCGGTGCGGAAGACGGGGTCCCTGAACAGCTCCGTGTAGTTGTCCAGGCCCACCGGCTGCCCGTCGCGCTCCCCGTCGCCGGTGAAGGAGAAGTTCACGCCCAGCGCCAGCGGGTACAGCCGGAGCAGGACGATGATCAGGATGGCCGGGGCCAGCAGGACGTAGGGGGCGAGACGCTCGGCGCGCCGGCCTCCCCGTCCCCCCGGCCGGGGCGCCGGGGAGGCCGCGCGGCGGGTACGCCCGGGGACGCCGGCGGAAACGTTCCGGTCGGCCGCCGTCCCGCGGACGGGCGGCGGTGGGCTCGGCGGCACAGGGTCAGCTCGCCTGGTCGGAGTCGGCCAGCTGCCGTAGGGCGTCGTCCACGCTCACCGACCCGCTCAGGAGTTGCTGGGAGAGCCTTCCCATCAACTCCAGGGTCTCGGACGACAGCGCGACGTGCAGCGCGGGCTCGCCGTTCTCGATCTCCGGGACGATCGCGGCGAGGGCGGGTCCGCCGCCGGAGACGTCGACCGTGGTGTCGGAGACGATCGCGCCGGCGTCGGCGTGGAAGGCGCTCAACGCCTCGGTGGAGGTCAGCGACCGCACGAGGTCGGCGGCCAGGTCCGGGTGCGCGGTCCCCTTCGCGACGGCGTACCCGATGCCGCCGTCGTAGGGGAGGCTGGGGCTGGCGTCGGCGGTGACCAGCGGCGCCGGCATCACGCCGACGTTCTCGTCGCCCAGGAACTCACCGAAGTCCTTCCAGTGGCCCACGTCCGACATCAGCCCCACGATGTGGGCGGCCTCACCGGCCTCGAAGAGCCCGAGGGAGTCGTTGAACAACGCGGTCGAGTTGGCGCCGTCGTTGTTCAGGCCCGCCTCGCCGGCCTCCTGCCAGAGCTCGAAGACCCGCCGCACGTGGGGCGAGGTCCAGTCGCGGTTCCCGGCGATCCAGTCGTCGTACTCCCGCGGCGTGAGGACGGCCGATCCCAGCCCCGAGAGGAAGAACTGGATGCCGTAGCCCTCCTTGTTTCCCAGGGCGAGGCAGCTGGCGTCCGTCTCCTCGGCGATGGTCCCGCAGTCGTCGAGGAAGTCCTCCCAGGTCGTCGCCGGGTCCTCCGGGTCGAGCCCGGCCTCCTCGTACAGCGCCCTGTTGTAGTAGATCGGGTGCCCCTGCAGTGTCACGGGGGCGGCGTAGACCGTGTCCTCCTCGGTGAACGCCTCCCATCCCGCCAGCCGCTGGCGGTCCTCGGCGACGTACGCGTCCAGGGGGAGCAGGGAGTCCGCGCGGTCGCGTATCTGGCCGCCGCCGTTGAAGAGCATCACGTCGGGGCCCTCGCCGGTCCGCATCGCCGTGCCGAGCAGCGTGTAGTACTGGTCGAACGGCTGCGCCACGAACTCCACCGTCACGTCCGGGTGTCGCTCGGCGAAATCGGCCTTCGCGGCCTCGACGTAGGCGGCGGACGCCTCGTCAGCGGACTTCCAGTCCCAGACGACGAGCGTGTCGTCCGGGGAGCCGGAGGAGGAACCCGATCCGGCGCTCCCGCAGCCGGTCAGGGCGAGAGCCCCGACCAGGACGGCCGACCACAGTGTTCGCTGCTTCATCGCTGCCCACTCTCCGGAGGAAGACCGGGCGCCCACCCGGCTGTCCAGTGGGCCGGAAACATAATTCGTGTGACGTCTCACGTCAAGAGGGTGGAGCGTATACTCGCCAGTCGAGAGGTGGCGCCGCCAGTCGCGGGCCATGGGAGGGACCATGACGGCATCGCAGCAGGGCATCCAGGGCGCCACGGCATCACCGGACTGGGTACGGCGACCGGCCAGCCTCGCGAGGGCGCTGACCACGGAGCTGGTGGGCCGCATCGTTCGCGGGGTGCACCCGCCGGGCACCGCCCTGCCCCCGGAGCCCGCCCTCTGCGAGGCGTTCGCGGTGAGCCGGACGGTCGTGCGCGAGGCGGTGAAGCTCCTACAGGACAAGGGCCTGGTGCAGGTCCGCCAGGGCTCCGGCACCCTGGTGACCCCTCCGACGCAGTGGAACATGCTCGACGAGCTGGTCCTGGCGGCGAGCATCGAGGAGGACGAGAGCCTGGCGATCCTCGACGACCTCGTCGTCACGCGGCGCCTGTTGGAGTCCGACATGGCCAACCTCGCCGCCCAGCTCGCCACCGACGAGGCCATCGACCGGCTGCGGGCGCTGGTGGACCGGATGGACGAGCTGGTGGACGACCCGGTCGCCTACGCCGAGCAGGACCGGGCCTTCCACGACACGATCATGCAGACCTCGCAGAACCGCATCGCCCGCGCCGTGGTGCGGTCCATGGAAAGCCAGGTCCTCACCATCGCCCGGTACGTGGGCAAGACCGAGCGGTCCCTGTGTGTCGCGTCCAACCAGGGCCATCGCCGCATCTTCGAGCGGATCGCCGCCCACGACCCGGGCGGCGCGTCCTCGGCGATGTTCACCCACATCACCGAGGCGTGGCTCGTCCGCCGCACCGGGCCGGGCGACCCCGTGCGGCTGCGGCGCTGACCAGGGCCGAGACGGGCCCCCGAGGGGTGGCGCCGCCAGCCGCCCCCGAAAAACATACGTACGACGTGTGTTGTCTCTCGCGCCCGAGGGCTATGATCCGTGACGTCTGGAGGACCAGTCGACGTCCGGTATACCGAACAACGGGCTGGTCGCAGCGGTCTGTGCCCGCCCCACAGGCCCCCTCGTGACACGCACACGCACCATCCACCTGTTCCGGTGAGGCACCCCCCACGCACGCCAGATGGCCGGACTCGTCAAGGACGCGGGGTCGACGCGTTGGGGTGGGCCTTCCGGCCGAGCCGCCATGGAGTGCCGCCTTGTTCGCTTCGGAACGCCGTTCCCTGCCCAGCAGCCTCCCCCTCTCCCCCTGAGCACGACGACCGGTGAACGGGACATCCGGGCCCCTCCGCCACGCGCGGCAGCGCCCGACCGTCCCGAAGCGCACCAGCCGATGCCGCCCACCGGCCGCTGACCAGCCGTCAGACAGCGCCGGCACGGCGCGAGGCACGAGCGTCCCCCACCCCCACCCCCAACCCCCACCACCCCCACAAGGAGCCAACGATGCCGGTGCGACGGCGTACGCGTCCGGGACCGGACACGGCCACAGCAGCCGCTCTCGCCACCGGCGCGCCCGGCGGCACGGCGCGCTTGGCCGTCCCGGACTAGTCCGGGCCAACGACCCGCCGCGCCATGGCGGTTGGCTGCAGCAACCGCATGGCGAGGCGTTGGTGCCTCCCAGGGCCAGTCCTCTCCTCTAACAGCCCCCTGCGACTGGTCCTGGGTGGGCACCCACTCGACGATGCACCACTGACCCCCGGGTGTACACCGGCCGGGAAGCCATACCGCGGGCGGACTGGTCCAGCACTGGACCAGCGCCGCCTCAGCGGGGCCGGCGCGGTCCCCGTGCGGTACCCGTGGGGTCCCCGCTCGACGGCGAGGGCGTGGATGTGCCGGGAGGGCGCGCGTTCGGGCGGCGCCACGACGAGGCGGCCCCGGGGGTCGAGCCGGTGGCAGGGCACCAGCCCGGCGTCCACGCCGTTCGGGGCGAAGGGGGGACGGGACCGCCGGACCGCCGGAGCACCGATGCGCGTGGACGTCTCGGCGCGACAGGCGTGAGGGAAGGCGCCTGCCCAGGGCCGTCGCGGTCGCTGGAGGACCGACCGGCCGGCCCTGGGCGGCGCCGACGCCGCACCGTCGGGGTTCGCCGGCTCCAGGTTGGGACAGATCCCCCCGGCCACCCCTCGACGCGACGAGTCATCGTGTCGGACTACCGCGCCGCCGCCTCCCCGTTCGCGCCGCCGCCGCTGGCGCCGGCGGGGAGCCGGGAGGTCGCGCGACCCCGGCCCCGGGGCAGGTGTCAGCAGCCGTACCGGAACAAGAACGGATGGTGTGCGTGCGGTCGTGCCATGGCCCTGTGGGGCGGACCCAGACACGTGCCGCCAAGCCGCGCGTCCGATACTTCGAACACTGACTGGCACTTCAGACGTCAGCGATCATAGGCGGGCACAGGGGTTAGTCAACATACGTGTAAGGAATCCCTTGTCCGCCCGGCGTGGCCCCGAGCCGCCGGGTTCCGGGGCGGGGGCGGCGCCGCGCGGGTGCGTGCCAGCGGCGGGAGGTCGCCGCGGCCGGCCACGACCCCCGGCGACGGCGTCACCGACGGAGACCGGGAGGTCAGGGATGTGCCCGGCGGCCTAGGGCGATCCACCCACGAGACGCCGGCCGTGCCGCTCGCCTCCCCCGGGCCGTACGGTGCTCTTGAAGTTCGTTGGGCTTCATGGTTTGTTGGTGTGCGCAGGGGCGCTGGGAACTCGGAGTTTGTCATGGCCATACACATGGCCCGACGAAGGATCCTTTGCGCGAGTGGCACCGGGCTGGCAGGTCTCAGGCAGCGGCGAGTGACGTCCGCTGCCGTCCGTGGCGTGGCCGCCGGCGTGGCCCACGGGCTCGCCGGAAACGTCGCCGGCAAGCCGTTGCCTCCCGCCCCCGCTCACCGCTTCGGCCGCGCGAACGGCCACGGCCAGCGGACCGCCGGTTCCCACCGCACCGACTCCCGGGCGCCGAACTCCCCCGCCGACGGCGGCGTTGCCACGCCTCGCCACGGCCGACGCGGAACACGGCACCCCGGGACGGCACGACCGGCCCGTGCGTGACCACCGTCATGGCTGGGCGGGCGACCGGCGCCCGCTGGCGCGGTCCCGCGTCCGCCTCCCCGCCCTGACCGGCTGGACGGTCTCCTCGGCCTGTTCCTGACGCCGCCGGCCGCGTTCCCTGGCCGGTGGTGGCTCGGTGCGGCCCTGCGCCGCGGCCACGTCACCCATCCCCACTCCGGACAGGGTCATCCCTGTCTCCCCCACCGGAAGAAAGAGGTCTCACGTGACCAGCAGTTCGCCCATGCGGCGCGGGCGTCGGCTCGTTCGAACCGCCGTCGCCGTCGCGGTGACCGGCGGCCTGGCGGCGACCGGCGTCGTCCTGTCCACCGGCTCCGCCACGGCTCAGGCCGACACCCTCGGTGCCGCGGCGGAGCAGAGCGGCCGGTACTTCGGTGCCGCCATCGTGCCGAACCTCCTCGGCGAGTCCTCCTACGCGTCCACGCTGAACGCCGAGTTCAACAGCGTCGTGGCCGAGAACGCGATGAAGTGGGACGCCACCGAGCCCAACCCCGGCCAGTTCAACTTCAGCGGCGGCGACCAGATCGTCGCCCACGCGCAGGCCAACGGCCAGGAGGTCCGCGGCCACACCCTGGTCTGGCACGCCCAGCAGCCCGGCTGGGTGCAGGGCCTGACCGGCGACAGCCTGCGCCAGGCGATGGTCAACCACATCACCGGCGTCGCGGGCCACTACGCGGGCGAGATCTCGTCCTGGGACGTGGTCAACGAGGCGTTCGAGTGGGACGGCAGCCGCCGCCAGTCCAATCTCCAGCAGCAGCTGGGCGACGGCTGGATCGAGGAGGCCTTCCGCGCCGCCGACGCCGCCGATCCCGACGCCACGCTCTGCTACAACGACTACGGCACGGACGGCATCAATTCCAAGAGCGACGGAATCTACCGCATGGTCGAGGAATTCCTCGCCCGCGGCGTCCCCATCGACTGCGTCGGCTTCCAGACCCACGTGAGCCAGGACTCCGACCTGAGCACCTACCAGCAGAACCTCCAGCGCTTCTCCGACCTCGGCGTCGACGTGGAGATCACCGAGCTCGACGTCGGCGGCTCCGGCAGCGCCCAGGCCAACGTCTACCGGACCGTCACCCAGGCCTGCATGGCTGTCGAGCGCTGCACCGGCATCACCACCTGGGGCATCACGGACAGGTACTCCTGGCGCGGCCAGGAGACCCCGCTGCTCTTCGACGCCAACTACCAGAAGAAGGAGGCCTACAACGCCGTCCTGGACGCGCTGAACGGCGCCGCCGGACGTCACGGCGGCGACGACGGCGACGGCGACGAGCCCGACGCGGCGGCGTACGACCCGACCGCACGGCGCGACAGTGCCCTCGCCTCAGAGCAGGGCACCTGATCGCCGGCGCACGCCCGTTTCCGCTGCCGGCCCGGTCACTCGGCGAAGGCCCCCCGCGTGTGCCGCGCGGGGGGCGCGCCCCGGCCGCCCACGCAGCCGTGCCTCCGCGTCTCCGCGAAGGTCGACCGCTGCCGGCGGCCCCGCCCCGGGAGCGCCCGCAGGACGGTGACCTCGGCGTGCCGTCCGGGCACGCCACGGCGACCGTTCGACGACGAGCCACCAGAGAACGAGCCACCAGAGAAGCTTCCTCTGGAGGAAGGACCACGATGAGCCGCACGACCCCCCCACCACACCGCCGTCGGAGGCGGCCCGCGATGCTCGCGGGCGCGCTGGTCGGCGCGGCCGCGATCACCGCGGCCACCCTCGGCCTCGCGTCCGCCGAGGACCCGGCCCCGCTACAGCGGGTGGAGAACCCCTACGAGGGCGCGGACGTCTACGTGAACCCGGACTGGTCCGCCAACGCGGAGGCCTCCGGCGGGTCGGCGATCGCCGACCAGCCCACCGGCGTGTGGCTGGACTCGATCGGCGCCATCACGGGCGGCTCGGCCGGCAACAGCACGGGCCTGGCCGAGCACCTGGACCGCGCCGTGGAGCAGGCCGGCGGCGAGCCGTTCGTGTTCCAGATGGTCACCTACAACCTGCCCGGCCGTGACTGTTCGGCGCTCGCCTCCAACGGCGAGCTCGGGCCGGAGGAGATCGACCGGTACAAGACCGAGTTCATCGACCCGATCGCGGAGATCGTCGGCGAGTACGCCACGGCCAACCCGAACCTGCGCATCGTCAACATCGTCGAGATCGACTCGCTGCCGAACCTGATCACCAACACCGGCTCCGCCGAGACGGCCACGCCCGAGTGCAACGAGATGCTGGCCAACGGAAACTACCAGGAGGGTGTCTCCTACAACGTCGGCACCCTCGGCGAGTACGAGAACGTCTACAACTACATCGACGCCGGTCACTGGGGCTGGCTCGGCTGGGACACCAACTTCCAGCCGGCCGCGGACCTCTTCAACGAGGTCATCGGCACCGCCCCGGCCAGCCCCGACAAGGTGGCGGGCATCGCGGTGAACGTCGCGAACTACGGCTCGCTGGAGGAGCCCCACTTCTCCGTCGACGAGACGATCGGCGGCACCCAGGTGCGCGAGTCGGAGTGGATCGACTGGAACCAGTACACCAACAACACCGACTTCGGCCTGGACTTCGCCGCCGCGGTCGACGGCGGCCACGGCCTGATCATCGACACCTCCCGCAACGGCTGGGGCGGACCTGACCGTCCCAGCGGCCCCGGCCCGGAGACCAGCGTCGACGAGTACGTCAACGGCGGCCGTATCGACCAGCGCATCCACACCGGCAACTGGTGCAACCAGGCCGGCGCCGGCCTCGGCGAGCGCCCCCAGGCGTCCCCCGCCTCCGGTATCCATGCCTACGCGTGGATCAAGCCCCCGGGCGAGTCGGACGGCTCCAGCGAGGAGATCCCGAACGACGAGGGCAAGGGCTTCGACCGCATGTGCGACCCGACCTACGAGGGCAACCCGCTCAACCAGAACCACATGTCCGGCGCTCTCGGCGGTGCGCCGATCTCCGGCCACTGGTTCGAGGCGCAGTTCCAGGAACTCATGGCCAACGCCTACCCGCCCCTGTGACGGACGGCGTGGCCGGCTGACGGAGAGCGGCCGACCGCGGCCAAGGCCCGAAGCCCGTACACCCGCGCCCCCGGTGCTCCCCAGGCACCGGGGGCGCGGCGCGTCAGGCGCGTCGGTCGGCGGGACCCGGCGGTGGCGGCCCCCGTCACGGAGGACGGGCCACCCGCCCCTGTCGCGGGCCACCCGTCACCGGGCCACACCAGAACCGTTTCCACCGGGGCGTTCCCCTGTCACATCCGCGGGTCGGGCGGTGTCTCATGCACAGACAGGCAGACCTTCCCGAGGAGAAGCAGAGAACCATGACGCTACGCGTTCCGAGGACGGATCTTCCCGACGAGCTCAGGAAGGGCATGGTGGAGCGGTTCGGTGCCGTTCCCGAACCGGTCGAGGTGATGTGGAACCACCCCGCGGTCGCCGAGGCGAGTCTGGACTTCGCCGCCAGGGCGGGGACCTGGGAGGCGGTCGACGCGGGCCTGAAGACGTTCGTCCACATGGCCGTCGCGGCACAGGTCGGGTGCGGCTGGTGCCTGGACGTCAACTACTTCCAGGCGCAGAACCAGAACCTGGACATGGCCAAGGCGAGCCAGGTGCCGCGGTGGCGGGAGTCGGAGGTGTTCACGCCGTTGGAGCGGGACGTGCTGGAGTACGCGGAGGCGATGACGGACACGCCGCCGACCGTCACCGACGAGCTGGCGGCGCGCCTGCTCGACCGGCTCGGCACCGAGGGCCTGGTGGAGCTCACGGTGTACGTCGCCTACAGCAACCTGACGACCCGGGGGAACTCCGCCCTCGGCATCACGTCGCAGGGCTTCTCCGACGCCTGCGAGACGCCGCTGGCGACGCGTCCCGCGCGCGCCGGTGTGGCGTCGGCGGCATGACAGAGGACCCGTTCGTCGCCCACCGCGGCCTGCTGTTCACGGTCGCCTACGAGATGCTCGGCTCGGCGGCCGACGCGGAGGACGTGCTCCAGGAGTCCTGGCTGCGGTGGGCCGACGTCGAGCGCTCGCGGGTGCGTGACCCGCGGGGCTACCTCGTCCGCGTCGTCACGCGGCAGGCGCTCAACCGTCTGCGGACGCTGTCGCGCAGCCGCGAGGACTACGTCGGCGAGTGGCTGCCGGAGCCGCTGTTGACCACCCCCGACGGCGCCGAGGACGTCGAGCTGGCGGAGAGCGTCTCGATGGCCGTCCTGACCGTGCTCGAAACGCTCGGGCCGACGGAGCGGGCGGTGTTCGTGCTCCGCGAGGTCTTCGACACGCCCTACGGCGAGATCGCCGAGGCGGTCGGGAAGTCCACGGCCGCGGTGCGGCAGATCGCGCGGCGGGCGCGGGACCACGTGGCGGCCCGGCGGCCCAGGGTGCGGGTCGACCGGGCGGAGCAGCGGGCCGTGGTGGAGCGTTTCCTGGAGGCGCTGCGCACCGGGCGGGTGCGGGAGCTGATGGAGGTCATGGCGCCCGACGTGGTCATGATCGCCGACGGGGGCGGGCTGGTCGCCGCGTTCCCGGCCCCGATCCACGGCGCGGACGCCGTGGTGGGGCTGCTCGCGCGGGCCGACCGGGCGGGGGCGGTCGAGACGGCGACCGTGTGGCTCAACGGCGCTCCCGCGGGCCGGATCGAGCTGGGCGGGGAGCCGGCCGCGGTGAGCTTCGTCGTGGAGCACGGCAGGATCAGCCGGATCTACGTGGTGAGGAACCCGCGGAAGCTGACCCGGCTGGAGGTGCCGGCCGCGCTCAGCAGGTGAGCCGACGCGCGCCGGTCCGCGGCGCGGTGGTCCGGGCGGTGCGCTACCACCCGGACCACCCGCCCGCGCGTCGAATGCCTGTGCGGTTGTCAGTGGGCTGTGGCAGCATCGCGGACGTGACCAGGAAACCCGCCACCAGCGAGCAGCACCTGCGCGACCTCGCACGTCTGCGCCGCGTCCGCGACCGGATCGACCGGGAGTACGCCCAGCCACTGGACGTCGAGGCGCTCGCGCGCGGCGCGCACATGTCGGCCGGCCACCTCAGCCGCGCCTTCCGCGCCGCCTACGGCGAGTCACCGTACGGGTACCTCATGACGCGGCGCATCGAGCGCGCCATGGCCCTGCTGCGCCGCGGGGACCTCAGCGTCACCGAGGTCTGCTTCACCGTCGGCTGCTCGTCGCTGGGCACCTTCAGCACCCGCTTCACCGAGCTGGTCGGCATGCCGCCGAGCACGTACCGGCGCCGCGCGGCCCGCTCGACGCAGGGCATCCCGTCCTGCGTGGCGAAACAGGTCACCAGACCGATCAGGAATCGAGAAGCACGGGTCCTGACCGCTGCCTAGCATCACTGCCATGAACATCACGATTCACGCCAGTTTCCTCCCCCAGGACGACCCCGAGGCCGCCCTCGTGTTCTACCGCGACACCCTCGGCTTCGAGGTCCGCAACGACGTCGGCTACGACGGGATGCGCTGGATCACGGTCGGCCCGCCCGACCAGCCGGCCACGTCCATCGTTCTCCACCCGCCGGCCGTGGACCCCGGCGTCACCGACGAGGAGCGCCGCACCATCACCGAGATGATGGCCAAGGGCACGTACGCGGGCATCCTGCTGGCCACCTCCGACGTCGACGCGGCCTTCGCCCGGCTCCAGGCGAGCGACGCCGACGTCGTCCAGGAGCCGACCGACCAGCCCTACGGCGTCCGGGACTGCGCGTTCCGCGACCCCGCGGGGAACCTGATCCGGATCCAGGAGGTGCGCTGATCCCCGCGCCGGTGAGGCCGGCGGGACGGGGGGCACCCCGGCCCCCGGGCCGCGCCGCCTGGGTACCGTGCCGCGACGTCCCGCGTGAGACCCCGGTCGGCCCCGGCCGGCCGGGGGTCGTCGCCCGGTCGCGTGGCGGCGGAGCGAGGGCGGGTCGGGGACGACGAGGCCGACATGACTGAGACGAGGCCGACATGACTGATGGGAACGGACGAGACCGACGAGGCCGGTGAGACCCGGCGACGCGGTAGGAGACGAAGGCGCTCGACGCCGGCCAGCGCGGCCGGGCGAGCGACGCGGAAGGACCGCGCGGGCGGCCTTCGACCACGAGACGGAGAGACGATGAGCAAGGCCACCAGCACCGACACGCAGTCGCCCGCGCCGCACGACGCCGACCGCCACGACCTGATCCGCGTGCACGGCGCCCGCGAGAACAACCTCAAGGACGTCAACGTCGAGATCCCCAAGCGCCGACTGACGGTCTTCACCGGGGTGTCCGGCTCGGGCAAGAGCTCGCTGGTGTTCGACACCATCGCCGCCGAGTCGCAGCGGCTGATCAACGAGACCTACAGCGCCTTCGTCCAGGGCTTCATGCCGAACCTCGCGCGGCCCGAGGTCGACGTGCTCGACGGCCTCACCACCGCCATCACCGTCGACCAGCAGCGGATGGGCGCAGACCCCCGGTCCACGGTGGGGACGGCCACCGACGCCAACGCGATGCTCCGCATCCTCTTCAGCCGCCTGGGCACCCCGCACATCGGCCCGCCCAGCGCGTACGCCTTCAACGTCCCCTCGGTGAAGGCCTCCGGCGCGATCACCGTGGACCGCGGCGCGAAGAAGGCCGAGAAGGTCACCTTCACCCGCACCGGCGGGATGTGCCCGAACTGCGAGGGCCGGGGCAAGGTCTCCGACATCGACCTGAGCCAGCTCTACGACGACACGAAGTCGCTCTCCGAGGGCGCCTTCACCATCCCCGGCTGGAAGTCCGACAGCCCGTGGACCGTGGGGATCTACGCCGAGTCGGGCCTCCTCGACCCGCACAAGCCGATCCGCGAGTTCACCGAGAGGGAGATGCGGGACTTCCTCCACGGCGAGCCGACCAAGGTCAAGGTCAACGGCGTCAACCTCACCTACGAGGGGCTCATCCCCAAGATCCAGAAGTCGTTCCTGTCCAAGGACAAGGAGGCGATGCAGCCGCACATCCGCGCCTTCGTGGAGCGGGCGGTCACCTTCACCGACTGCCCCGAGTGCGACGGCACCCGACTGGCGGAGGGCGCGAGGTCCTCGAAGATCAGGGGGATCAGCATCGCCGACGCCTGCCGGATGGAGATCCGCGACCTGGCGGCGTGGGTCCGCGAGCTGACGGAGCCCTCGGTGGCGCCGCTGCTCACGACGTTGCAGCAGACGCTCGACTCCTTCGTGGAGATCGGCCTCGGGTACCTGTCCCTGGAGCGCCCCTCGGGGACGCTCTCGGGCGGCGAGGCGCAGCGCGTGAAGATGATCCGCCACCTCGGCTCCTCCCTGACCGACGTCACCTACGTCTTCGACGAGCCCACGACGGGCCTGCACCCCCACGACATCCAGCGGATGAACGACCTGCTGCTGCGCCTGCGCGACAAGGGCAACACCGTGCTCGTGGTGGAGCACAAGCCCGAGGTGATCGCGATCGCCGACCACGTCGTCGACCTCGGACCCGGCGCCGGCACGGGGGGCGGCGCCGTCTGCTACGAGGGTGCCGTCGAGGGGCTGCGGGCCAGCGGCACCATCACCGGCCGCCACCTCGACGACCGGGCCCGCCTGAAGGACACGGTGCGCGAGCCCACCGGCGCCCTGGAGATCCGCGGCGCCACGGCGAACAACCTGCGCGACGTGGACGTCGACGTGCCGCTGGGGGTGCTGACCGTGATCACCGGCGTGGCCGGCTCGGGGAAGAGCTCGCTCATGCACGGCTCGGTCCCCGCGGACGCGGGCGTCGTGTCGGTGGACCAGACCCCGATCAAGGGCTCCCGCCGGAGCAACCCGGCGACCTACACCGGACTGCTCGACCCGATCCGCAAGGCCTTCGCGAAGGTCAACGGCGTGAAGCCGGCGCTGTTCAGCGCCAACTCCGAGGGCGCCTGCCCGACGTGCAACGGCGCCGGCGTCGTCTTCACCGACCTCGGCATGATGGCCAGCGTCTCCACCACCTGTGAGGACTGCGAGGGCAAGCGGTTCCAGCCCGCGGTGCTGGAGTACCACCTCGGCGGCCGGGACATCAGCGAGGTGCTGGCGATGTCCGTCAGCGAGGCGGAGGAGTTCTTCGGCTCCGGCGAGGCACGCACGCCGGCCGCGCACAGGATCCTGGAGCGGCTCGTCGACGTCGGCCTCGGGTACCTGAGCCTCGGCCAGCCGCTCACCACGCTCTCCGGCGGCGAGCGGCAGCGCCTGAAGCTTGCCACCCACATGGCCGAGAAGGGCGGCGTCTACGTGCTGGACGAGCCCACCACGGGCCTCCACCTGGCCGACGTCGAGCAGCTGCTCGGCCTGCTCGACCGGCTCGTGGAGTCCGGGAAGTCGGTCATCGTCATCGAGCACCACCAGGCGGTCATGGCCCACGCCGACTGGATCATCGACCTCGGGCCCGGCGCCGGCCACGACGGCGGCCGGATCGTCTTCGAGGGGACGCCCGCCGACCTCGTCGCCGCCCGCTCCACCCTCACGGGCGAGCACCTCGCGGCCTACGTCGGCGCCTGAGCGGGCGCGGGGCGACGGTCACGCGGTGGGTCACCGCGTGGCCGCCGTCCCCCCGGCGGGCGCGCGCCCCTCGGAGGGCAGGGCCTGCTCCGTCCAGATGGTCTTGCCCGTGCCGGCCAGTCGGGTGCCCCAGTGCTCCGTGAGGTGGGCGACGAGGTACAGCCCCCTGCCGCGCTCGTCCTCGTCCCCGGCGTGGCGCAGGTGCGGGGAGCTGCCGCTGGAGTCGGTGACCTCGCAGCTGAGGGTCTGGTCGCGGATCAGGCGCAGGCCGATCGGGCCGGTGGAGTACCGGACGGCGTTCGTGACCAGCTCGCTGGCGACGAGCTCGGTGGAGGGGACCATCTCCTCCAGGCCCCAGTCGGCCAGCTGGGTGTTGACCCAGGCGCGCGCCGCCGCCGGGGCGCCGAGGTCGTTCGGCAGGGAGTGGGACGCCACGCGGTCGGGCGCCAGGAGTCGGGTGCGGGACATCAGCAGCAGGACGTCGTCGGTGGGGTCCGGGGGGAGCAGCCGGGAGACGAGTGTGTCGCAGGCGCTCTGGAGCGAGTCCTCCGACGTCACGCGCAGCTCCCGCAGGGCCTCGGTGAGGCCGTCGAGGGTTCCCGCGTTGTAGAGCGCGAGGATGCTGGCCTCGGGGAGGTCGACGGTGGTCAGGGGGTAGGCGGGGGCGCCCTGGCCCAGGGAGGGGCCCGCCGGGACCTCCATGGCCTCGGGCGGCTCGCCGGGCGAGAGCAGCACCGGGGCCGCGTGCGCGGCGTTGGCGAGATCGCACTGGCCGGAGACCGGGTCGTAGGCGGCGACGAGGCAGGTGGCGGCGAGCGGCTGGGAGACGTCGGGGTCGTCGGGTGGGGGCGGGTCCTCGCCCAGCCGCACGACCAGTTCGTGGAGCCTGACCAGGAGCTCGTCCGGTGGCAGGTCCATGGCCGCCAGGGCCGAGGCGGCGGCGCGCAGCTGGCCCATGGCGGCGACGGCACGGATGCCGGACCCCCCGACGTGGCCCACCATCAGCGCCGCGCGGGCGCCCGACAGGGGCAGCACGTCGAACCAGGTGCCGCCCGCCGCCACCGGAAGATAGCTGTAGGCGGTCTCCAGAGCCACCTGCACCGGCAGCTGGGTGGGGACCATGCTGTGCTGTACGAGCCGGACCAGCGTGTGCTCGCGGGTGTACCGGCGGGCGCTGTCCACGCCCGTGGCGGCGTGCGCCGTGAGCTCGGTCGCGGCCTCCAGGTCGCTGTCGGTGAACGGCGGGGAGTCGCCGACCCGGTAGAGCGTGACGATGCCCAGCACGACGCCGCGGGCCGTCATCGGCACCGCCATCAGGGAGTGGACGCGGGCGCGCCGGGCCAGCTCGGCCTGGCCTGGGTCACGGGCCAGCCACGGGTCCTCGGGGTGGAGCGGGTACACCATCCGGGGCCTGAGGTCGGCCAGGACCTGCGTGTACGGCGTTCCGTACCGCATGATGCGCACGTCGCCGACGGCGAAGGCGCCGTCGCGGCTGCCGGAGCCGGCCCGCGCGAAGCCCGCTCGGCGCAGGGCCACCCGGTCCAGGACGGGGCCCGGGGCGGGCGCGTGGCCGTAGGTCACCGAGTCGAGAACCTCGACCGCCGCGACGTCGGCCAGGGCGGAGACCGCCACGTCGGCGGCCTCCTGCGCGGTGGTGAAGATGTCGAGTGTGGTGCCGATGCGCTGCGACGCGGTCCGCAGCAGGTCCAGGCGCCGGTTCCTGGAGCGTTCCTCGGTGACGTCAGCCACCGTCACGGCCACGCCGAGGACCTGGCCGTCGGCGTCGGTGAGCCGGCTCGCGGACAACGACAGCGTCCGTGGGGCCGCGCCGTCAGCGCCGTCCGCGGCGTCGGGCGGGGGACCCTCGTGGTGGAAGCCGTCGACCGCCTCGCCGCCGTGGAGCACCTCGCGCAGCATCCGGACGACGGGCTCGGCCTCGTCCAGCCCCAGCTCGTGCCAGCCGTGCGCCGGCGACGGGCCGGACGGTCCCTTGGCGGAGTGCACCAGGCGCAACTCATCGTCCAGCAGGTACAGCCCGCACGGCGGATGCGCCACGACGGCCCGCGCCAGGGCGGCGCTCACCGCGTCGGTGCCCGTGCCGTCGCCGGTGCTGTTGCTGCTGCTGCGGGGGGTGTCGTTCCGCTCACTCACAGGCCTGGCATCCGTGGTGAGGTGCTGGTCGGCGACCGTGGGGCATGCCGCTCACCCCTTCCTCCTCGACCAGGGCCGGCGCGTACCGCCGTGTCCTCCCCAGCGTAGGTGGGGTGCGGACGGGCCGCATGTCGTCGGCGGGTGCGCGCGTCGGCGGGCGTGCGCCGTCGCGTGCCGCGCGACCGTCGCCGTTGACGACGCGCGAGGGCCCGCGCCGACGTGGGGGCGGGCGCCCCGCTGCTCCCGCACCCCGCTGCTGGTGGCCGGTGCCTCGCCCCGGCCGGTGGCCCACCCGGCGCGTCGGGTCACCCGGCGACGCGTCGGGGTCTCATGCGTGCGTGGGTCAGGGCCGTCTCCTGCACGCACTTGTCGTAGAGCCCCTCGCGCAGGGCGAAGGCCACCGCCTGGGTCCTGTTCGGGCAGTCGAGCTTGGCGAGGATGTTCGTCACGAGCCGTTTGGCGCCGTGGGCCGAGATCTTCAGGCGGCGGGCGAGCTGCTTGTTGCTCAGGCCGTCCACCAGGAGGACCAGGGTCTGCTGCTCGCGGGGAGTCAGCCGGGGCAGGGCCCGTCTCTCCACCGCCGAGGACAGCAGCCGGTGCGCCAGCTTCGCCGGCATGGGCAGCTCCCCCTCGGCGACCCGCCGCAGGGCGTCCCCGAGGGCGCGCTCGTCCAGATCCGTCACGGCCGCGAAGCCGACGTTGCGCATGCCGGCGACGAGGCCGAGGTCGGCGAGCTCCTCGTCCTCCACCAGCAGGAGCATGCGCAGGCCGTGGTCCCCCGCGCTGCGAAGCCAGGCCGCCAGCGGGCGGTCCATCTCCTCCATGGCGAGGACCAGCAGGTCATCCTCGAGCTCGACCGTCGACGGCGCGGCGTGGGCGGACTCCACCCGGTGCACGGCCGCGGACGGGAGGGGAGGCACCTGCAGCAGACGAGCGACGCGCAGCGCGAGCGTCTCCCCCTGGATCGCGAGCACGACGCGCGACACGCGCCTTCCCGCGCCCCCTAACAGGCTGTCAGCTAACACGTTGTCACCGAGCTGCTTTCCAGTCATTGTCAAGCCCTCGCTCCCATGGATTCTCTTCCCTCCCCGTGCCCCGATCCTGTCCTCGCCACCGATGCAGGGGCGTCCCACACAGGACCGGTCCACAGTAACACAGCTAGATACCAGAGAGAATCTTTTGACACTCGCCATCCAACCGCTTACACATACTTAACTCTCCAGTACCGGCGCCCTGTTCTGGGACCAACGTTTGGTAGAGAATGGGCTACGCTAAGACAGGAGGAGGAACCGACTGTGCAGGAGCGAGCCCGTCGCACCCAAGCAACCGTTCTGCTGGCCGCCGCGGAGGAATTCGCCAGTCACGGATACGCGGGGGCGAGACTGGACCGCGTCGCTGCCAGGACTGGAATGACCAAGGGAGCGTTATACGCTCACTTCTCCTCCAAGGACGCCCTCGCCCACCGCCTGGTCGGCTGGGTGGAGGAGGCGTGGGAGACCGTGGTCGCGGAGTCCCGCGCGGACGCCGCGTCGGTGGCCGCGCTGCGCACCCTCGTCATCGGGCTCGCCCGGCGCGTGATCCGGGACGTCCACGTCCGCGCTGGCCTGCGGCTTCTTCGGGAGGCGCCACGGCACTGGCGGCCCGGGTACGACCTCGTCGACGGCATCCACGACACCGTCGCGCGGGTCGCGGAGCAGGCGCAGTCCCGGGGCGAGATCTCGTCGCGGTACTCGGTGCGGGCGATCACCCGCCTGCTGCTGACGGTCGTGTGGGTGGCCGCCAACGACGAGACGTCGGAACAGATCCTCGAAGAACTGTGGCACATGGCCGAGTCCGCTCTCGTTCGCAATCCGGTGCGATGTTTGTGAACGGTTGACGAGGCGAGGGGATACCCGTCATCCGCGTTCGCCGTTCCACGTTCATCCGGGTGTTTCCTCGGGATTTCCCTTCCGTGAAAGGAGGATTTTCACGAGGTTTTCTAAGGCACGCGGAAGCAGGGGCACCGGTTCGGTGATGCCCCTGCGGCCGCCGCGTGGCGCGGGGATTACCAGCGTCAGGATCCGCTGGCGGTGACGTCGAGTACGCCGTGTTCCGCGAACACCTTTCTGACAACGTTGAGCGCGTTGATCGTGCGTGGAAATCCCGCGTAGAGGTAAACCTGCGTCACCGCCTCGACGACCTCCGCGGGGCGCGCTCCCGCACGCAGCGCGCCGCCGACGTGGAACGCCAGCTGCGGCTCGCATCCGCCGAGCGCGGCGAGCATGCACACCACGGCCAGCTCCCGGGTGCGCAGGTCGAGTCCCGGCCGCGCCATCACCGCGCCGAGCCCGTGCTCGATCTCGGCTCCGAGGGCGGGCGCGACGTCGGCCATCCCCTCCCAGGGCGGCGTCGCGCCCGTCGGCGCCAGCTGGCGGAAGAGCCGTTCCCCGGCCGAGGTGGCCGTGCCCGAGGGCGCGGGGTCGCTCGTCGGACCAGTCGTCGGACCAGTCGTCGGATCGGTCTGCGGATCGGTCTGCGGGTCCGTCACGGGATACGTCATCGCAAGGTCCTCACTCGTCGGTCGTCGAGCCGTCGGTTCTGGTGTCTGATGCTTCGCTTCCGCACATGTGTGCGCGCAGCGCGCGGTCGGTGGCGGCCGCGAGGTCCCGCCGGAAGCGTGGGTCGTAGGCCAGGTCGAGGGCGCGGCCCGGCTCGGTGCCGCGGAAGAAGGTGCCCGTGGTGTCGGCGAACGCGGGGTCGGTGACCAGGGGCAGCACCGCGCGGAGCCCGTCGGCGACCGTGGAGAGCGGGGCGACGCCGCTCTCGCGCACCATGGGGGTGTCCATGAAGCCGGCCGGATGGACGCAGTTGACGGTGACGCCGAGCGGGCGGGCCGCCTCCGCGAGGTCGAAGGTGCCGGCGGCCAGCGCCAGCTTGGAACGCCGGTACGCCTCGACGCCGCGGTAGCCGTGGGCGAAGGCGAGGTCGCCGACGGCGAAGGGGACCTGGCCGACGGACCCGACGGCCACCACCCGGGCCGGCGCGGAGGCGGCCAGCAGCGGCAGCAGCAGCCTGGCGAGCAGCGTCGGCGCCAGGTAGTTGACGGCCATGCGCAGCTCGTGCCCGTCGGCGCTGGTCTCGCGTCCCGCGCCCGGCGGCCCGAAGCCCACGGCGGCGTTGTTGACCAGCACGTGGAGCGGACCGCCGCGGGCGGCCGTGCGTTCGGCCAGGGACCGCACCTCGGCCAACGAGGCCAGGTCCGCGGTCAGCGTGACCAGGCGGGAGTCGCCCGCCTCGGCGGCCAGCCGCGCGAGCCGACCGCGGTCCCGGCCGTGCGCCAGCACGGTCCAACCGGACCGGTGCAGGGCGAGGGCGAGGGCCCGGCCGAGACCGGAGGTGGCGCCCGTCACCAGCGCGGTCCGGGGACCGGCCGCCCGCTCCCCCGCCCCCGATCCCGCCCGCTGCTCCTGCTGCTCCTGCTGCTGAGCCCGCTGCTCCTGCCGCGACGCCGTCACGAGGACCGGGCCAGGCTCCCGCGGCGACGCCCGCCGCGCAGGGTCATCTCCAGCACCCACACCCCGAGGGCGAAGGCCGCGAACCCGGCCCCGGTGAGGACCACGCCGTCCCAGCCGGCGGCGGCGTACGCGGCGGCCGAGGCGGCGGAGCCGACGGCACCGCCGGTGAAGTAGCACGTCATGTAGGCCGTGGTGATCCGGTTGCGCGCCTCGGGCCGCAGCCGGAAGGTGACCGCGAGGTTCACCACCTGCATCCCCTGCACGCCCAGGTCGATCACGACGACGCCGAGGAGCAGCGCCCACAGCCAGGTGCCGCCGTCCAGCCCCATCAGGCCCCAGCTCAGCAGGATCAGCGTGAACAGCACCCCTGTCACGGCGTCGTCCCTGCCCCGGTCCACCTGCGGTCCGGTGACGCGGGCGGCGTACGCGCCGACGACGCCGGCCAGGCCGAAGAGGCCGATGACGCCGGCCCCGTAGGAGTAGGGCGGGTCGTCCAGCAGGAAGGCGACCGAGGTCCACAGCACGTTGAAGCCCGCGAAGGAGACGAAGCCGTACAGGCAGCGCAGCCGCAGCACGGGCTCCTCCCGCAGGATCGTGAAGACCGAGCGCAGCAGGCGGGGGTAGGGCATGGTGGCGGCCGGCTCGACGCGCGGCAGGGTGCGCCGCAGCACCAGCGCGAGCGCCACCATCAGCACCGCCGCCAGCCCGAAGACGGTGCGCCAGCCGCCGACCTCGGCGACCAGCCCGCCGCCGGTCCTGGCCAGCAGCACGCCCATGAGGACGCCGCTCATCACGGCGCCGGTGACCCTGCCGCGTTCCTCGGGCGCCGCCAGCGTCGCCGCGAACGTCACGAGGATCGGCGCGACCACCGCCGTCAGCGCCATCACCCCGGACGCCGCGACCAGCATGGGGATCGAGAACGCCACGGCGGAGACCGCCTGCATGGCGGAGACGACCAGCAGCAGCGTCACCACCAGGCGGCGGCGGTCCATGACGTCGCCCAGCGGCATCAGCAGGGCGAGGCCGGCGGCGTAGCCGAGGGTGGCGGCGGTCGCGATCAACGAGGCGGTGTCGCTGCTGACCTCGAAGGTGTCCGCGATGCCCGTGAGCAGCGGCTGGCAGTAGTAGATGTTGGCCACGGAGAAGCCGGCGGCGACGGCGAAGAGCATGACCATCGCGCGGGACAGCCCGCCGTCGGGTCGGGGTGTGCGGTCCGACGGCGCGGCCCTGGCGGGTTCCACGCCGTCGAAGGACTGTGCCGGTCTCACGATGGGTCGCCTTCCGTTGTGAGGACTTCCGCTGAGGGAGAGACGAGTGGTTCACCGACAGTGGCTGCCACTACGCTAAGAACTCCCGTACGAACCATGTGGTACCTACGAGCCCTGGGAGTTCGTCGTGCGCTTCGACCGGCCAGGTGACGTGTTTCTCGCGGACTGCCCGGCGCGGCTGACGCTTGAGGTGATCGCGGACAAGTGGAGCATGGTGGTGCTGCACGCCCTGGGCTCGCGGCCGTGGCGCCACGGCGAGTTACGCGACCTCATCGGCGGCATCAGCTCCAAGGTGCTCACCCAGACGCTGCGGCGGCTGGAGCGGTACGGCATGCTGCGGCGCCACGAGTACGCCGAGGTGCCCCGGCGCGTGGAGTACGAGCTCACCGACCTCGGGCGGACGTTGCTGCCGGCCATCGACGCGCTGACCGCCTGGGCGGAGAACCACGGCGCCGCTGTGGTCGACGCCCTGGAGGAGACGGCGTAGCGCACGCCGCCGGCCGGGGCCGCCTGCCGGGCCGTCGGCCGTCGCGGCGTGCGCCGGGCCGCCGCCGTCAGGCGCGGAAGGCCTCCGCGATCGCGTGGCTGTCCTCGAACATGTGGTAACGCCGGATCAGTCCGCCCTCGACGGTGAGGTGCAGGGCGAAGCGGCTGGCGAACTCCTTGCCGGTGCTCCGGACCCGGTGGCGGAAGCGGCCCAGCGCCACGCCGGTGTCGCCGTCCGCCAGCACCCGCTCGACGACGAACTCCTGCGGCTCGACCGCGCCGGCCTCCCTCAGGAACGCGGCCACGCCGGCCCTGGTGGTGCGCCGGCCGGTCCACGGCACGGTGTCCGCGCCGGCGATCTCGAAGTCCACCTCGTCGGCGAAGAGTGCCAGCACGCCCTCGGCGTCGCCGGAGCCGAAGCGCTCGAAGAACGCCGTGACGAGGTCCTGGGCGGACGCCGTGGACGCCGTGGACGCCGTGGGCGGGGTGGTCAGGGACGTGCTCATGGGCGGTTCTCCGTTCGGTCGGGGTCCTGGCTACGGGGTTCTGGGTACGGGGTTCTGGACGCGGATGGCGGGCTGCCGGACGCGGGGTTCACCCCACCGCGACGGGCTCGCCCACCGCGGTGGCGCGCGGCGCCGTGCCGCGCAGGTGGTCGGCGACCGGGCCGCCGCTCAGGTCGGTGGTGAGGAAGGCCAGGTGGCCGTCGGGGCGCACCACGCCGACCACGGGCCGGCGCCCGAAGGCCCGGCGCAGCTTGGCCGCCGCCGGCCGGGGAAGGCCGGCGAGGTCCACCACGGCCGCGCTCTCCGCGAGCCGACCGCGGTGCCGGGCGACGGTGTCGCCCCAGCCGCGCGGGGCGCGCCGGCCCGGCCAGCACACCACCGTGTACCGGTGGAGGTCGAGCGCGGGGGTGCCGTCGGGCAGGTCGGGGCCGGCGAAGAGCGGCACGCGCCGGCCCGGTTCGAGGCGGCGCCGGTTGCGGTCGCGCAGCATGATGGGCGTGCTGTCGTGGTCGCCGTAGTGCACGTCGGTCTGGCTCAGCAGCGGCACGAGGATCCGCTGGAGGACGCCGAGGAGGCGGGCCGCGCGGAAGACGGTGTCGCGCCGCAGGATGCCCCAGGTGGTGCGCTGGAGCGCGAAGCGGGCCTGGGCGGCGGAGGTGCGCGACATCCGTTCCGCCGCGACGGAGCGCTCGGGCTCGTAGGTGTCGAGGATGGCGGCGTCGAGGCGGCCACGGAGCACGCCGCCGAGCTTCCAGCCGAGGTTGACGGCGTCCTGGAGGCCGACGTTCATGCCCTGGCCGCCGGCCGGGCTGATGACGTGGGCCGCGTCGCCCGCGATGAGGCAGCGGCCGACGCGGTACCGCTCGGCCAGGCCCATCCGGGGGCGGAAGGAGCGGGTCCAGTCGGGCTCGCCGACGGTGACGTCCAGCCCGGCCCGTCCCCTGATGATCTCCTCCAGCATCGTGGCCGGCGGGTCCGGCTCGTCCTCGCCCCGGTGGGGGATGTTCGCGGCGATGCGGTAGTGCCCGTTGCGCAGCGGCACGAGCGCGACGACGCCGGTGCGGTGGTAGTAGTACTGGGCCTCGGCGGGGAGGTCGCCGACGACGGGGGCGTCGCCGATGGCGTAGGTGACGTCGATGGGGTCGCCGTCGAAGCGGATGCCCAGGTGGGAGCGCACCCTGCTCGACGGTCCGTCGACGCCGACGAGGTACTCGCAGCTCACCTCCTCGGTGACGCCGTCGGCGTGGCGGAGCGTGGCGCGCGGGCGGGGCCCGGCGTTGTCCAGGTCGACGAGGCTCACGCCGTGCTCGATCCGGCCGCCGAGCTCGGCGACCCGCTCGCGCAGCACCCGCTCGGTGTCGCGCTGCGGCAGCGTCAGCACGAACGGGTAGGGCGAGTCGGGGTGGCGGTCGAGGCGGGCGGCGCCGCGCAGCTTGTGCTCGGAGTAGTAGTTGACGTGGGGCGACTGGTGGCCGAGGGCCGCGAGGCGCTCGGCGACGCCGACGCGGCGCAGGATCTCCAGGCTGCGGGGCCACACGAGGATGCCGCGGGAGTGCGGGTCGGTGTCCTCGGCCCGGTTCTCCTGGTCGATCAGCCGGATGCGGACGCCCTGCTGGAGGAGCTCGCAGGCGAGCACCATGCCCACGGGTCCGGCGCCGACGATCAGCACCTCGGGGTCGTCGCCGCCGGTCGCGCCGGCGGGCTGGGCGGCTTCGTCCGTGCTCATGCGCGTCGCACCCTGCCCGTCAGGTAGTCCAGCGCCTCGCGGGCGGTCTGGTCGTGTTCCAGGTCGCCTTCGGGGATCGTGACGTCGAACTCCTTCTGCACCCACAGGGCGATCTCCATGAGGTGCAGGGAGTCCATTCCGAGATCCTCGAAGGTGGCGTCGAGGTCGAGTCTCTCCGCCGGTATTCCGGCCTTTTCAGCGAACATTTCGACGAACCGTGAACTGACGGTCATTTCCATGGTTCGGCCTCCTCCCTGTCGGGCCTTGTCTGGTGGGTGTGCTGCGGGTCGGGTCGGGGTCGTGGCGGGGTCGGGTCGTGCCGGGGCGCGGCGGGTCGGGTCGGGGCCGTCAGGAGGCGGTCGCCGTGGCCCAGGCGCGGTCGGACTCGATCGTCATGTCGATGGCCGCGTACTCCCGCTGGGCCCGCTCGATGGCGGTGCGGACGTCGGTGACGGGGGTCAGGCCGAAGGTGTCGACGATGCCGTCGAGCCGCTCGCTGAGGGTGCCGCCGATGACGTGGCGGGGGATGTCGAGCTCGTCGATGGTGGCGGCGATGGCCTCGTCCGCCATGGAGCGGAAGCGCTCGTTCACCGGGCGGTGCCCGTCCTTCGCCAGCTCCAGCTCGTTGGGGAGGTGGACGAAGGCGTCGTAGGTCTCCTTGACGTGGTGCTTGACGGCGACGCCGAGCTGCTCCATGACCTGCTCGAAGAAGACCATCTGGGGCGTGCGCTCGACGGTCTCCAGCGCGCCGAGGTGGACCGAGTCGTTCGGGTTGATGCCCACGACGACCCGCACCGAGCCGTAGATCCACTCCTGGAGGGAGGAGCCGTCCGAGACGAAGCCGGTCGACAGGTGGCTCTCCTGCACCAGCCGCTCGGTGTGCCGGCGGACGATCAGCTGGATCAGCTCGGCGGCGGTGCACTCCTCCAGCGTCTTGCCGGGGACGGCGACCGGCAGCAGCTCGCGCATGGTGCGGGCGCGGGTGCGGGGGATGTCGACGTAGTGGGACAGGGCGTAGGAGGTCAGGGTCTTGCCGGACGAGTAGGTGCCCGAGATGGCGAGCTTCATGGCGAACCTTTCGACGGGACGGACGACGGTGTGGGGCGGACGGAGGGGATGGAAGGGGAGGGAGCGGACGGACGGGGAGGTCGGCCGGGCAGCCGGCCGGACGGTCAGCCGGGAAGCCGGTGGGTGACGTTGCAGGTGAAGCGGAGCGCGCCGAGCTCGGCGACGATGTCCGCGGTGCGCCAGACCCCGCCCCTCATCTCCACGAGCGCCGGCCGCCGCAGGCGCGTCGCGAGCGGCAGCCGCACCATGGCGTGGCCCGTGGGCCGGGGCAGCTCGATGGCGGTGGAGCGCATCCAGAGGGTGTCGCTCGTGCCGCGGCCCATCGCGTCGAGTTCGTAGAGCAGCACCTGACCGAGCTGGAGGCCGGTGACGAAGCAGTCGACGGGTGTGGCGCGGGGCTGGTGGGCGCCCTCGATGCCGGCCGTCGCGCCGCTGGCCCGCAGCGTGACGGAGGCGGTGGCCAGCATGCCGGCGGCGTCTACGGACAGGTCGTCGACGCGGTGCGCGCCGCGGGTGAACCCCGTCCCGTAGTACCGGGAGTCGGCGGGCCCGAGGAGGTCGTCGGGGCCGGCGAGGAGGACGGTGCCAGGCCGCGCGGGGGCGCTGTCGTGGACCGCCTCGCAGCGGACCCGCATGCGGCCGACGACGGTCTCCACGACCGAGCGGGTGAGCCCGTCACCGCCGGGCGTGGAGCCGAGCAGCGTGGCGGTGACCGCGACGTCGTCGAGCGCCTCGTCGGGCGTGGAGCCGGCGCGGATGGTGATGCCGGCCAGCCAGGTCCTGGCGCGCTGGCGGGGGGTCAGGCCGAACGTCTGGGTGAGGCACAGCTCCGTGAGCTGTGCGCCGACCACCACGGCGTCGACCGTGCTCAGGTGCGGCGGTATCGCGCCGCGGGCTGACTTCTTCGACCAGTCGCTCGGGTAGTGCAGGGTGAGTGTGGTGGAAACGCGGGCCGCCGCCTCGCCGTCCACGCTTATTCGGACCTTTCCGAAGTGATATTCTACGCGTCGGTAGCCTGTCGCGAAGAATCGTTTTCCACCGGGACCTAGAAAATCGTCAACGGTGCGGCTGGCGAGTTCGACGGTGGTCACCGTCATAACCTCCTGTGGGCGACGGTTCGTGTTCCTCGCCGAGGAATCTAGCAAGCACCGGAGAAACGCGCCTGTGTCTGTTTGTCACCTCACTCGGAGGCTGGTACTGGGACCACCATGGTGAGGTCGGTCACATTCCGGGTTCGGAGGTTTTCGAACTCCCTACGCTGTGGCTGCGAGAGAAAAGGGGTGCTCGTTGACCGCTCTTCCGTCACACCGCGCCGTGGACGCCGGCTATCAGCACGAACAACTGACGGCGAAGCTCGGCATAAGAATCGTCGAATGCCGCCCGGGGTTCGTGGTCGGCACCATGCCGGTCGCGGGGAACCGCCAGCCGGTCGGCATCCTGCACGGCGGCGCCAGCGCCGCGTTCGCCGAGACCCTCGGGTCGCTCGCGGCGCTGGTCCACGCGGGCCCCGACGGGCAGGCGGTGGGCCTGGACCTGTCGTGCACGCACCACCGGTGGATCGCCGCCGGCCTCGTCACGGGCGTGGCGAGGCCGTTGCACGAGGGGCGCACCAGCGCCAGCTACGAGGTCGTGATCGCCGACGAGGCGGGCAGGCGCATCTGCACGGCGCGGCTGACCTGCGCGATCAGCCGGCGCCGTGGCGCCTGACGCGGCGTGGGACCGGCACGGGAAACACCGGGCCCACGCCCGTCGTCGCGGCGGGCCGGCCTCAGGTCGCCACGGTGGCGGGAGCGCTCCCACGGAGGAGCGCACCGAGGCCCGCCTGCGTGGCGCTTCCCCGCGCCGGCGTGTAGAGGCGCAGCTGGAGGCGGGTCAGCCCGCCGAGCTGCCACATGCTGGACTCGAAGTCGAGCCGCCCGACCTCGGGGTGTTCGACGGCCGTCGGCACGAACTCCGGACGCATGATCTCGTGGGTGCGCCACAGGTCGGCGAAGCGTCGGTCGCGGGCGGAGAGCGCCTCGACCAGCTCGTGCAGGGCCGGGTCCTCCCTGTGCTCGACGGTGCCGCTGCGGAACTCCGCGACGGCGACCCGGGTGAGCCACTCGTGGTCGGCGGACCTGGCGCGCAGCACGGCGTTGGTGAAGAGGCCGACCAGCAGGTTGTCGTCCCCGGCCAGGCCGAACACGGCCCTGGCCGCCTCGTTGAGCTCGATGATGTTCCACAGCGTGTCGAGGACGAGCGCCGGGCTCGGCAGCCAGCCGTTCACGAGGCGTGTCACGTCCATGCCCGCCCGGTGGCCGACCGGGTCCCTCCCCGCGTCGGTGTCGGCGTCGGCCGCGCTGACACCGACACCAACTAATTGGTAGAAATAGCGGAGCTCGCTCGGGTCGAGCCGCAGCGCCCGCCCGATAGCGCGCGCGACGGGGGCCGAGACATTGATGTCACGCCCCTGCTCAAGCCAGCTGTACCATGAGGTGCCAATTCCCGCGAGAACGGCGACCTCCTCGCGCCGCAGCCCCGGGGTACGGCGTTTTCCGGCCGACTCGGTCAGGCCGACCTGGGCGGGCGACAGACGCGCCCGACGGGTGCGGAGAAAATGACTCAGAGCATGATGCCGTCGCGTACCTGTCCCCGTTTTCATGTACCCGGATGCTAGGCACAGTCCGGGGGGTCGGTCAAGGCATACGAAACGGCACGATAAAGACATCGACAAACCGACCCACCGAGTGGGGTACCTGTTCGGACACCCCGCGCGGAATAGTCAGGGAGTCACGGGAGTGGACTTTTTCCCTGGCCTATGCCCGCAGTCTAGTTCCGGATTTCGCGCGGCGATCTTCGCCCCCCGCGAGGCGGCGGGCACTCCCCCCGCCAACCGCCCGTCCTCCGGTGTCCCTCCCCCACCCCGCCCTCCGCCCCCGGGTCGCGCCGGGAGGACGACGGCGGACGCCGCGCCGCCCCGTCGAGCACCTGACGGGACGTCAGCGCCGGCGCGTTCCCGCGCGCGCGGCCGGATCCGCGCGGGAGGGCCATGCCGGGGCCCCTCACCGGGCACACACAGGAGAAGGGGGCGCCACCCCCCGTGACGGCGACGAGACAGGGAAGTGCGATGACCATCAAGGGCATCGACGTCTCCGGCTACCAGTCGGAGACGTATCCGTTGGACGGCTTCGACTTCGTGATCGTGAAGGCGACCGAGGGCACCAGCTACGTCAACCCGCGCCACGCGGCGCAGGTGAGGCGGGCGCGGGACCACAACCGGGTCGTCGGCCACTACCACTACCTCAGCTCCGGCAGCGGCATAGCCGCCCAGATGGACTACTTCCTCGACCACGCGGGCGCGCGGGAGGGAGAGGTCCTGGCCGTGGACTGGGAGGAGTCGGGGGTGTCCAGCGACGAGAAGGACAGCGCCATACGCCGCCTGAAGGACAAGGCGGGCGGCCGGAAGGTGCTGCTCTACTGCAACACCAACTTCTGGCTGAACCACGACACCTCGTCGTTCGCGGGCGACGGGCTGTGGATCGCGCACTACGGCGTCGGCGCCGGCAAGCCGGGCATCAAGGACCCGTGGCTGATCCACCAGTACACCGACGACCCGATCGACACCAACGTCGCCCGCTTCGACAGCCGTTCCGACATGGCGGCGTGGGCGGCGGGCGACGCGGCCGGGGACGAGGAGGAGAGACCCCGGCGCAACCTCTACGACGCGCAGGGCCTGACCAGGACCGTCCCGGCCAGGGCCTGGACCACCGTCCGCTTCAGCCGCCGGTACGAGGACGGCGACTGGACCGAGAAGAGCGACCCGACCGGCATCGTCTACGGGCCGTGCCACTACAGCGCCTCCCTCGGCCTGCGGGTCACGGGCCTGCCGCGCGGCGCGGAGCTGCGGGTGCGGCTCGCGAACTACCGCGAGAAGGACGACGGCAGCGGCGACTTCGAACGCACCGTGGCGATGCCCAGCCACTCCCCCGTCCAGGCCGGCGGCGACCTCCACGTGGTGCACACCTGGACCGGGTACGTGCCGGGCGCCGGGCGCGGCCGGCTGCGGGCCGAGGTGCGCCACGACCACGAGGGCGGCGAGGGCGAGTCGGTCACGATCGACTTCGCCCGTGCCGAGACGCTGTACTGGCCCGCGTGACGCGGCGCGCGGGGGAGCACCGGGCATCAGACCCCGGGCGTCGGGCGACGGACACCGGACACCGGACACCGGACACCGGACACCGGGGGCTGGACGCCGGAGGTCGGAGGTCGGAGGTCGGGCCTACGGCGCCTCGCCGACGGAGACGTAGACCCAGCCGCCGTAGCGGGTGAGCATGCGGTGCCGGGCCGCGCCCTCCTCGACGGCCTTCCACGGCTGGCGGTGGACCATGCTGGTGTCGCCGCCGAACGGCGCGATCATCGGCCCGAGCATCGGGATCATGGCCTTCGGCCACCAGCGCGGCAGCCGGTAGTCGAGGATCACCCACCGGCCGCCGGGCCGCAGGGACTGGTACCCGCGCTCGATGATGGCGGGGTGCTCGCTGATGAGGGTGAGGGAGAAGCAGGCGATGATCGCGCTGGTCTTCTCCGGGTAGTCGTACTTCAGCAGGTCGGCCTGGACGAGGGAGACGTTCTTCAGACCCAGCCGGCCCACCCGTTCCTCGGCCTGCGCCAGCATGGCGTCGGTCAGGTCCACGCCGACGACCCGGCCGGTGGGGCCCACGGCCTCGGCGAGCTTCGGGAGGTTGTGGCCGGTGCCGCAGCCGGCGTCGACGACGGTGTCGCCGGGGCGGAGCGCGAGCTGCTTGATGGCCAGGTTCTTGTAGGCCATCGTGCGCTGGCCTATGAGGTACAGGCGGTTGGAGGTCATGTCGTACCGCTTGGCCCGCTTGCGGTATATCTCGACCATGCGGCGGGACTCGACCGTGGTCATCGGTGTTCCTTTCGTCGGGGCGTCGGGCGTCGGGGTGATGGGGACGGCGGGACGTCGGGAGGGCCGGGGTTCCGGGGGTGCCGGGAACAGCGGGACCGGTGGAACCGGTGGAACCGGTGGGCCGTCAGGGGCGCTGCCGGCCGCGGAGCACCGAGGCGAACACCCGGGGGCGGAGGACGACCTGGGGCGGGGCGATGAGGTGGGTCATGTCGAAGAGCGCGGACGCCACGGTGTGGTCGGTGGTCGCGACCCTCAGCATCCGGTCGGTGTAGCGCTTGCCGAGCCGCGCCGCCAGCGGCAGCCGGTCGCCCTCGGCGGCGCCGGGGTAGGCCAGGTCGGCGTTGCCCGAGAGCATCCACGCCTGGTCGACGCGGCGGGCGACGCGGCGACGCATCGGGCCGGCGAGTCCGGCGAGGGTCGGGGCCCGGCCGACGGCGTCGCGCAGCTCCAGGGCGCTGAGGGCGGCGACCGAGATGCCCTGCCCGTAGGCGGGGTTGAAGGCACCGGCCGCGTCACCCATCACCAGGAAGCGGTCCGGCCAGCGGCGGAGCCGTTCGTAGCGGCGGCGGCGGTTCTCGGTGCGGCCGGAGCCGTGGACCTCGCCGAGGGGCTCGGCGTCCCTGATCGCCTCGTACAGCTCGGTGCTGCGCAGCCGCTTGGCGAAGTCGACGAATCCCGCGTGGTCCAGCGGGGGGCGTTCGCCGCCCATGCCGGCGACGGAGACGATCCAACGGCCCTGCTCGATGGGGTTGATGATGCCCGACCGCGGCTCCTCGGGCGTGGACTGGAGCAGCATGCACCGCCAGTCGCGGGGGGTGGGCGGCGGGGCGAGGACACAGGAGGCGTAGGCGCAGCCGGCGTCGACGACCTCCTCCTTCGGCGCCTCGTAGCCGAGCTCCCGCAGCCAGTTCGGCGCGCGGGAGGTGCGCCCCGTGGCGTCGACGACGAAGTCCGCCTCCAGGGTGTACGGCTCGCCCCAGCCGGCGCCGGCGGCGCCGCCCCCCGCGCCGACGGTGTCGGTGGTGACGGTGGTGTCGGCGCGGGCCGCGTCGGTGGCGGTCGCGGCGCCGGTGGTGGCGGCGGTGGCCGCCGTGGCGTCGGCGGTGGCGCGGGAGCGGAGCCTGACGCCGGTCACCACGCCGTCGCGGGCGGCGAGGCCGAGCACCTCGGTCTCCTGCCGGACGGTCACCCCCGGCCGTTTGCGCAGCTCGCGGCGGACGGCCCAGTCGAGCAGGTCGCGGCTGCCCGAGAGCACCACGTGGTGGCTGGAGAAACGATCCACCCATCCGCCGGGGACGAGCAGGCGCATGTCCTGCGGCATGCGGACCTCGACCATGCCGAGCTCCCGCAGGGCGCTCATCAGGCCCGGGAAGAGCTGCTCCAGCGCGCGTTGGCCGCCGAGCATGAGGTTGTGGGTGTGGCGGGCCTGGGGGACGCCGCGGCGCCAGCGCGGCTCGTCGGGGAAGGCGTCGCGCTCCACCAGCGTGACCCGGTCCACGTGGGGTGCCAGGGCCGCGGCGGCGCACAGCCCCGCGAGGCTGCCGCCCAGGACCACGGCATGACTGTCCCTGGTTGTGGTCATCGTCTCGTCCTTCTGTTCGTCGCGGGGGTGTCAGGTCCGGCGGTGTCAGGTCCGGGGGTGTCGGATGCGGGTCGGCGGTCGGCGGTCGGCGGTCGGCGGTCAGGGGCGGGCGGTCGGGGGCGGGCGGGTGCGGATGGTCAGGGGCGGGTGGGCGGCAGCCGTCGGGCGAGCCAGGCCTGCGCCGCCGCGTACCAACGCGGCGCGGTGCGGTGGAGGTTGAGCGAGTGGGCGGCCTCGGGCAGGGTGAAGGCCTCCAGTTCGGGCACGCCGGTGAAGATCTTCTGCTCGTGGGCGACGACGTCCTCGGGGCGCTCCAGGGAGAGCTCGCCGCCGCCGAAGAGCCGGTCCTCCCGGCCGGCGACCAGCAGCACGGGGACGTCGACGCCGGCGGCGGCCTCGGGCTGGTAGATGGCCTCCAACGTCGCGCCCTCGCCGAGGGTGACGGTGGACTTCGTCTCCTCGTGGTACGCGGAGAGCTCCGGGCTCACCCCGCCCGCGTGCTCGTAGAGGCGGGCGCGCAGCCCCGGCCGTGTCGTGAGGTATCCCTCGGGCAGCCCCGCGGAGCCGAGGACGGGGTCGGCGGCGGCCGGGTGGAGCGCCGGTGCGGCCTCCGGGTAGAGGGGGCCGAAGGCGTGGAGCAGCGAGGTGACGACGAGGGCGTCGAGGTCGTGGTGGCGGGCGGCCTCCAGGATGGCTATGCCCGAGCCGAGGGAGTGGCCGACGGCGACGACCCGCGGAAACGCCGGCACCTCGGTGGCCGCCTTCCCCTCCCGGAGGGCGGTGACCACGTGGTGCAGGGCCGCCACGTTGGCGTCGACGGTGACCTGCTCGGCCGGCGGGTGCTCGCTCGCGCCCGTGCCGGGGCGGTCCAGCGCGAGGACGGCGTGGCCCTCGCCGACGGCGTGGCGGACGTAGTCGCCCTCGCCCGGGACGGACCAGTAACGGCGGTCGTAGGTGAGTCCCGAGAGCAGCACCTGGACGGTGTCGGGCGGGTCGCCCGCGGGGAGGTGCAGGGTGGCCGCGACCCGCCAGGTGGCCGGGGCGTCGGGGAAGGGGACGACGTCGAGGGCGAGGTCGATCGCGCGAGGTGCGGAGGTCATCGTGTGGGAAACCCTTCGGTGGGATCTGCGTGAGACGGGAGGGGAGAGAGGGGCGGCGCGGGTGGGGCGCGGGGGTCAGCCGACGGTGACCTGGGGTGTGCCGGTGGGGGCGGTGTCGTCGCCCTCCATCTGCTCGGCGAGCTTCATGGCCTCCTCGATGAGGGTCTCGACGATGCGGGACTCGGGGACGGTCTTGATGACCTCGCCGCGCACGAAGATCTGGCCCTTGCCGTTGCCCGAGGCCACCCCGAGGTCCGCCTCCCGGGCCTCACCCGGACCGTTGACCACACAGCCCATCACCGCCACCCGCAGCGGGACCTCCAGGCCGTCGAGGCCGGCGGTGACCTCGTCGGCGAGCTTGTAGACGTCGACCTGGGCGCGGCCACAGGAGGGGCAGGAGACGATCTCCAGGCGGCGTTCGCGCAGGCCCAGCGACTGGAGGATCTGTATGCCGACCTTGATCTCCTCCACGGGTGGGGCGGAGAGGGAGACGCGGATGGTGTCGCCGATGCCCTCGGCCAGCAGCGCGCCGAACGCGACGGCCGACTTGATCGTGCCCTGGAAGGCGGGCCCGGCCTCGGTGACGCCGAGGTGGAGGGGATAGTCGCAGCGCTGCGCCAGCAGCCGGTAGGCGTTGACCATGATCACCGGGTCGTTGTGCTTGACGGAGATCTTCAGGTCGGTGAAGCCGTGCTCCTCGAACAGGGAGCACTCCCACAGCGCCGACTCCACCAACGCCTCCGGCGTGGCCCTGCCGTGCTTCGCGAGCAGGCGGGGATCGAGCGAGCCGGCGTTGACGCCGATGCGGATCGGCGTGCCGGCCGCCGCCGCGGCCCGGGCGATCTCCCGCACCTTGTCGTCGAACTTCTTGATGTTCCCCGGGTTCACCCGCACCGCCGCACACCCCGCGTCGATCGCGGCGAACACGTACTTCGGCTGGAAGTGAATGTCGGCGATCACCGGAATCTGCGACTTCCGCGCGATCTGCGGTAGCGCGTCGGCGTCGTCCTGGGAGGGGCAGGCGACCCGGACGATCTCACAGCCGGCCGCGGTCAGCTCCGCGATCTGCTGGAGCGTCGCGTTCACGTCCGCGGTCACGGTCGTCGTCATCGACTGCACCGAGACCGGCGCCCCACCACCGACCTCGACCGAGCCGACGCGGATCCTTCGGGAGGTCCGGCGCTCGGCGAGCCGGACGGGGACGGCCGGGATGCCGAGCGACACGGGCGTCGTGGTCATCACACGGCTCCTTTCAACTCAACGGGTCGGCATGACAGCCGGCACGGGCGGGCTCGTCGGAGACGGTCAGCGGAATCGGTCCACGGAATCGGTCGGCGGGCACGGTCGGCGGGCACGGTCAACGAGGGCGCGGTCAGCGCGTCAGCGTGGCGCGCGCGCCGAGCGGCAGTCCGGGCGTCGGCAGCGCGGCCACCTCCCGGACACGGGCGGCTATCTGGTGGGCGGTCAGCCCGCACTCCTGAAGCAGCTCCGCGCGGCTGCCGTGCGGGAGGAACGCGGCGGGCACGCCGAGCACCGCCAGGCTCGGCGGCACGACCCCGGCGTCGCGCAGCGCCACGGCCGTGGCCTCCCCGACGCCGCCGGACCGCAGGCCGTCCTCGACCGTGACGACGGTCTCGAACCGGGCGGCCAGCCCCGTCAGCGCGGGCGAGACCGGCGCGACCCAGCCCGGGTCCACGACGGTGACGCCGACGCCGGTCTCGTTCAGCAGCGCCGCCGCCTCGACGCACGGGCCGGCCATCGCGCCGAACGCGACGAGCAGGACGTCCTCCCCGGTGCGGGCCAGCACGTCCACCGACGCGTCCGAGCCCGCCTCGTCGAGGCGCTCCTCGGCGGGGAGTTCGGGGCCGAGGTCGCCCTTGGGGAAGCGCAGCAGGGTGGGCCCGTCCGTGGTGGCGAGGGCCTGGCGCAGCTGGCGCCGCAGCGTCGCGCGGTCGCGGGGGGCGGCGATGCGCAGGCCGGGCACCAGGCGGAAGGCCGCCAGGTCCCACATGCCGTGGTGGGAGGGGCCGTCGTCGCCGGTGATGCCGGCGCGGTCGAGCACGAACGTGACGGGCAGGCGGTGCAGGGCCACGTCCATGAGGACCTGGTCGAAGGCGCGGTTGAGGAAGGTGGCGTAGACGCAGACGACCGGGTGGAGCCCGGCCATGGCCATGCCGGCGGCGGAGGTCACGGCGTGCTGTTCGGCGATGCCGACGTCCACGACCTGGTCGGGCAGCTCCTGGTGGAGCTGCTGGAGGCCGGTGGGTTCGAGCATCGCGGCGGTGAGCGCGACGAGGTCGGGCCGCTCGCGGGCCAGGGCGAGCAGTTCCTCGCTGAACGCCTGGGTCCAGGCGAGGCGGCGCCCCCGCGCCGCCGCGTCGCCGCCGGCGGGGGCCGGGCGGGCGGCGCCCGCGGGTGCGGAGGCGCGGACGGCGTGGAAGTGGTCGCGGGTGTCCTGCTCGGCCGGGCCGTGGCCGCGGCCCTTGACGGTGAGGCAGTGCACGACGACGGTGCCGCCGAAGTCGCGGGCGCGGGCGAGCGCGAGCTCGACGGCGGCGCGGTCGTGGCCGTCGACCGGCCCGAGGTACTTCAGGCCCAGATCCTCGTAGATGGCCTGGGGGGTGAGGAAGTCCTTCAGGCCCTTCTTCGCGCCGTGCAGGGCGCGGTAGACGGTGTCGCCGACGGCCGGCAGGCCCTGGAGGGTGTGCTTGGCGCGGTCGAGGAACTCCTCGTAGCGGCGGGAGGCGCGCAGGGCGGCGAGGTGGTCGGCGAGGCCGCCGACGGTGGGGGCGTAGGAGCGGCCGTTGTCGTTGAGGACGACGACGAGGGGGCGCTCGGGCGCGGCGGCGATGTTGTTGATCGCCTCCCACGTCATGCCCCCGGTGAGCGCGCCGTCGCCGATGACGGCGACGACGTGCCCCGGCTCGCCGCGCAGCGCGCGGGCGCGGGCCAGGCCGTCGGCGTAGGACAGGGCGGTGGAGGCGTGGGAGTTCTCCACGAGGTCGTGCTCGGACTCCTCCCGGGAGGGGTAGCCCGACATGCCGCCGCGGGTGCGCAGCGTCGCGAAGTCGGCGACGCGGCCGGTCAGCAGCTTGTGGACGTACGCCTGGTGGCCGGTGTCCCAGACGACGGCGTCGCGGGGGGAGTCGAACACGCGGTGGAGGGCGATGGTCAGTTCGACGACGCCGAGGTTGGGACCGAGGTGGCCGCCGTTGAGGGAGACGCGGTCGACGAGGAGGGTGCGGATCTCGGCGGCGAGGGCGTCGAGCTGCCCGTCGTCGAGGCCCCGCAGCTGGGCCGGTCCGGTGAGGGAGGCGAGGAGGGTCGTCACGCCGGCCTCCGCTCCGTGGTGGCCGGCCGTGGCTGGGGCTGAGGCTGGGGCTGCCCCTGGCGGAAGGTGAGCTCGGCCTCGGGCTTGAGGTCGAGTTCGGGGCCCGTCAGCAGGCGTTCGACGGCGATGAGGACGTTGTAGTGGTTCGGGAAGTGGCAGGAGTCGAAGCCGAGCACGGTGCCGACGCGGTGGTCGCCCACCCACACCTCGTCGCCGCGGTCGATGACGCCGGCGCCGCCGATCTCGGCGAAGCCGAGGAAGCCGACCCGGTCGATGCGCGCGCCCGGCGGCTGGCCCGCCTGGTCGGTGGTGACCAGCTCGTGGACCTCGCCGCGGCGCACGCAGCGGCTGGTGAACTCCGCGAGCCGCATGCCGCGGTCGTGGCGACGGTGGGTGAGGACCTTGACGAGGGTGCCGGGCACCTCACGCTTGGGACCGTCCTCGTGAGGGTTCATGCCGCGTGTCCTTCCATCGTTTCC
>NZ_JBQQBZ010000028.1:0-105728 GCF_052245655.1 Streptomyces sp. 4N509B
CCACTAATCCACCACCGAAGCGGCTTCATCGTTCGACTTGCATGTGTTAAGCACGCCGCCAGCGTTCGTCCTGAGCCAGGATCAAACTCTCCGTGAATGCATCACAAAACGCGACCACTCACGCGAGTATCCTCGCAGAATGAATCACAAAAAAACTGGCATTGACAACTATCAAGCACGCTGTTGAGTTCTCAAGAAACGGACACTTCCTTCACGACCCTCTCAGGCCGCTCCGGGCGTTTCCTTGTGATCACCATGCTAGCCGATTTCCTCTCCGGAACCTAATCCGGCTTTCCTTACTCTGCTTTGCGGCGCACCGAAAGCAGCCTCGGATGAGGAGGAAGGGGCTTTGAATGGCTGGCCACCCCTTCAGCACCTCCCACTGTCGTTCGACGATGTCGATCAGCCACAGTCATGGAGCGTGCCGCTTGAGGCGACTCGACCAACGCTACGACTCTGCCACCTGCGCGTCAAGTTTGCTGGTCAGGGCCCTGCCGGCGCGCGGACGGTGCGCCCGGTACGGGCTGACGGTGGGGTCGCCGTCGACCCAGAACCGCCACGGTGCGATCGCGCCCTCGCCGGACACCCCGGTCCGCGGACCGTTCCGTACCACGCTCCGCGGCGGAGGTGACCCGCGCAGCACCCGCAGGGTGGCGCCGCCCGTCCCGTCCTCCCCGCACAGGTCCGTGCCGTCCAGTGTGCGGTCGACGCCGAGAGCCGTCGCCAGGCGGGCGGGGCCTCTGGCCAGTTCGGCGTCCCGGCGTGCCGAGGCGCGACGCCGTCGGGCGGGGCCAAGGCCCGAGAGTACCTCCCCGGCGCGCAGCAGCACTCCTCTCGCCTGGCCCACGGGGCCGCAGACGAGGTTCAGACAGTGCCACATGCCGTAGGTGAAGTAGACGTAGGCGTGGCCGGGCGGGCCGAACATGGTGGCGTTGCGCTGTGTGCGGCCGCGGTACGCGTGCGAGGCGGGATCGAGCTCGCCCGCGTACGCCTCCACCTCCGTCAGGCGCAGCATGAGCTCGCCCTCGGCGTCCGTCCGCACGAGGATCCGGCCGAGGAGGTCGGGGGCCACCTCCAGGACGGGGCGGTCGAAGAAGTCACGTGTCAACGGCTCGTCCATGGCACCAGACCCTACGTCCGACCGCCGACAGCGGCGGCGCGCGCCGTCGGGGCGCGCTGGCTAGGCTGCCCGGCAGTGATCAGCAGTGATCGACTCGACGAGGAGGATCCGACATGGCCGAGCAGCGACGCCGTCCACTCCCCCACGACTTCCACCCGCCGGTGGCGTCCTTCACGGTCGTCAGCGACGACGTGCGCGACGGGGAGCCGCTGGGGCAGGAGCAGGTCTACTCGGGAGGCAACAGCTCCCCGCACCTGCGGTGGAGCGGGTTCCCCGAGGGGACGAGGAGCTTCGCGGTCACCTGCTACGACCCCGACGCCCCCACCGGCAGCGGGTTCTGGCACTGGGTGCTCTTCGACATCCCCGTGTCCGTCACGGAGCTCCCCGCCGGTGCCGGCACCGGGGCCATGGACGGGCTGCCCGCGGGCGCGGTCCACGTCCGCAACGACTACGGCACGAAGGACTTCGGCGGGGCCGCGCCGCCGCCCGGCGACGGACCTCACCGGTACGTCTTCACCGTCTACGCGGTGGACCAGGAACGGCTCGGGGTCGACGAGGGTGCCACGCCCGCGGTGGTCGGGTTCAACCTGCGCTTCCACGCCATCGGCCGCGCACAGCTGATCGGGGAGTACGAGAACCCGGCCGCCGGCTGAGGCGGCGTGGGCGGCGTCCCGTCCACCACCCGTCCGTCACCGAGCGTTCCCGTGAAATTGCGTTGTCCGCCCGCGGGGCCGGCGGCACAGTGGTTCCACAGCCCGCCGCGGGGGCGGGGACGTTCCGGTGGAAGTCCTGGGAGGTGGGCGGGATGCGCCAGGCCCTGGTGCTCAACGCGAGCTACGAACCGCTGTCGACCGTGCCGTTGCGGCGGGCGGTGGTCCTCGTCATCCAGCACAAGGCGGTCGTGGAGCACGCGCACCCCGGGCTGCGGGTGCGGGCCGCCGCCGTCGACCTGCCGGTGCCGCAGGTGATACGGCTGCGGCGCTTCGTGAGGGTTCCGTTCCGACAACGGGCGCCGTGGTCACGGCGGGGTGTGCTCGTGCGTGACGGCCACCGCTGCGCCTACTGCGGCCGGCGGGCGACGACCGTCGACCACGTGCTGCCGCGCTCCCAGGGGGGCGGGGACAGCTGGCTGAACACGGTCGCCGCCTGTGCGGAGGACAACAACCGCAAGGCGAACCGGACCCCCTCGCAGGCGGGGATGCGGCTGCTGGTGAAGCCGTTCGAGCCGACGCCGGCCGACGCCTTGCTGCTGGCCCTGGGCACGGCCGAGGCCCGACTGGAGCTGCCGGACTGGCTGCGGCCCTCCGCCACGGCTGCTGCCTCCTGAGGTGACGGCGGCCGGGAGACGCACGCACGCGCCCCGTCATCGAAGGATGACGGGGCGCGTCGGCTGCTGGCCGTCGGCCGTCGCGGGCCGGGCCTCGTGACTACTCGATGCGGGGCTGCTGGCGCACCACCGGGGGCTTGTCAAGCGACGGCGTGCCCTCGCCCGAGCCCGAGGCCGCCTCGCCGGCTCCGCCGCCTCCGCCCCCGTTGGCCTGCGTGATCTTGCTGATGTTGCCGCCGAGGCCCTTGAGGGCGTCGCCGATCTCGCTCGGCACGATCCAGAGCTTGTTGGAGCTGCCCTCGGCGATCTTCGGCAGCATCTGGACGTACTGGTAGGAGAGGAGCTTCTGGTCGGCGTCGCCCGCGTGGATCGCCTCGAAGACGGTGCGGATGGCCTGCGCCTCACCCTCGGCCCGCAGCGCGGAGGCGCGGGCGTCACCCTCGGCCCGCAGGATCTCGGCCTGCTTGGCGCCCTCGGCCTGGAGGATCTCGGACTGCCGGATGCCCTCGGCCTGGAGGATGGCGGCGCGCTTGTCGCGGTCGGCGCGCATCTGCTTCTCCATCGAGTCCTGGATGGAGGTCGGCGGCTCGATCGCCTTGAGCTCGACGCGGTTGACGCGGATGCCCCACTTGCCGGTGGCCTCGTCCAGTACGCCGCGCAGCGCCGCGTTGATCTCCTCCCGGGAGGTGAGGGTGCGCTCCAGGTCCATGCCGCCGATGATGTTCCGGAGCGTGGTGACCGTGAGCTGCTCGATCGCCTGGATGAAGTTGGAGACCTCGTAGGTGGCCGCGCGGGCGTCCGTCACCTGGTAGTAGATGACGGTGTCGATGTTGACCACCAGGTTGTCCTGGGTGATCACCGGCTGCGGTGGGAACGGCACGACCTGCTCGCGCAGGTCGATGCGGTTGCGGATGCGGTCGATGAACGGGACGACGATGTTGAGGCCGGCGTTCAGGGTGCGGGTGTAGCGGCCGAAGCGCTCCACGATTGCGGCGCTCGCCTGCTGGATCACCTGGATCGTCTGGACCAGGGCGATGACCACCAGCACCACCAGGATCACCAGCACGATGATGATGGCGTCCATCGTGTACTTCCCCTTGCGGCTAGGTGAGTTGGATCGGTTGTCGAATGAGGGGACATCACATCACGACAGCGGTGGCCCCGTCGATCTCGACGACGCTGACCTGACTGCCGGGCTCGAAGGTGTCGTCCTCACTCAGTGACCGCGCCGACCAGGTCTCGCCGGCGAGCTTGATGCGGCCGCTGCTGCCGTCGACCCGCTCCAGCACGACCGCGGTCCTGCCCCGGAGCGCGTCCACTCCCGAGGCGATCCCGGGAGCGCCCGCTCTGGCGCGACGCGCCACGGGCCGGACGGCGAGGATGAGGGCCGTGGAGACGATGGCGAAGACGACGACCTGGACGACGAGGCTGTCGGTCAGGGCGGCGGTCAGCGCGGCGGCCACGGCGCCGATCGCGAGCATGCCGAGCTCCGGCATGGCGGTCAGGACGAGAACGATCGCGAATGCGCCTGCGGCGATGAGCCACCCCACCCAGAAGTCCACGAACCCATGGTAACGCCGCGTGTTCGTCACGAACAGGGGATGAGGGCACGGGCTCAGCCCAGGGGCAGGCCCTGGGCCGTCCAGCGGTCGCCCTGGCGCTCCACCACCAGGGGCAGGCCGAAGCAGTGCGAGAGGTTGGCGGAGGTGAGCGTCGTGTCGAGCGGACCGGCCGCCAGCACCCTGCCGCGGTTGATGAGCAGCACGTGGGTGAAGCCGGGGGCGATCTCCTCGACGTGGTGGGTGACCATCACCATCGCCGGGGCGTACGGGTCGCGGGCGAGCCGGCCGAGTCGGCGCACCAGGTCCTCGCGTCCTCCGAGGTCGAGACCGGCGGCGGGCTCGTCGAGGAGCAGCAGCTCCGGGTCAGCCATCAGGGCGCGGGCGATCTGGGTGCGCTTGCGCTCGCCCTCCGAGAGGGTGCCGAACTTCCGCTCCAGGAAGGCGCTCATGCCGAGCCGGTCGAGGAACGCGAGGGCGCGGCGCTCGTCGACCTCGTCGTACGCCTCCTGCCAGCCGGCGGTCATGCCGTAGGCGGCGGTGAGGACGGTCTGGAGCACGGTCTGGCGGCGCGGCAGCTTCTCCGCCAGGGCGCTGGAGGCCATGCCGATGCGCGGGCGGAGCTCGAAGACGTCGACGCTCCCGAGCTTCTCCCCGAGGATCTGTGCGGTGCCCGAGGTGGGGAAGAGATAGCTGGAGGCGATGTTCAGCAGGGTGGTCTTGCCCGCGCCGTTGGGTCCGAGGATGATCCACCGCTCGCCCTCGGAGACCGACCAGGAGACCTCTTCCACCAGAGCCCTGCCGTCGCGGACCACGGAAACGTCCACCAGCTCCAGTACATCGCTCATGCGCGCGGTCTCCCCTTGCTGTCGCCTCTTGCGGGGCCGTCTTCACGTGCCTGCACAAAACCTACGCCACGCCCCGGCCGGGTTGGTCGTCAGGAGGGCGGTTGTGCGCACTTCCCTAAGGTAGAGGTCATGTTCGACGAACCTCGCGCGGGGCGGCTGGCGGCCTGGGGGAATGCCCTCTTCGCCGGAGAAGTCTCGCCGGATGACGCGGTGTCGCACGTGGTGGGCCCCGACGCGGTCCACCGGGTGACGCAGTTGCCCGACGAGCCGGGGCCCGTGGGGCTGACCCTGGCGTTGGGAAGGCTCCGCGCGCTCGGTGTGGTGGGGCTGCGGATCGCGCTGCCGGCACCGGGGCACCCGCTCGGGCTGAGCGGGCCCCCGGAGTTCAACCTCGCGGCCCTGGCGGCCGGGGAGGCGGTGTTGGCCTGGGGGCCGGCGTCGGGTCCCGGTCAGGGGCCGCGCCTCGGACTGGTGCCCGAGGTGAACGAGAAGGGCCCGGCGGGTGACGTGCTGACCGAGGTGGTCTGGCGGTGTCTGCCGGTGCGTCAGGCGCCGCCCGCGGACGTGCCCTCGCTCGGCGAGGCGGAACGGGAGCTGGCGCAGGTGCTGCGGGAGACGACGCGGGCACTGACCGCGCTCGATCTCGCGGGGGCGGGTCCGGCGGCTCGGGCCGGCCTGGAGGCGTACCGGGCGCGGTCGGCGCCGCGGCGGCTGCTGGCCCCGGGGTATCCGCCGCGGGCGGTCCGGGTGCTGGAGTTGGCGCAGCGGGTGGGCGCGCTGGTGGAGATCGCCGGCGAGGCGGCCGAGCACGGCGCCGCGGTGAGCGCGGCGCAGATCGCGGAGCGGGACCGGCTGCTGCGCCCGGTGGAGCGCGCCGCGCGGCGGGCGCGGGTGGCGGCGTACAACGCGTACGCCGAGGAGATGGAGCGCCGCTCGGAGAGCTAGGAGGGCCGGAACGGTCGGGGGCCGTGGCCGGCCGGGCGCGGGAGATGGCCCGGCCCCCGGGCGGTGGAGGCTCCGGGGGCCGGGGTGGTCGCCGGAGCGACCACGCGGGGGCGCCACACCGTGGCGCGCCGGGGTCGGCGGCTCAGCCGTTGACTCCGGTGTTGCCGAAGACCGGGTTGAGGATGCCGACGACGTTGACGCTGTTGCCCGTCAGGTTGATCGGAATGCTCACCGGGATCTGGACGATGTTGCCCGAGAGCACGCCTGGCGACTTGACGGCCTTCGCCTGAGCGCCGGCACCCGAGTGTGCGGAGGCGGCGCCGGCCGACGCCCCGAGGGCGACGCCGGCGGCCGCCAGCACGACGGCGGCCTTCGTGGCATTGTTCATGGTTGCGATCCTCCTGGATGGGTTACGGCCGTAGGACCCCTGGTCAGGGGGCCACGCCCTGCACAACGCGCGGCCCCGACCGACGGCACGGGAGCCTCCGGCGTTACCCACCATTCGGCGCAACGACGCCCGCCGTTGTGGTGCGGACTCAGTTGTTGACGCTGGTGTTGCCGAAGGCCGGGTTCAGGACACCCACCACGTTGACGCTGTTGCCGTTGACGTTGACCGGGAGGTGGACCGGCGCCTGCACGACGTTGCCGGAGCCGACGCCCGGGGAGTGGAGGGCCTGGCCGGGGGCGGTGGCGTGGGCTGCGGCCACACCGGCGCCGGCGACGACGATCCCGCCGGTCATGAGGGTGATCGCGGCGGCCTTCTTGAGGTTGTTCACTTCGGTGACCTTCCTGTTGGTTCGCATCATGTCGCGACGTCCGTCGCGGCACGCCCTACAGAACGGTTCATCGAGGCGGGGGTTGCGCCAGTCGGGCGACATACACCCGACAGTATGAATCCGCTATCGCACCTGTGTTCGGCTCGGCGGGTGAGGAGGCCGCGCGTTCAGTCGGTGACGCCGTGTCGGACGGCCCAGAGCGCGGCCTGGGTGCGGTCGGAGAGGTCCAGCTTCATCAGGATGTTCGACACGTGGGTCTTGACGGTCTTCTCCGAGAGCACCAGGGTGCGGGCGATCTCGCGGTTGGACCGACCACGGGCGATCAGAGCCAGCACCTCCCGCTCCCGCTCGGTCAGGGAGCCGGCGCGGCCGCCGCCCGTCGCCTCCTCGGCGAGCAGTGCCCCGGCCACCTCGGGCTGGAGCAACACGTGGCCGGCGTGGACCGAACGGATGGCGCTGGCCAGGGCCTCCGGGTCCACGTCCTTGTGGACGTATCCGGCGGCCCCGGCGCGCAGCGCGGGGACCACGGTGCGGCGCTCGGTGAAGCTGGTGACGATGAGGACCCGGGCGGGGTTGTCGAGCTCCCGCAGCCGGCGCAGCGCCTCGACGCCGTCGGTGCCCGGCATCTTGACGTCCATCAGGATCACGTCGGGCCGCAGCTCCTCCGCGCGGTCCACGCCCTCGCCGCCGTCGGCGGCCTCGCCCACGACCTCGATGTCGCCCTGGACCTCGAGAAAGGTACGCAGGCCACGGCGGACCACCTGGTGGTCGTCGACGAGCAGCACGCGGATGACCTCAGCCACCGGGGACCTCCATCTCGATCACGGTGCCCTTGCCGGGCGCCGACTCCACGGTCAGGGTGCCGCCGACCGCGGCGGCGCGGTCGCGCATCGACACCAGCCCCAGGCGGCGACCGGCGCGGCGGACCGCCTCGGGGTCGAAGCCGACGCCGTCGTCGGCCACCCGCAGCAGGGTGCCCGCGCCGCGACGGTCCAGGCGGACGTCGACGCGGGTGGCCTCGGCGTGGCGCAGGGCGTTGTGCAGCGCCTCCTGGGCGACGCGCAGCAGGGCCGCCTCCTGGGCCGCGGGCAGGGCCCGCACGCCCTGGCTGGTGAAGCTGACGGTGGCGGGGTGAGCGCGGTCGAGGACCTGGGTCTGGGCGCTGAGGGTCGCCACCAGGCCGTCCTCGTCGAGGGCGGCGGGGCGCAGCTCGATGACGGCGGCGCGCAGCTCGTCGGCCGCCTCGGCGGCGAGTGTGGCGACCTGGGCGAGCTCCTGGCGCGCGCGGACGGGGTCACGGTCGAGGAGGGTGGCGGCGGCGCGGGCCGTCAGGCGGAGGGAGAAGAGCTTCTGGGCGACGGCGTCGTGGAGCTCGTGGGCGAGCCGGGCGCGCTCCTCGGCGATGGTCAGCTCGCGGCTGCGCTCGTAGAGGCGCGCGTTGGTCAGGGCGATCGCGGCGTGCTGGGCGAGGAGCCGCAGCAGCTCCTCGTCCTCAGCGGTGAAGGCGCAGCTCTCGCGGCGGCGCTGTCCCGGCAGGCAGCGCTTGTTGGCCAGGAAGAGGGCGCCGAGGACCTCCTCGCCGTCGGCGATGGGCATGCCGAGGAAGTCGGTCAGTTCGGGGTGGGCGCCCGGCCAGCCGACGAAGTGGGGGTGGTGGCGCACGTCGGCCAGGCGCACGGGGGTGGCGTCGTGGAGCATCGCGGCGAGCACGCCGTGTTGCCGGGGCAGGGGGCCGATGGCCTGCCACTGGCGGTCGCTGACGCCGTCGACGATGAACTGGGCGAAGCCGCCCTGTCCGTCGGGCACGCCGAGGGCGGCGTAGCGGGCGTCCAGCAGCTCGCGGGCGGAGCTGACGATCGTCTGGAGCACGTCGCGCACCTCGAGGGTGCGGTTCATGGCGAGCAGGGCGGCGCTGACCGCGGCGAACCCGGTGCGTGGGGCCATGGCAGCACCGTAACGCGGCGAGGGGTCGCGCCGGATCCGACCGGCGGCCGTGGTGGGCGTGGCCCGGGGTCGTAGGGCTCGGGACGGAGGGGCCGGGGCCGCCCGCCTCCGGCGTGGCGGGCGGGCCGCGGCGGCGACGTCACGCAGGGGCCTCCCGCCACGTGGCGGGAGGCCCCTGGCGGTGGTCCGCGCTCAGGCGCGCATGACCTCGGGCTCGTGGCGGCGCAGGAACTTCATCACCAGGAAGCCACAGATCACGGCGATCACGCCGAGCATCGCGACGTCCAGCAGCCAGTACCCGGCCTCGTGCTTCCAGATCGGGTCGGGGTCGGAGTCGGGCGAGGCCGCGAGGGTGTTGAGGTCGGTGGTCGTGCCGACGCCCGCCAGCGCCCAGCGCGAGGGCATCAGCCAGGCGACCTGCTCCACGCCGAGCGTGCCGTGGACGGCGAAGAGCGCGCCGGTGAAGACGAGCTGCACCACGGAGATCATGACCAGCAGCGGCATGGTCATCTCGGAGGTGCGCACCAGGGAGGAGATGAGGAGGCCGATCATCATCGAGGTGCAGCCCAGCGCCATGATGACGAGGGTCATCTCCATGTACGGGGCGTCGGAGATGATGACGCCCTCGACGGGCGCCTCGCGGGGCAGGAAGCCGATCATGCACAGCACGGCCGCCTGGAAGACCGTGACGATGCCGAGGACGAAGACCTTCGACATCAGGTACGCCGAGCGGGAGAGGCCGACCGCGCGTTCTCGCTCGTAGATCACGCGTTCCTTGATCAGCTCTCTGACCGCGTTGGCGGCGCCGGTGAAGCACATGCCGACGACGACGACGAGCAGGATGATGCTGGCGTCCCCGTTGCGGAAGCCACGCTCCGCGTCGCCGTAGCTCAGGCCGAAGTCGGACGGGATGATGGCGCTGACCAGGCCGAGGACGACGGGAAGCGCCACGGTCAGGCCGAGGAAGCCCTTGTCGGCCAGGATCACGGCGGCGTAGCGCTTCATCAGCGTCAACACCTGGGAGCCCCAGCTCTGCGGCTTGTGCTGCATCGCGGCCATGGCCATGGGCTGGACGTGGGCGGCCTGCGCCTGCGGCTGTACGGCGTCGATGTCGGCGGCGTACATCTGGTAGTGCTGGGAGCTGCGCCAGCGGCCCATCCAGTCGTGGTCGCGGTAGTTCTCGAAGGCCGAGAAGACGTCCGCCCAGCCGTCGTAGCCGAAGAAGTTCAGCGCCTCGTCGGGCGGGCCGAAGTACGCCACGCCGCCGCCCGGTGCCATCACGAGGACGCGGTCACACAGCGAGAGCTCGGCCACGGAGTGGGTGACGACGAGCACGGTGCGGCCGTCGTTGGCGAGGGCCCGCAGCAGCTGCATGACGTCGCGGTCCATGCCCGGGTCGAGGCCGGAGGTGGGCTCGTCGAGGAAGATCAGTGAGGGCTTGGTCAGCAGCTCCAGCGCGACGGAGACACGCTTGCGCTGGCCTCCGGAGAGGGAGGAGATGCGCTTGGTGGCGTGCGGGCTGAGCTTGAGCTCGGCGAGCACCTCCTCGACGCGGTTGTTGCGCTCGGCCTCGCCGACGTCACCGGGGAAGCGCAGCTGGGCGGCCAGCCGCAGCGCCTGCCGCACGGGCAGCGCGGTGTGCAGGATGTCGTCCTGCGGCACCAGGCCGATGCGGTGGCGCAGCTCCGCGAAGTGGGTGTAGAGGTTGCGGTGGTCGTAGAGCACCTCGCCGTAGGTGGCCGGGCGGTAGCCGGTGAGGGCGCGCAGCAGCGTGGACTTGCCGGAGCCCGAGGGGCCGATCACGCCGATCAGCGACTTCTCCGGCACGCCGAAGGAGACGTCGTTGAGGATCGTCAGCTGCCCGTCGTTGACCTGGACGGTGAGGTGGCGGGCGGAGAAGGTGACGGCGCCGGTGTCGATGTCCTCCTGGAGCCGGTTGCCCACCAGCCGGAAGGTGGAGTGACCGATACCGACGGTCTCGTTCTGGCCGAGGAAGCGGCGACCGTTCTTCGGCAGCTGCTGACCGTTGACGTACGTGCCGTTGTGGCTGCCGAGGTCGTGGATCTCGAAGCGGCCGTCGGCGTGGGCCAGGAACTCGGCGTGGAAGCGGGAGACCTGGAGGTCGGAGACGACCAGCTCGTTCTCCAGGGCACGGCCGATGCGGGTGACCTGGCCGACCGTGAAGTTGTGGAACGTGGTCGGCGCGCGCTCGCCGCCCTGTCCGCCGCCCGGCGGTTGCCCCTGCGGGGGCCCCTGGGGCGGATAGCCGTAGCCCGCCTGCTGCGGGGGCACCTGGTGCGGAGGCATCCCGGCGTGCGGTGCGGCCATCGCGGCGGCCGGGGGCTGCATCGGCGCGTGCATCGGGGGCTGCTGGTGGGGAGCGTGCAGGGGCTGCTGCTGGTGCGGCGGTGCCTGCATGCCGTGGGCCGGCGCCTGCGGGGGCTGCTGGGCGGGCTGCGCGCTCGGCGCGGGAGCGTGTCCCCCCTGCTGGTGCGCCTGCGAAGGGGCGGCGTGGGCGCCGGCGGAGAAGGTCAGGCGTGGACCGTCCGTGGCGTTGCCCAGGTGGACGACGGCGCCGGGCGCCAGCGGCAGCTGCTGGATGCGCTGGCCCTGCGCGTAGGTCCCGTTGGTGCTGCCGTGGTCCTCCACGATCCAGCTCTGTCCCCCCCACCGTATGGTGGCGTGACGCCACGAGACGCGGGCGTCGTTGAGCACGAGATCCCCATGGGGGTCTCTGCCCACGTTATAGGACCGTGTCGGATCCAAAGTCCATGTGCGTCCGTCAAGTTCCAGAACGAGCTCAGGCACTCTCTGCCCCACAAAGCAAGGTTGTCCCCCGATGAGAGCCCCCGGCAGGAGGTCTCGGGATGGTCGAACATCGTGGGGGCACTATTCCAGGCTCCTGCCGTATCCGTGAACCCGCCCCCCACGAAGTCACCGTTCTGGTGCGGAGCGTCAGCAGCATCGTGACGTTCATCTCTTTGCCGTGTCCACGTGCCGGTCAGGACGACGAACGGTCCGCCGACACGGCTACGGTGGGGGCATCATGACGCCGGACGCCCCCACCCTGCTGGTGAAGATCTTCGGGAGAGACAAGCCCGGTCTGACCGCGGGGCTCTTCCACGAACTGGCCGCCTTCGGGGTGGACGTCATCGACATCGAGCAGGTCGTCACCCGGGGCCGCATCACGCTGTGCGCGCTGGTCACGACGCCGCCCCGCTCCGGCGGGGCCACGGAGGGCGAGCTGCGGGCGACGCTCCACGCCTGGGCCGAGGCGTCCGGGCTCCAGGCCGAGATCATCTCCGGCACCGGCGACAACCCCTCGCGCGGCGCGGGGCGCTCCCACGTCACGGTGCTGGGCAACCCGCTGACGGCCGAGACCACGGCGGCGATCGCCGGCCGAATCGCCGCCACCGGCGGGAACATCGACCGGATCTACCGCCTGGCGAAGTATCCGGTCACCGCCGTCGAGTTCGACGTCTCGGGCGTGGCGCCCGAGCGGCTGCGCACCGAGCTGGCCACCGAGGCCGCGGCCCGGGCCGTCGACGTGGCCGTGGTCGCCTCCGGGCTGCAGCGGCGCGCGCCGCGGCTGGTCGTGATGGACGTGGACTCCACCCTCATCCAGGACGAGGTGATCGAGCTCTTCGCGGGCCACGCGGGCTGCGAGGCCGAGGTCGCGAAGATCACCGACGCGGCGATGCGGGGCGAGCTCGACTTCACCGAGTCCCTCCACGCCCGGGTGGCGCTGCTGGCCGGGCTCGACGCCTCCGTCGTCGACGCGGTGCGCTCGCAGGTGCGGCTGACGCCGGGGGCACGGACCCTGATCCGCACGCTCAAGCGGCTGGGCTGCCAGGTGGGCGTGGTCTCGGGCGGCTTCACCCAGGTCACGGACGCGCTCCGGGAGCACCTGGGGCTCGACTTCGCCGCGGCCAACACGCTGGAGGTGGTCGACGGCCGCCTCACGGGCCGGGTGACCGGGGAGATCGTGGACCGGGCGGGCAAGGCGCGGCTGCTGCGCCGTTTCGCCGAGGAGGCGGGGGTGCCGCTCTCCCGCACCGTCGCCATCGGCGACGGTGCCAACGACCTCGACATGCTTAACGCCGCCGGCCTCGGGGTCGCCTTCAACGCCAAGCCGCTGGTGGCGCGGGCCGCGCACACCGCCGTGACGGTGCCGTTCCTCGACGCGGTGCTGTACCTGCTGGGGATCACCCGGGAAGAGGTGGAGGCGGCGGACGCCCAGGCGCCGTCGTGACGCGCCACCGTGGGGCGCCGCCGCCTCGCAGTGTCAGGTGCCGGGTGCCGCGCACCGGCGACGGACGGGTCAGTCGTGCGGGGACCAGTACGCGACGAGGCGGGCCACGCCGTGTTCCACGGACTTCCAGTCGCCCGTCAGGCTGAGCACCGCCATCCCCGAGGTGGCGAAGCCGGCACGGTTCATCCGCTCGCGGGCGTCGCCCTCGGCCTCGCCGCTCAGGGCGTCGGCGAGGGCGTGGACGCCGGGGTTGTGGCCCACCAGCATCAGGTCCCTGACGGCGTCGTCCACGCCGTTGACCAGGGCGATCAGCTCGCCGAGCGAGGCCTCGTAGAGGCGCTCCTCGTAGACGGTCTTCGGGCGTCGGGGCAGCTCGGGGGCGGTCAGCTTCCAGGTCTCGCGGCAGCGAGTGGCGGTGGAGCAGAGAGTCAGTTCTGGGGTCACGCCGGCGCCGGCCAGCCAGCGTCCGGCCAGGGGGGCGTCCTTGCGGCCGCGCTCGGCGAGGGGCCTGTCGTGGTCGGAGACCTGGGGCCAGTCGGCCTTGGCGTGTCGGAGGAGAACGATCCTGCGGGGAACATCGACGCTCATGTGCCCAGCTTCGCACGAAACGTGCTGGTGGTCGCGGGGTGTTGGGGATCTTCCCGCCCCCGCGTGAACCGTGCCCGGCGCGGCCGCGTCACGACGGCCAGACCTGCCGGACCGTCTCGACCAGCTGCGGCAGGGGCCGCTGCTCCACGACGGCGCCGGCGGCGGGGTCGGGGCTCGTGAGCAGCAGCGTGAGCAGGGCCGAGAAGACCGCCGCGGGCAGGAGGACGGCCCACCAGCTCAGCCGTGTCTGGGTCATCGTGCTTCCTCCGTCCCGCGCCTGTCCGACGCTGGACAGAACGCTACGGACGGCCGCGCGGGAGGCCCATCCGGTGAGCCACCCAGTCCTCCCTGAACCTACCCCCCTAGGGGATGGTGGGGCTGGCACCACCCCCGCCGTCGGGCCGGGGCCGGCGTCGGGGAGCTGACGCTAGGGTGAGGCGACCACGGCGACGACCGCGATCACCAGGCCGATCGTCAGCATGGCGCCCAGGATCATCAGCAGGGTCCGCTGGCCACCGGTGGGATGAGGGTCGAGAGCGGGCATGGGCCCAGTCTCGCACGGCGCCGTTCCCCGGGAACGCTCCGCCCCGGTACGGTCGTCCCTCGTCACGGGACGGCGCACACCACGGCGGACACCGCGGTGTGCGCCGAAGCCCGCGAACCGACCCGCAGATCCGTCGACGAAGTGCAGGAGTCATGTCGCTGACCGCGCCCCGCCGCTCCGCCCTCGCCGACCAGGTGATCGGGCAGCTCCGCGCCCAGATCACCTCCGGCGAGTGGCCGGTCGGCTCCCGCATCCCCACCGAGCCGGAGCTGGTCGCGCGGCTCGGCGTCGCCAGGAACACCGTGCGGGAGGCCGTGCGGGCCCTGGCGCACAACGGGCTCCTGGACATCCGGCAGGGGTCGGGAACCTACGTGGCCGCCACCAGCGAGCTGGCCGGCGTGATGCACCGCCGGTTCGCCGACGCGGCGCCGGACGACGTCGCCGAACTGCGCAGCACGCTGGAGGCCACGGCGGCGCGGCTGGCCGCGCGGCGGCGCACCCCGCGTGACCTCCAGCAGCTGGAGGCGCTGCTCGGGCGGCGGGAGGCGGCCTGGTCCTCGGGCGACGTCGAGCGCTTCGTGACGGCGGACGCGGCCTTCCACCTGGCCGTGGTCCGCGCCTCGCACAACGAGGTGCTGGCCGCCGTGTACGCCGACCTGGGGACGGTGGTGCGCGCCCTGCTCCGCCACGACGTGGGCGAGGAGCTGCTGCCGCAGCACCACGTCGACCACGCCCGTCTGGTCGCCGCGATCCGTGCGGCGAACGAGCGCACCGCCGAGGCGGAGGCCGCGGCCCACGCGATGGTCTGCCGGGGCGCCGCGGCCGCGCGTCGCTGACGCGCGGCCGGTCGGGCGAGCCGGGGCGCCGACGGCGACGCGACGGCGGGGGCGGTGGGGTCTCAGGCCCCCATCATGTGGACGCCGCCGTCCACGTGGACGATCTCGCCCGTGGTCTTCGGGAACCAGTCGGACAGCAGGGCCACCACGCCGCGCGCGGCGGGCTCGGGGTCGGTGAGCTCCCAGCCGATCGGCGCGCGGGTGTTCCACACGTCCGCCAGCTCCTCGAAGCCGGGGATCGACTTGGCCGCCATCGACTTGATCGGGCCGGCCGAGACGAGGTTGCAGCGGATGTTCCGGCCGCCGAGGTCACGGGCGAGGTACCGGTTGGTCGCCTCCAGCGCGGCCTTGGCCACGCCCATCCAGTCGTACTTGGGCCACGCGAGCTGCGCGTCGAAGTCCAGGCCGACCACGGAGCCGCCGCGCCGCTCCAGCAGCGGCAGCAGGGCCATGGTGAGGGACTTCAGGGAGTAGGCGGAGACCTCCACGGCCGTGGCGACGGAGTCCCAGCCGGTGTTCAGGAAGTTGCCGCCGAGCGCGTCCTGGGGGGCGAAGGCGATGGAGTGCACCACGCCGTCGAGGTTCGCGTCCTCGCCGAGGTGCTCGCCGACGCGGGCCGCGAGCCCGTCGAGGTGCTCGGCGTTCTGCACGTCGAGCTCGATCACCGGCGCCGGCTTCGGCAGCCGTCGGGAGATCCGCTCCACGAGGCTCAGCCGGCCGAAGCCCGTGAGCACCACCTCGGCGCCCTCGTCCTGGGCGAGCCGGGCGACGTGGAAGGCGATGGACGCGTCGGTGAGCACCCCGGTGACCAGGATGCGCTTGCCCGCGAGAAGTCCGCTCATGTCGTTGGTTCCGTGCCCCTTCAGTGCCTTCAGTGGCCCATGCTCATGCCGCCGTCAACCGGGATGACGGCTCCGGTGATGTACGCCCCGCCCTCGGAGGTGAGGAAGCCGACCGTGGCGGCGATCTCCTCGGGCGCCGCGTACCGGGCCAGCGGCACCTGGGCGAGGATCTCCGCCCGACGCTCCTCGGGCAGCGCCCGGGTCATGTCGGTGTCGACGAGGCCGGGAGCGACGACGTTGCACGTGATGGCGCGCGAGGCGAACTCGCGGGCGACGGAGCGGGCGAATCCGACGAGGGCGGCCTTGGAGGCCGCGTAGTTGGTCTGGCCGGCCGAGCCCATCAGGCCCACGACGGAGGAGATCAGCACGATCCGCCCCGACCGGGCGCGCAGCATGCCGCGGGCGGCGCGCTTGACGACGCGGAAGGTGCCGGTGAGGTTGGTCTGGAGCACCTCCGCCCAGTCCTCCTCCGACATCCGCAGCAGCAACTGGTCCCGGGTGATGCCCGCGTTGGCGACGAGGACCTCGACCTTGCCGTGGGCGTCCTCGATCTCCTTGTACGCCTGCTCCACCTGCTCGGGCTCGGTGATGTCGCACCTCACGGCCAGGCAGCCGCGGTCGGTGAGCTCCTGCGGGGGCTGACCGGAGCGGTAGGTGACGGCGACCTTGTCGCCGCCGTCGGCGAAGGTCCGGGCGATGGCCAGGCCGATGCCGCGGTTGCCTCCCGTCACGAGAACCGAGCGGCTCAAGGGACCACCTCACTCTGTGGAGTCGTGCTCGGGCGTTACGGACACACGGTAGTCCCCCGGGTGGGGTGGCCGGGGATCGGGTGCGCGACAGGGGCGCCCCTCCCGTGCTGTGGGGTTCCCACAGTGCCGAGGGCTCCACGCGAGTCGCTTGATAAATCCTTGGGCTGACCGTGGAGGTGGGGGCATGATCGGCGGGAGGCGTCGCGGGTGTCGGCCCACCGTCGTCGGCCCGAGCGCCCCGGCCCACCCAGACGGGAACGGACAGGAGACACCGTGCCACCCACCGCGCCGAGTTCCACCCCCCAGGCCGTCGACGAATCGTTTCTCGCGCTGCCGCTGCGCCTGCTGGCCGAGGCGGCCCTCTCCCGGGCGACGGCCCTGGGGGCCGACCACGCGGACTTCCGGTTCGAGCGCGTCCGCAGCGCCAACTGGCTGCTGCGTGACGCCCGCCCCGCCGGCGCCCAGGACACGACCGACACCGGGTACGGCGTCCGCGTCGTGCACGGCGGCAGCTGGGGGTTCGCCGCCGGCGTCGAGATGACCCCCGAGGCCGCCGCGGCCGTCGCCGAGCAGGCGGTGGCGATGGCGAGGCTGTCGGCCACGGTGATCGCCGCCGCCGGCTCCAGCGAGCGGGTGGAGCTCGCGCCCGAGCCGTCCTACGGCGAGCAGACGTGGGTCTCGTCCTACGAGGTCAACCCGTTCTCCGTCTCCGAGGCGGAGAAGACCGCGCTGATGGCGGACTTCAGCCGGCGGCTGCTGGCCTCCCCGGCCGTGACGCACGTGGACGCGCGGCTGTGGGCGGTGCAGGAGAACAAGTTCTACGCCGACACCGCGGGCACGGTCACCACCCAGCAGCGCGTCCGGCTGCTGCCCGAGCTGACCGCGACGGCCGTGGACGGCGACAGCGGCATGTTCGACACCATGCGCACCCTGGCGCCGCCGGTGGGCCGTGGCTGGGAGTACATGACGGGCACCGGCTGGGACTGGGACGCGGAGCTGGCGGAGCTGCCCGAGCTGCTGGCGGAGAAGATGGCCGCCCCCTCGGTCGAGCCGGGCCGGTACGACCTGGTCATCGACCCCTCCAACCTCTTCCTCACCATCCACGAGTCGATCGGGCACGCGACCGAGCTGGACCGGGCGCTGGGCTACGAGGCGGCCTACGCGGGCACCTCGTTCGCGACCTTCGACCAGCTCGGCACGTTGCGCTACGGCTCGGAGGTCATGAACGTCACGGGGGACAGGACCGCCGAGCACGGCCTGGCCACCATCGGGTACGACGACGAGGGGGTGCGCACCCAGACCTGGGACCTGGTGAGGGACGGCGTCCTCGTCGGGTACCAGACGGACCGCCGCATCGCCGCGTTGCAGGGCTTCGCCCGCTCCAACGGCTGCGCCTTCGCCGACTCCTCGGCGCACGTGCCCTTGCAGCGCATGGCGAACGTCTCCCTCCAGCCGGCGCCGGACGGGCCCGACACCGCCGGGCTCATCTCCCGGGTGGAACGCGGGGTGTACGTCGTCGGCGACGGCTCCTGGTCGATCGACATGCAGCGGTACAACTTCCAGTTCACCGGTCAGCGCTTCTACCGGATCGAGAACGGCCGACTCGCCGGCCAGCTGCGGGACGTCGCCTACCAGGCCACCACCACCGACTTCTGGGGGGCGATGGAGGCCGTGGGCGGGCCGCAGACCTACGTGCTGGGGGGCTCGTTCATGTGCGGCAAGGCCCAGCCGGGACAGGTCGCCGCCGTCTCCCACGGCTGCCCCTCCGCCCTCTTCCGTTCCATCAACGTCCTCAACACCACCGAGGAGTCCGGCCGATGACCGCGAGCCAGAACGCCATCGCACCCCACGAGACCGTCGAGCGCGCCCTGGAGCTGTCCCGTGCGGAGGGCACCGTCGTCATCGCCGACGAGGTCTCGACCGCCAACCTGCGCTTCGCCGCCAACGGCCTGACCACCAACGGCGTGACGCGCGGCCGCAGCCTGACGGTGATCGCTACCGTGGACGGCGGACAGGGCGCGGCGGTCGGCGTCGTGTCGCGCGGCGCGGTGACGCGCGAGGAGATCGAGCCGCTGGTGCGGGCGGCCGAGGAGGCGGCCCGCACCTCGCCCTCGGCGGAGGACGCGCGGCCGCTGGTCGAGGACGTGCCGGCCAGCGCGGACTTCACCGAGGCCCCCGCGGAGACCGACTCGTCCGTCTTCGCCGCGTTCGCGCCGGCGCTCGGCGAGACCTTCGCCCGCGCCGCCGCCTCGGGCCGGGAGCTGTTCGGCTTCGCCAGCCACGAGGTGACCTCGACCTACCTCGGCACCTCCACGGGGCTGCGGCTGCGCCACGACCAGCCGACCGGCAGCCTGGAGATCAACGCCAAGTCCCCCGACCGGCAGCGTTCGTCGTTCGTGACGGTGCCGACGGACGACTTCCGCGACGTGGACGTGGCCGCGCTCGACGACGCGCTCGCCACCCGGCTGGCCTGGGCGGAGCGCCGTGTGGAGCTGCCCGCGGGACGGTACGAGACGCTGCTGCCGCCGACCTCCGTGGCCGACCTGTTGATCTACGCCTACTGGATGTCGGACGCCCGCAACGCGCACGAGGGCAGGAACGTCTTCAGCAGGCCGGGCGGCGGCACCCGCGTCGGGGAGCGGCTGTCGCGGCTGCCGCTCACCCTCGCCAGCGATCCCGCGGCGCCCGGCGTGACGGCCGCCCCGTTCGCCGTGGTGCACGCCACGACCGACGCGTTCGCCCCGGGCGTCTCCGTCTTCGACAACGGGCTTCCGCTGGAGCGGACGGAGTGGATCAGCGAGGGTGTGCTGCGGCAGCTGCCGACGAACCGGTACACCGCCGGCCTCACGGGGCTGCCGGTGGCGCCGTTCGCCGGCAACCTGCTGCTGGAGGGTGGCGGCACCCGGTCGATGGAGGAGCTCGTCGCCGACACCGAACGGGGTCTGCTGATCACCACCCTGTGGTACATCCGCGAGGTCGACCCCAAGACGCTGCTGCTGACCGGCCTGACGCGGGACGGCGTCTACCTGGTGGAGGGCGGCGAGGTCGTCGGCGTGGTGAACAACTTCCGCTTCAACGAGTCGCCGATCGACCTCCTGGGCCGCGCCACCGAGGCGGGCCGCACCGAGCGGTGCCGCTCCCGCGAGTGGGGCGAGTACTTCCCCCGGACGGCGATGCCCGCGCTGCGGATCCCCGAGTTCAACATGAGCTCGGTCAGCCCCGGCGTGTGAGGCGACGCCGGTCGGGGCCCGGAGCGGGCGACCGTAGGATGGGCGCGGACCGACCGACCGGCCGGTCACCCGCCCGCCGCGGCCCGCCCCACGACCACCGCGACCCCGGCCGGCGGCGCCGTGCCACCGGACGACACCACCGACACCGACCACCGACACCGTCAGGAGCCGACACGTGACACGCCTCGGCGACTCCGTGCAGCGCGCCAGCGCGCTGCTGGGACAGGACCTCTCCGCCGACTCCACCGTGCGGCGGCTGCTGGAGGAGACCGGCTCCCGGCGGTCGATGGAGCTGACGGACCTCTCGGCGAAGGAGCAGGCGGAGCTGATCGCGTCCCGCGCGGTGGACGTGCTGCCGTCGGTGACGGCGCTGGCGGAGCGGATCGAGGCGGCGCGGGCCGGCGGGCGCGGGCTGCACGTGAAGCTCGGCATCGACCCGACCGCGGTCGACGTGCACCTCGGGCACGCCGTGCCGATCATCGCGCTCAGCCGCTTCCAGCGGATGGGGCACGACGTCACGCTGATCATCGGCGACATCACGGCGAAGATCGGTGACCCCTCGGGGCGCTCCACGGAGCGTCCGCCGCTGACGGACGAGGACATCGCGCGCAACCTCGCGGGCTACCGCGACCAGGTCCGCCCGTTCTTCGACTTCGAGCACGTCCGCTTCCGGCACAACAGCGAGTGGCTGGGCGCCGTCGCCCTGCCGCGGCTGATCGGCATCCTGGCGCAGGTGCCGGCCTCGGCGCTGCTGCAGCGGGAGGACTTCCGGACCCGGCTGGAGGGCGGGCACGGCCTGACGATGTCGGAGCTGATCTACCCGGTGGCGATGGCGATCGACTCCGCGGAGATCGACGCCGACGTCGAGCTCGGCGGCGTGGACCAGCTGCTGAACATGCAGATGGGCCGCCGGGTGATGGAGATCTACGGGCTCGCGCCGCAGCTGGTCGTCACGATGCCGCTGATCGAGGGCACCGACGGCTCGGGCGCGAAGATGTCGAAGTCCAAGGGCAACTACATCGCCCTGAACGCGCCGGCCGAGGACGTCTTCGGCAAGGTCATGTCGGTGCCCGACCGGCTGATGGAGCCGTACCTGCGGGCCTGGACGGAGTGGACCGACGGCGAGATCGGGCTGGTCGCGGGCCGCGTCGCGGACGGGTCGCTCCACCCCATGGACCTCAAGCGGGTCCTGGCCGGCGAGGTGGTCGGCGCGCTGTACGGGGTCGACGCGGCGATGGCGGCGCGGGAGGGCTTCGCGGCGCAGTTCTCGCGGCAGCGCTTCAGCGAGGTGGCGGAGCTGCCGGAGGTCGACCTCGCCGCGCACGGCGGAGAGGGGGTCGCGGCCGTGCTGACCCGGGTGCTCCGGTTCACGCCGAGCGCCTCGGCCGCGCGGCGGCTGGCCAAGCAGAACGGTCTGCGGCTGGTGCTGGAGCCGGCAGGGGGCGGTGAGCAGCGGACCGCCGTGCTGTCGGAGGAGGCGGCGCTGCGCCCGCTGGCCGAGGTGGTGGCCGAGCAGCTGGCCGACGCCCCCGAGGGCACCGGCGTCTACCTGAAGGCCGGCCGCCGGCTGGCGCTGGTGCGGGGCGCCGCGCCACCCGCACCCACGGCCTGACCGTGCCGGCGCGCGGCGTACCGTGGGAGGCGACGGGGCCCGTGGGTGGGAGAGGACGGTGAGCGGCGTGCGCGGTCTTCGCTGGCGGCGCGGTGGGGCGGCCGAGCCGGTGTACCGGATCACGGGCGCGCGGCAGAGCCTCGACGACGACGTGCGCGGGCGGCAGCGCCGGTACGTGATCTCGATGCTGGTGCGCACCGTGGCGGTCCTGCTGACGATCCTGCTGTGGAACGTGAGCCTGCCGCTGGCGGTGGTCATGCTGGCGCTCGGTCTGGTGTTGCCGTACGTGGCGGTCGTGGTCGCGAACGCGGGCCGGGAGAACGTGCCGACGCTGCCGTCCGCCTACGTCACCGACACCTCGCGGCGGGCCCTGCCGCCGAGCCGCGACGAGACGGGGCGTGACACGATGTCGGACGGTCACAACCGGAGCTGATCGTTCCGGTCTCCAAGCTCAAGAAATCCTCAGATGTTCTTCCCCATCCGGTGCCGCAAGCGGTACGTCGCATGTCATACTTCAAGAGCGCTCCGTATCCCCCGTCGGAGCGACGGACCGACGCCGGGCGGCTCCCCCCGTGGCCGCCCGGCGTCGCCATGTTTTTCTCGTGAGGGGTCTTGAGGATGTTGCACGGGTTCGGTGACGGCCACGAGCGGCTGGTCTGCTCGGCGAAGGGCTGTCGTGAGGACGCCGCGTGGGTGTTGTCGTGGAACAACCCCAAGCTGCACACCCCCGAGCGGCGCAAGACCTGGCTCGCGTGTGACGAGCACCGCGAGCACCTGTCGGGCTTCCTCGGGGTGCGCGGCTTCCTCAGGGAGGTGGTCCCGCTGGCGGAGTGGCGCCTGCGGGAGACCACAGCGGGCGAGGGCGGGCCGGGCTCAGCCTCCGATCGCTGACATGGGGCGCTGTGGCTGGACGAAGGAGGGATCGTCCAGCCCCGACCCCGGCTTCTTCCCCCACATCGCCGCCCGCCAGAGCTCCGCCAGCTCGGCGTCGTCGGCGCCGCCGCGCAGCGCCTCCCGCAGGTCCGACTCCTCCCGTGCGAACAGGCAGCTGCGGACCTGGCCGTCGGCGGTCAGGCGGGTGCGGTCGCAGGCGCGGCAGAACGGCCGGGTGACGGAGGCGATGACCCCGACGCGGTGCGGCCCACCGTCCACGATCCACCGCTCGGCGGGCGCGGAGCCGCGGTCCGACTCCCCCTCGGGGGTGAGCGTGAAGCGGGTGCGCAGCGAGCGGAGGATGTCCCCGGCGGTCACCATGCGCTCCCGCTGCCAGCCGTGCTGCGCGTCGAGCGGCATCTGCTCGATGAACCGCAGCTCGTACCCCTGGGCCATGGCCCAGGCGAGCAGCTCGGGCGCCTCCTCCTCGTTGACCCCGGGGAGGAGCACCGCGTTGATCTTCACGGGGGTGAGGCCGGCGGCCCTGGCGGCGGCCAAGCCGCGCAGCACGTCACCGTGGCGGCGGCGTCGCGTGATGCGGTGGAACGTCTCGGGGTCGACGGTGTCCAGCGAGACGTTCACCCGGTCCAGGCCGGCGGCGCGCAGCGGGGCGGCCAGCCGCTCCAGGCCGATGCCGTTCGTCGTCAGGGACAGGCGCGGGCGGGGGGCGAGCGCGGCGCAGCGCTCGACGATGCCGGCGAGCCCGGGGCGCAGCAGCGGCTCGCCTCCGGTGAACCTGACCTCGGTGACGCCGAGCCGCGTGACGGCGACGCGCACCAGGCGCACGACCTCGTCGTCGGTGAGGAGCTCGGGCTTGGCCAGCCAGCTCAGCCCCTCCTCGGGCATGCAGTACGTACAGCGCAGGTTGCACCGGTCGGTGAGGGAGACGCGCAGGTCGGTCGCGATCCGTCCGTAGGTGTCGAGCAGCATCCGGGAACCTCCGACGCCCGTCGGGTGCCTGCCGTGTGGTGGCTGCTTCGCAGCGTACGGCACCCCACTGACATCCCGCCGAGGGGGGACGAACGGGACGTCCCGGAAGGGCTGCTGGTCAGGCGTCAACTCCGGGGTGTGCGGCGGGCGCTGTCAGTGGTGCCCCGTATTCTCAGGGACCATGCTCGAAGACCACCAGGCGGCCCGTACCGGGGCCCAAGCCCACGTGCCCGCCCAGCAGCCCGTCACCGGCTCCTGGCCCCCCGGCTATCCCGCCGGGTACGCCGTGGTCGACGTCGAGACCACGGGGCTCGCGCGGGACGACAGGGTCGTCTCGGCCGCGGTGTACCAGCTGGACGCCCACGGCGAGGTCCAGGACCACTGGTACACGGCGGTGAACCCGCAGCGCGACCCCGGGCCCACCTGGATCCACGGGCTGACGGCGGAGATGCTCGCGGACGCGCCGCTCTTCCCCGAGATCGTGGAGGAGTTCTCCCGGCGGCTGGCCGGCCGCGTGCTGGTGGCGCACAACGCGGTCTTCGACTGGACGATGATCGCGCGGGAGTACGCGCGGGCGAAGCACACGGCCCCCGTCGAGCAGCGGCTGTGCACCATCTCCCTGTCCAAGGCGCTGGCGCTGCCCCTGAAGAACCACAAGCTGGAGACGCTGGCGGCCTTCTTCGGCGTGGCCCAGCGGCGGGCGCACCACGCGCTGGACGACGCGCGGGTACTGGCGGAGGTGTTCCGGCCGAGCCTCCACCGGGCGGCGGGGCAGCAGCTGCGGCTGCCGTTGCTGGCGTGCCGGCCGCTCGCGGCCTTCACCGACGTCCCCCTTCCGGGTGAGGAGCGCGACCGCTCCTGGCGTGCCGGCTGGCGGCAGGGCAGACGGCTGCCGCCGAGCCCGTTCCCGAACCCTGGTCGGTTCGAGCCGGGCGGGCGGTTGGTGCAGGGGATGCGGGTGGCCTTCTCGGGCGACACCTCGGTTGAGCGGGAGCTGCTGGAGGACCGGGCGGCCGGCGCCGGGCTCCACGTCGCGCCCGGCGTCTCGCGCATGACGAGCCTGCTGGTGACCAACGATCCGCACGCCGCGACGGCGAAGGTCACCAAGGCCCGCGCGTACGGCACGCCCATCGTGGACGAGGCGGACTTCCTGAGGCTGCTGGGCGACGTGGCACCCGCCCCGGCGGCGGAGGGCTGAGAGGCGTTCGGGTACGGTCGGGGGCTGTGTACCGCTTTCTGCTGACGCGGCAGTGGGTGATCCTGACCCTCGTCGCGCTGCTCCTGATCCCCACCATGGTGTGGCTGGGCTTCTGGCAGCTGAACCGCCACGAGCAGCGGGTGGCGCGGAACGAGCTGATCGCCGCCAGCCTGGAGGCCCGGCCGGTGCCGATGGCGGAGCTGACCGAGGTGGGGGGCACGCTCGACCCGGACCACCGCTACCGCCCGGTGACGGCCACCGGGGAGTACGACGCCGACGGCGAGGTGCTGGCCCGCCAGCGGACGGGCTCCGAGGGCGGCATGGGGTACTTCGTGCTGACGCCGCTGGTGACCGACGACGGCACCGGCGTGCTGGTCAACCGCGGCTGGGTGCCGGCGGGGACGGACCCCACGGTGGCCCCCCCGGTGGCGTCGCCGCCCTCCGGGACGGTCACGGTCACCGGGCGGCTGATGTCCGACGAGACCACCGGCACCACGGGGATCCGGGACAGGGCCGGGCTGCCGGAGGGCATGGTGATGCTGGTCAGCTCCCAGCAGCGGTCGCAGGAGCTGGGTCTGCCCATGCTCGGCGGATACCTGGAGCTCACCGACACCTCGCCCGCGGGCGGCCGGAAGGGCGCGGGCGCCGTTCCCGAGCCGCTGCCCGAGCCGGACCACACGGGCATCGGCACACACTTCGCGTACGCGGTGCAGTGGTGGATCTTCGCCGCCGGCGTCCCCGTCGGATGGGCGCTGCTCGTCCGACGGGAGCTGGGCGACCGACGGCAGGGGGGACGGCCGACGCCCGGCGGGCCTGCGGGTCCCGGGCAGGAGGAGGGCCCGGGGGGTCCACGGGATCCACGGGGCACGCCCGGCGCCGCCGCGCCGGAGCCGGAAGGAGCCCCGGAGCCCGGCTCCGCGCGCGGTCCTGATGTGGACGCTGGGGCGGAGGCGGAGGCGGAGCGGGAGCCGGAGCGCGACGCGAGCCCGTCGGCGTCGGCGTCGGTCTAGGGCGGCCGGTCGGGTCCGGGGTGGTCCGTCGCGGGCCCCGGGAGCGTCAGCTGACGCGTTCCGCCGGATGCTTCGCCGCGCGCAGCCGGACCTCGACGGGGAGCGCGGCGAGGCCCGCCGAGGCCCTGGCGTGCTCGACGGCCTCCGCGTGCAGGCGACGCACCGTCTCCCCCGGCCGTGCCTGGGGTGCCAGCAGCACCCCCACCCGCAGCCGGGGCTGACTCCGACGCCCCACGAGCGTGACCCTGGCCCGCTCCACGCCGGGCAGCGACTCCACCTCGGCCGCCACCACGTCCTCCATGGCGCGGCCCCGGAGCAGCGCGCCCACCCCGTCGCCGCTGTCCACCAACACCTCCGCGAGCCGTCTCCGCCGCAGCTGCGCGAGCAGCCACCACAGCGCCAGCAGCAGGAGCACCGCCAACGCGCCGATCACGACCGGCCACCACCAGCCCTCGTCACGCCACTGGGTGCGGTCCGCTCGGGTCAGCAGCACGTCGTCCGGGCCGCGCCAGGACCACCCGTCGGGCGGTGAGACACCCCAGCGGCGCGGCAGGTCCATCGCCGCCGCCAGCACCGCCAGCCCGAGGCCGAGGAGCGCGAGGCCGACGAGGGCGAGCAGGACGCGGTTGACGGCTCGCAGGACGCGCGGCATCGAGGTCACCTGCCTGGTCACCGGCCCTCCTTCTCCGGGCGACGCACGTCCACGCTCAGCGCCAGCGGACGGGCCAGGCCCAGCTCGCCGATGCCGTGGTCGAGCACCGCGTCGAGGTCGGACCTGACCTCGTCGAGGTCGCGGAAGTGCGCCCGTGCGGCGACCCTCACGCGGCGGCGCCCGACGCTCACCCGTACCGCCTGCACACCCGACACGTCCATGGCCCGGTCGCGGAGCAGCACGGCGGCGGCGCGGCGTTCGACGCCCGAGCGCAGGGTCGGCGCCTGCGAGCGCATCGGCAGCAGGCCGCGCAGTCCCGGCGTGACGGCGAGCACCACCAGCCAGGCCCCCAGGACCACCGCGGCCAGGGCGCCGAGCACGACGAGGCCGTCGTCGAGCGGGCGGCTGGCCAGCTCGTCGGCGAGGGTGCGCCGCCACTCGGCGGCGGGGCGCTCGGCGCGCACGGCGGTCACGTCGTACAGCAGCAGGCCGACGGCGCCGAGCACCGTCACGCCGACCACGGTCGCCGGGACGCGCCGCACCGACCAGAAGCGGGGCGCGGGCTGCTCGGTCTCGTCCTGCTCGCCCTGGCGTGGCTCGTACCGGGCCGCCGAGGCGGACTGGGCCATGGTCGTGAGGGCCGCGCCGGCCGGCCCGCCGTCGTCCCGCTTCTCGAGGGTGGGCGCCGACACCTCGCCCCCCTGGTCCTGGCTCACCCGACGCTCACCTGACCCTTCCCGAGCCCGTGGCGCGCTCGTCGAGGTGCGCGGAGTGGAGCCGTGCCACGTCGACGGCGACCTCCGCGGTGTCCATGTCGGCCAGTTCCTTCAGGCGCAGCGTGACCTGGCGGCGGACGGCGCCGCACTGGGCTCCGATGTCGGAGGGGTACCCGAGTTCGACGGCCACCCGGACGCTGGCGAGGCCACCGGTGCCGTCCCCGGCGGGCGGGCGCCGGACCACGGCGGTGGCGTGCGGGCCGACGTCGGGACGGTGTGGCACGGGGGGCGCGGCACGGGCGGCCGGCGCGTCGCGGAGCGCCTCGCGGGCCGCCTGGGCGGCGAGCTTGGCCACGACGCGCTCGGCGATGCGGGTGGCGCCCCGGTCGGCGGCGCGCACCGAGGGGCCCGCCCCCGCCCGTCGCTCGGCGCCGTTCGCGGGCTCCGCTCGGTCGGGCGGCTCGGATCGTTCGACGGGCTCGGATCGTTCGACGGGATCAGTCGGCGCGGCGGACGCGGCCGGCTCGGCTCCCTCGTCCGGATCGGCCGGCTCCCGGGGCGCTGCCATGGGTCATCTCCGCCGGTCGTCGTCGCGCTCGCGCGGGCGGAAGAAGTCACCCGGCTCCAGGTCCCCGTCGACGAACCGGCCGACGACGAAGCCGATCGTGCCGAGCGCGGCCACCAGCAGGAAGGCACCGAACCCGCCGAAGTACGCGGCGAAGCCCAACGCCATGCCGGCGATCATCCCGGCCACCGCCATGCTCATGATGTGCTCCTCACGTGGCCCAAGGGCCCACAGGGGTGTCACGGGTCCCGCTACTGGAGCGGCCGCCGCTCCTCGTCCTCGTCCTCCTCGTCGGGCAGCTTCACGTCACCGACGTTGATGTTGACCTCGACGACCTCCAGACCGGTCATCCGTTCCACCGCCGAGATGACGTTCTCCCGTACCGTACGGGAGACGTCGGAGATGGAGACCCCGTACTCCACGACGATCTCGAGATCGAGCGCGGTCTGGACCTCGCCGACCTCCGCCTTCACCCCGCGCGTGGCGGACCGGCTGCCGCCCGGCACCCGGTCGCGCACCGCGCCGAAGGTGCGGGCCAGGCCGCCGCCCATGGCGTGGACGCCCACGACGTCGCGGGCCGCCATGCCGGCGATCTTCGCGACGACCCCGTCCGCGATGGTGGTGCGGCCCCGGGTCGCCGGGTCGCCGGTGCCCCGGCGCGTGCCCGTGGCCCGTCCCGGCGTTCCCGAGCCCGACGTTCCCGAGCCCGGGGCTCCCGGTGCCCCGGGGATCCCGGGGGCCGTGACGGTCGTCCCGGCAGGCGTGGCCGCCACGCTCTCCGTGCCGTTGTCGGTCACTTCGCGATCACCCCTTCCCGGGCGGCCGGCGCCGCCCACCTCTCCCCTGCCCCACCAAGCCTGCCCGTGCACGCCGGAGCGGGCCACTCACGGCATCACATAGGGGATGCTGTACCCACGACCGGCCCTCCCCGCACGGGGTGGAGCGGTACGGCGGCCAGCGAAGGGTGGTGCTCATGGCCTCGGCGTCGGCGTCGGACCGGCTGCTGCACGCCGTCAGGCGGCAGCTCGGGCTCGGCAGGCTGCTGCCGCTCGGGGATCCCGCGGACGGCGCCTGGGTGGCGGAGCGGGCCGCGGGCCGGGTGCTGCGCCGGGCCGTGGCCGGCGGCGCCGTGCCCGGCGTGCGGCTGGAGGAGCTGCGGATCGCGCTGGCCGACGGTGTGGCACGGGCGCACGGGACGCCGGGCGAGCCCGCCGCCGTCGGCGGGAGGGTGGGGGTGCCGCCCCCGCCGAGCGCGTTGCCGCCGGGACCGCTGCGGATCGAGGCGACGTGCGCGGTGGACCTCGGCAGCCCGCTGCCGACGCGCGTGGCGGCGCTGCGCGACGCGCTGGCGGCGTCCGCGGGAGAGCGCCTCGGGCTGGTGCTGGCCGCGGTCGACGTGCACGTCGCACGGCTGTGGGACACCGCGGAGGACGACGGAGGCGCGGAGGAGGACCGGAGCACCGAGGGGCACCACGACGACGCCGAGAGGGAGGACGCCGTGGCGGAGGACGGCGTGGCGGAGGACGCGGACGGCGCGGGCGACCCGGCGGGGGCGCGTGGCGGGGCGCCCGCCGTGGAGCGCGCGGTGGCCGAGGCCGTGCGCGCGGTCCCCGGGGTGCGGGGCCTGACGGGCCTGCCGGGCGGCCCGGGGGACGCGCTGCGAATCCTCGACCCTCCCGAGGGCCCCCTGCCCGGCCGGCTGGTCCGCCTCCAGATCGCCGTGACGGGCCACCGCAGAACGGTGACCGTGGCCCGTGAGGTCCGCGCCGCCGCGGCCGCGGCGGCGGCGGACGCGCCGGGGCCCGTCACGGTGTCCGTGCTGGTCACGGACGTGGCGTAGCCGGCGGCCCCGGCACGCCGGCCGGACCACCCCGTGGGTGCGGCGCCCGTGTGGCGGCGCCCCGCTTCGCGGGGTCACTCGCCGAGGTGGGCGAGGTCCCTGAGGCGACGCGCCTGGGCGGCCCGCTCGGCGGCACGCTGGGCGTCGTAGTCCTGGGTGGTGGCCGAGCGCAGCAGCGTCTTCGTCTCGATCACGGCGTCCCTGGGCGCCGCCAGCAGGGCCGCCACGAGGTCGGCCACGGCGGCGTCGAGGTCCTGGCGCGGCACGACGAGGTTGGCCAGGCCGATCCGCTCCGCCTCGGCCGCGCGCACCGCCCGCCCCGTCGCGCAGATCTCCACCGCACGCCCGTACCCGACCAACGCCACCAGGGGATGCGTGCCGGTGAGGTCGGGCACGAGGCCGAGCGAGGTCTCGCGCATGGCGAACTCCGCGTCGTCGGCGCACACCCGCAGGTCGCAGGCGAGAGCGAGCTGGAAGCCGGCACCGATGGCGTGGCCCTGCACGGCGGCGATCGTCACCAGGTCAGGCCGTCGCCACCAGGTGAACGCCTCCTGGGCCCCGGCGATGGCCGCGTCGAGCTCCGTGTCGGTCTGACGGGCCAGCTTCAGCAGGGAGAATCCGTCGTCGAGCCCTTCGGGGGTCAGCGCACGACGGTCGATCCCGGCGGAGAACGAACGGCCCTCGCCGCGGAGAACGACGACGCGGACGTCGCCGGGGAGCAGCCGGCCGGTCTCGGCGAGGCTGCGCCACATGGCGGGGGTCTGGGCGTTGCGCCGCTCGGGAACGGTGAGCGTGACGGTCGCCACGGCGTCGTGGACGACGACGCGCACGCCGTCACTCTCCAGCAGGTTCATCGGCCCTCCGGTCATTAAGTTACCCAACGGTATACGAGTCGCCGCAGGATAACGCGCCCGGTGGGCGGATTGGTCAGGGTGCCGGCGTGGGCTTCCTGCCGCGCGTCGCGCCACCGCGACCACGCAACACCACACCCGACTCGGTCAGCATGCGATGGACGAACCCGTACGACCGGCCGGTCTCCTCGGCCAGCGCGCGGATGCTCTCCCCCGCGTCGTATTTCCGCTTCAGGTCTGCCGCGAGCTTCTCGCGCGCGGCGCCGGTCACCCGGCTGCCCTTCTTCAGAGTCTCGGCCACCCGTGCCTCCTCGTGGGAAGTGCGCTCTGGTCTCTCATGATCACCCCTATCCGGTTTCCTGGCCACCCATTCGCTCCAGGTCCGTAGGACAAGCCGATCGCGCCACGCTCGAGCGGGCTCGCGCGGCGCGCGGGCAGCAGGGCCACTGCGCCGGGGTACGGACGCCCCGCGCGGGCGAAAGCCCTGGTCAGACCGTCGTGCGCGGTGTGGGGCGGGCGCGGCGCCGTGGGGTGGGGCGGTCCTGGACGCGCGCTGGGCGACACGCCGATGTACGAGGGCGGTGTCACACAGATGACGGACAACCCTTCCGCCGAATGCCCGAGGACACCCGACCCGCCCGGGGCGTGGCCGGGGTCGGGTCGGGCGCCCGCCGACGCGTGTCGGGCCCCGTCGGGCGGCGTCAGGCCAGCGCGACGAGGTCGGCGTAGTCCTGGCTCCACAGGTCCTCCACCCCGTCGGGGAGCAGGATGATGCGCTCGGGCTGGAGGGCGTCCACCGCGCCCTCGTCGTGGGTGACGAGGACGACGGCGCCCGTGAACGTGCGCAGCGCCCCCAGGATCTCCTCGCGGCTGGCCGGGTCGAGGTTGTTCGTCGGCTCGTCCAGCAACAGCACGTTGGCCGAGGACGACACCAGCGTCGCGAGGGCCAGGCGGGTCTTCTCGCCGCCGGAGAGCACGCCGGCGGGCTTGTCCACGTCGTCGCCCGAGAACAGGAACGAGCCGAGGATCTTCCGGAGGTTCGCCAGGTCCTCGCCCGGGGCGGCGGAGCGCATGTTCTCCAGCACCGTGCGGTCCGGGTCGAGGGTCTCGTGCTCCTGGGCGTAGTACCCGAGCTTCAGGCCGTGGCCCGGGGTGACCTGTCCGGTGTCCGGCTTCTCCATGCCGGCCAGGAGCCGCAGCAGCGTGGTCTTGCCCGCGCCGTTGAGGCCGAGGATGACGACGCGCGAGCCCTTGTCGATGGCGAGCGAGACGTCGGCGAAGATCTCCAACGAGCCGTAGGACTTCGACAGGCCCTCCGCGGTCAGCGGCGTCCTGCCGCAGGGCGCCGGGTCGGGGAAGCGGAGCCGGGCGACCCTGTCCTGCTGGCGCTCGGCCTCGAGGCCGGCGAGCAGGCGCTCGGCGCGGCGGGCCATGTTCTGCGCCGCGACGGCCTTGGTGGCCTTGGCGCGCATCTTGTCCGCCTGGGCGTTCAGCGCGGCGGCCTTCTTCTCGGCGTTGGCGCGTTCGCGACGGCGGCGGCGCTCGTCGGCCTCGCGCTGCACCTGGTACTGCCGCCAGCCCATGGCGTACTGGTCGACGCAGGCCCGGTTGGCGTCGAGGTAGAAGACCTTGTTGACGACCGTCTCGATCAGCGCGACGTCGTGGGAGATCACCACGAGGCCGCCGCGGTAGGTCTTCAGGAAGTCCCGCAGCCAGACGATCGAGTCGGCGTCGAGGTGGTTGGTCGGCTCGTCCAGCAGCAGCACGTCGGCGTCGGAGAAGAGGATCCGCGCCAGCTCCACGCGGCGGCGCTGGCCGCCGGAGAGGGTGTGCAGGGGCTGGCCGAGGACCCGGTCGGGCAGCCCGAGGCTGGCGGCGATGGTGGCGGCCTCCGCCTCCGCCGCGTACCCGCCCTTGGTGAGGAACTCGGTCTCCAGGCGCTCGTACCGGCGCATGGCGCGCTCGCGGGCCTCGGGCTGGCCGCTGGCCATGCGGTCCTCGGCCTGCCGCATGCCGCTCAGCACGGCGTCGAGGCCGCGGGCGGCGAGGATGCGGTCCCGCGCCAGGACGTCGAGGTCGCCGGTGCGCGGGTCCTGCGGGAGGTATCCGACCTCGCCGCCGCGGGTGATGGTGCCGGCGGCGGGGATGCCCTCGCCGGCCAGGCACTTGGTCAGGGTGGTCTTGCCGGCGCCGTTGCGGCCGACGAGGCCGATGCGGTCGCCCTGGGCGATGCGGAAGGTGGCGGACTCGATGAGGACGCGGGCTCCGGCGCGCAGCTCGACGCCACTGGCGGTGATCATGGACGGTCTCCAGGCAACACGGGAAGACGGACGTACGGGCGGGGGATGCGGGCGCGTCCGCTAATGCACGAGGAGCAGAATGTCCATGCCGGCCATTCTAACGACGCGGCGCAACCCGTTTCCCGGCGCGGAGCCGGGCCGTCACGGGCCCGTCAGCTGCCGCCGGTGTGGACCTGGAAGGCGGCTCGCCTGATGCGTTTGGCGAGGGCCGGGTCCGGGTGGGCGGCGGCCAGCCCCAGCAGCACCTGCACGGTGCGGGGATGGCCACACGCGCGGATGTCGTCCACCAGTTCGGCGACGGACGGCTGGTGGGCGGAGTCGAGGTGGTCGAGCAGCGCCCGCTCCGCGCCGTGCTCCTGGGCCGCGGAGGCGGTGTCCACCCACAGCCAGGTGGCCTCCTCCCTGCTGAGCACGGCGAGGGAGTCCTCGGGGTCGGCCCGCGGGTCCCCCTCGTCGTGCTCGGCGAGCCACAGCAGGGCGTACGGCCGCAGCAGCGGCTCGTCGGCGACGGCGCGCACGGCGCTCCTCGCGGGGGCTCCGACGACGCGCAGCGCCTCGAAGGCGAGGCCGCGGATGAGCGCGTCCTCGCCGCGCGCGGCGTCGAGCAGCTCGGCGACGGCGGGCTCGGTGGTCCTGGCCGCCAGCCAGGCGCGGTACTCGGCGCGGGCGGGGCCCGGCGTGAGGGTGGCGCAGCCGCGCAGCATGTCCACGGCGGACTGTTCGATGTTGCCAGCGGGGCTCTGGGCCGCGATGCAGATGTGCTCCAGCTTGGTCCACACCGCCCAGCCGCCCAGCTCCGTCAGCCGGGCCCGCACGGGGTGGGCGCTCCTGGCGTGCAGGGTGAGGGCGCCGACGGCGGCGAGGGCGTCCAGCGCCCAGCCGAGCAGCCGCACGAGCTCGGCCTCGTCGGTCTCCGCGCCCGCCGTTCCGCCGGCCCCGGCCTCCGGGTCCCGCGGCGCCGCCTCGCGGGCGGCTGCCGGGCGCCGTGGGCCTATGGCGCCCTGCCCCGCGGATTCGGCGAGCTCGGCGGACTCGGCGAGCGGCGCGGGCTCAGCGGGTTTCGCGGGTCCGGCGGACGGCGCGGGCTCTCCCGCGGCCCCGGACGCGGGGGCCTCCAAACCGGGCGCGAGCGGCTGCCGCGCCTCCCGGGGACGCTCGGCGCGCAGCTCGCCGATGCGCTGCCGCAGCAGGCCGACGAGCCCCGCCGCGGTCACGGGGCCGTCCGACAGGCGCATCACCGACAGCAGCTGCGGCACGGCGGCCACGACGTCGGCCACCGCTCCCGGGTCGGCGTCGGAGGGCGCGGGGCGCGCCAGCGACCAGGCGTCGAAGAGCGCCACCCAGCCACGCAGCGCCGCGGAGTCGTCCCGTTCCCAGGCGCGCAGCCGCCAGCCGGCGCGGACCGCGCCGGCGTCGGCCGGCTCCGTGGCGCCCTCGCCCGCCTCGACGTCGTACTCCACGAGGCCGGCAAGGCGGGCCCGGCTGAAGTGCTCGCGCACCTGGCTCACGGTCAGGCCGAGGTCGGCCGCGGCCTGCCGGCCGCCGTCCGCCTCAGGGGAACGGCCGGCGCGGTGGGCCCAGTGCGCGAGCCGCACCGCCTCGGCCAGCTGGGCTCGGGCCTGCGCCGCGAGCCGCGCGCGGGGCGGGACTCCGACGGGGGGTGTGGGGGCCCGGCGGGCGGGTGCCGGGCGGCGGGTGGAGGCGCGGGGGGACGGCACCTGGGGGACGAGTCGCAACCGGGGCTCACGCGGAGATCGGGACGTCACGTGAGCAGTTTCACGCCTTGGGCCTCGAAAGCCCAAACTCCCCGCACAGCGGCTCACATGAGCGGTGTGAGGAAGCGGCGCAGCGTCTCCTCGTAGGCCCGGGGGTCGGCGTTCCACATCGCGGCGTGCTGGGCGTGGCCGACGGTGTGCAGGACGACGCGCTCGGGGTACCGGGCCGCGAGCGCCCGGGAGGCGTCGAACGGCGCGACGGTGTCGCCGGGGCCGTGGAAGACGAGGACGGGCGTGGGCCCGGGGACTCCGGTGGTCAGGTCCCCGGGGGGGTCGGGGAGCCGGGGGGCGCCCGGCGCTCGCCGGGCCAGGAGGGCCAGGGGCCGGGGCACGCCGCGCTCGGCGGCCAGCGCCCGTGCCGTCGCGACCGGGTTGAGGACCGGGGAGTCGAGGACGACGCCGCTGACGCGTCCGCGCAGCGGGGAGTCGACGGCGGTCCGCAGGGCCGTGACGCCGCCGGCGGACCAGCCGTGGAGGACGACGCGGCGGGCGCCGTGACGCACGGCGTAGCGCAGCGCGGCGTCCGCGTCGCGCCAGACCTCGTGCCGCCCCGTCGCGCCCGTCGCGCCCGACGCGCTCCGGAACGGGCCGCGCCGCCGGGCGCGGGGGGCGGCGTCCTCACCCGGGTGGGCGGGCAGCAGCACCGGCACGCGCTGGCGGTGGAGGAACGGCACCAGGTTGAGGGCGTGCTCGCGGGTGGCCCCCAGGCCGTGGAGGGCGATGACCCACGTGTCGCGGGCGCCGGGCACGAGCCAGGCGGGCAGCGCGCCGTGCTCGTCGGTGATCTCCACCTCGGTGTGGTCGATGCCCAGCGCGGTGCGCGGGTCGCCGTCGTACAGCTGCGGGGTCAGGGCGAGGGTGGCCCCGGGCAGGAGCGTGCCGTGGCTGACACGTTCCAGGCGGCGGACCACGGTGTCGGGCTCGGTGGGCAGGTCGAGCACGGGCCCGACGACCGCGTGGACGGTGGCCGAGCCGATCCCGAAGGTGCCGGGCCTGAGCGAGTCGAGGGTCCGGCTGAGGGTGACCCGTCCGGCGGCTGTGGCGTGCACGGTCACCCGCGCCGCGGCGAAGCCGGCGGGGCGCGGCGGTGGCGGGCGGCCGCCGGGCTGTCTGGTCCTGGCCCACCGGCTCGCGGCGGCTGTGGCCACGCCCGTGACAAGCAGGGGGGTGGGGGGGGCCATGGCCGCCGCGGTGCGCCGACGCATGTGTCAAGGATGAACGGCTGACGCCCATCCGGCGAGTTGGCCGGGGTCGGTGGGGTGCGGCCCTGCGCCGGACGGGCCGCGCGGTCCCGCCCCGGGCGGCGGACGCGGCTGTACCGCTGCCGCTGCCGCTGCCGCTATGCGACGACGCGGCCGCGCAGCACGACGCGCCGGGGGTGGGCCAGCACCCGCACGTCCCGGCGCGGGTCCTCGGGGTAGACGACCAGGTCGGCGGGGGCGCCCTCGGCGATCCCCGGGTGTCCGAGCCAGGCGCGGGCGCGCCAGGTGGCGGCGGCCAGGGCGTCGGTCGCCGGAATGCCCGCGGCCACCAGCTCGGCGACCTCCCGGGCGAGCAGCCCGTGGGGCAGCGAGCCGCCGGCGTCGGTGCCGGCGTAGATCGGGATGCCGGCGTCGTACGCCGCGCGGACGGTGTCGTGGCGGCGGGCGTGCAGCCGGCGCATGTGGTCCGCCCAGCGCGGGTAACGCGCCTGGCCGCCGTCGGCCAGGCGCGGGAAGGTGGCGATGTTGACGAGGGTGGGAACGATGGCCACGCCGCGCTCGGCGAGGAGCGGGATGGTCTCCTGCGTGAGGCCGGTGGCGTGCTCGACGCAGTCGATCCCCGCCTCCACCAGGTCGCGCAGCGAGTCCTCGGCGAAGCAGTGGGCCGTGACCCTGGCGCCTTCGGCGTGGGCGGCGGCGATGGCCTCGGCCGCGGCGTCGCGTGGCCAGCAGGGGGCGAGGTCGCCGAGGTCGCGGTCGATCCAGTCGCCGACGAGCTTCACCCAGCCGTCGGAGCGACGCGCCTCACGGCGCGCGTACGCCGCGAGGTCGGCCGGCTCGACCTCGTGGGCGTAGCCGCGGATGTACCGCCGGGTGCGGGCGATGTGACGGCCCGCCCTGACCAGCCGTGGCAGCTCCTCGCGCTCGTCGACCCAGCGGGTGTCGGCCGGGGAGCCCGCGTCGCGCAGCAGCAGCGCGCCGGCGTCCCGGTCGGTGAGGGCCTGCCGTTCGGTGGTGGCCTCGTCGACCGCGCCCCGCGCGTCGAGACCGACGTGGCAGTGGGCGTCGACGAGGCCGGGCAGGGTCCAGCCGGTGACGGTGGCGACGTCGCGGGCGCCGGGCGGGCACGTCAGGCTGATCCTGCCGCCGACCACCCACAACTCCTCCCGTTCGTCCGCCACGGGGCGTGGGCCGGTCACCACGCGACCGCGAATGTGCAGGACGGCTTGGTCGTTCATCTCGGCAGCGTACTGATCCCCTGCTAGTCTCCAGACTCGTTGGGGGTTTGAACGGTTGGACGAACAACGAACGACCCGTCGAACGGATTCGACGAGTCTCCGAGCCGCAGACCCAGGAGGCCGGCGTGGGCACCCCCACCACCCAAGACTTCCACGCCTTCTTCGAGCAGCACCACGCCGAACTGTCCCGCCTTGCCCATCTGTTGCTGGGCGGCTCCGACGGGGCGGAGAGCGCCGACGACCTCGCGGCCGACGCGCTTCTCGCGATCTGGCACCAGTGGGACCGGGTGAGCTCCGCTCACCATCCCCTGGCCTACGCGCGCGGCGTGGTCGCCAATCTCGCCCGATCCCGCATCCGCAGCAGAACGCGGGAGCGTCGCCGCGTCGCGCTGTTCTGGTCGCGGCACGGCGAGCACGCGGAGGGCCCCGACGTGCCCGCCGTGCTCGACGTGCGTGCCGCGCTGGACCGCCTGCCGTACCGCAAGCGCGCCTGCGTGGTGTTGCGCCACGCCTTCGACCTCTCCGAGCGCGAGACCGCCCGCGCGCTCGGCATTTCGGTGGGTACCGTGAAGAGTCAGACCTCGCGCGGTATCGCCGAGTTGGAGCGACTTCTGACCCAGTCCGAGCCCCAGCTTCCGGCGCCCGCGCCGCCGGGCAAGCGGAGTGGCGCCCCGGAGTCCCTCCGGGTGCTGCGGACCGGGCCAGTGGAACGGAGTAGTTGAATGTCGGACCGGTGCGACGCCCCCGTGGCGCTGCGTGCTGCCGCCGCGGCCCACCAGCCGGACCGGGAGCGGATGCTGGCGCGCGTGGAGCGGGGCATGCGCCAGGCCGAGGGCCACCCGAGGCTGGCCCGCGCCGGGCGCCCGCTCGCGCCGCCGGCGTGGGCGCGGGTGGCCGGCGCCGTGGTGGCGCTCGCCGTGACCCTCGGCGTCGCGTCGGCGGCCGTCGCCTGGACCACCGCCGAGACGCCGCCGCAGGCCGGCGTGGGGCCGGCGGGAGGCAGCCACCCCGACCGGGAGGGCGCGGGGAGCGGCGGGCAGGACGGGCCGGCGGGGCAGCCGTCGGACGCGGCGACCGGGCCGGACGGCTCGGCGGACTCCGGGGGTTCGGGCCAGGCGGGAGGCGCCGTGACGGCCTCCGGCGTGGTCGACCCGGGCAGCAACCCGTACTGGTCGCAGAGCAATGTCACGGTCGCCGTCCCCCGGACGCTCACCTCGTTCACGCTCGAACTGCGCGTCGCCATGGGCGAGGGGGTGCGGGCCACGGGCGCCTGGCGGACGCTGCCCAGCGACGACTTCGAGCTGACCATGGAGGACGAGGGCGACGAGCTGGTCTTCCGGTGGGAGCTGCGCGAGGGTGCCGAGATCCCGCCGGGCGAGCACGTCTTCGCCGGGCAGTACGACCACGACGGCGGGCCGCGCGAGGCGGACGGCGACAGCTACCTCGTGCGGGGGAACGGGCCGGGCGGAGAGGTGTCGACGCACGGCGGCTTCGCCTGACCCTCCCGGGCGCCGCCTCACCCTCCGGACACCCCCTCGCGCACAGCCCATCCGCGACCGGACCCTCCGCGATCGTTCCCCATATCGCCTCGCCGCCCCTTCCGGCGTGAAAGCGACCGGGTGACGCGGGTCCTCCCGCATTGCGACGACGACAGAATCCGACCAGTATTCACCAGGTGTTTCCCGGGTTTTATGGGAGAGAGATAACGGGCCTCTTCTGCCCATTATCTCGATCCTTAAACGGGGCCATTCGTGTGATGCCCGCGACGTGACGGCAACGTGCACAAGCACCTCATCTTCGTTACAAAGCTGAAACAAACCTTCCACGGACGCCCGTTTTGTACGGTAACTAACGTACATATCAGTGGTTTTCGCTGCCCCCTCGCGCGCCCTCCGCGCGCGCGATAACACGGCACCCCCCACGTTGGAAACCCCTCCCCACGATGCGATCTCGACCATTGCTCGGTAAATTCGATCCGCATGACCCCCGCACAAGCAGACCATGCACGTGCCGAAAGTGATGTCCTGGAAATGTCCCAGGGGGTGATCCTCGACAGCCCGCGCCTCGAGGACGGCGCCGACCTTTGGAGGATTGCCCGCGACTCCAGGACGCTGGACCTGAACTCGTCCTACAGCTATCTCCTGTGGTGCCGCGACTACGCCGCCACCTCCATCGTGGCCCGCGCCGCGGACACGGCGGCCCGGACGCCGGTCGGCTTCGTCACCGGCTACACCCGTCCGGCGGACCCCCGCACCCTGCTCGTCTGGCAGGTCGCCGTCGACCAGGACTACCGCGGCAGGGGACTGGCCGCCGCGATGCTCGACGCCCTGACCCTGCGGGTCCGCGACCGCCTGGGAATCCACCTCGTCGAGACGACGATCACGCCGGACAACGCCGCCTCCCAGCGGCTGTTCACCTCCTTCGCCGAGCGACACGGGGCCGCGGTGGCCCACGAGGTGCTGTTCGAGGCGGCCTCCTTCCCCGAGGACGGCCACGAGCCCGAGGTCCTCTACCGGATCGGGCCGATCGGCGCCGGCCGCCCCTGAGCGAACCCGCCATGTGCCGACGGAGCGCAGCAGACGTGCCCCCGCCCTCTCCCGCCGCCCCAGCCACCGTGGCCGCGCGCCACGCCCGCCCCATGCCATACCGCCCCATGCCGTGGACACGTACGCCGTTCACCCACACGCCGGGCACCGCCCGGTACTGATCCCCTGGAGACCGCTGTGACGATCACCCAGCCCGACCTGAGCGTCTTCGAGGCCGTGGAGTCGGAGGTGCGCAGCTACTGCCGTGGCTGGCCCACCCTCTTCGACCGTGCGCAGGGCAGCTACCTCTACGACGAGGACGGCCACACCTACCTGGACTTCTTCGCCGGGGCCGGCAGCCTGAACTACGGCCACAACAACCCCGTCCTCAAACGGGCCCTGCTGGACTACCTCGAGCGCGACGGCATCACCCACGGCCTCGACATGCACACCACCGCCAAGCGGGCCTTCCTGGAGACCTTCCGCGACCTGGTCCTGCGCCCGCGCGGCCTGGACCACAAGGTGATGTTCCCGGGCCCCACCGGCGCGAACTCCGTCGAGGCGGCGCTGAAGCTCGCCCGCAAGGTCAAGGGCAGGGAGTCGATCGTCTCCTTCACCAACGCCTTCCACGGCATGTCGCTCGGGGCGCTGGCCATCACGGGCAACGCCTTCAAGCGGGCCGGCGCCGGCATCCCGCTGGTGCACGGCACGCCGATGCCGTTCGACGACTACCTCGACGGGCAGACACCCGACTTCATGTGGTTCGAACGCCTGCTGGAGGACGCCGGCTCGGGTCTGAACACCCCGGCCGCCGCCATCGTCGAGACGGTGCAGGGCGAGGGCGGCATCAACGTCGCCCGACCCGAGTGGCTGCGCGGCCTCGCCGACCTGTGCCGCCGCCACGACATGCTGCTCATCGTCGACGACATCCAGATGGGCTGCGGCCGCACCGGCGCGTTCTTCTCCTTCGAGGAGGCGGGCATCGTGCCGGACGTCATCACGGTCTCGAAGTCCATCAGCGGCTACGGCCTGCCGATGGCGTTGACGCTCTTCCGGCCCGAGCTCGACGTCTGGGAGCCGGGCGAGCACAACGGCACGTTCCGCGGCCACAACCCGGCGTTCGTCACCGCCGCCGCCGCGCTCGACACGTACTGGACCGACGACCAGACGGAGAAGCAGACCATCTCCCGCGGCGAGCAGGTCGAGGCGGCGCTGCGCGCCCTGGTGGCCGAGCACGCCCACGCCGGGGCCAGCTACCGGGGCCGCGGGCTGGTCTGGGGCGTGGAGTTCGCCGACCGCGAGCGCGCCGAGGCCGTGTGCCGGCGCGCCTTCGAGCTGGGACTGCTGCTGGAGACCTCCGGGCCGCAGAGCGAGGTCGTCAAGCTCCTGCCGGCCCTGACCATCACCCCCGAGGAACTGGACGAGGGCCTGCGCGTGCTGACCCGCGCCGTCCGCGACACCGACCGCTGAAGCCCGCTGAGGCCCCGCCGAAGACCGAAGCCCCGACGGCAACCCGTCGAGCAGACCGTAGGAAGGAAGTACAGGAACGTGATCGTCCGATCGATCAGCGACATCGAGGGCACCGACCGGGACGTGCACTCGGCCTCCGGGACCTGGCGCAGCAAGCGCGTCATCCTGGCCAAGGAGAACGTCGGGTTCTCCCTCCACGAGACGGTGCTCTACGCGGGCACGGAGACCTCGATGTGGTACGCCCACCACGTGGAGGCCGTCTTCTGCGTCGAGGGCGAGGCCGAGCTCACCAACGACGAGACCGGCGAGAAACACTTCATCGTGCCGGGAACCATGTACCTGCTGGACGGCCACGAGAAGCACACGCTGCGCCCGAGGACCGACTTCCGCGCCCTGTGTGTCTTCAACCCGGCCCTGACCGGCCGGGAGGACCACGACGACGACGGCGTCTACCCCCTGCTCACGGAGGCGTCGTAGCAGCGGACGACAGACGACAGCACAACAGCAAGGAAGGGAGCATCCATGACCACCGCACCCGAGCGCACCGCCGACCTCTACCCCACCCGTGGGACGGTGGAGGCGATCACCCCGCGCCAGGACCCCGTCGTGTGGTCCGAGCCCGGCGCACCCGGGCCGCTCGGTGCCGGGGAGCTGACCGACTTCGACCGTGACGGCTTCCTCGCCGTCGAGCAGCTGCTCACCGACGAGGAGGTGGCGGTCTACCGCGCCGAACTCGACCGGCTCGTCGCCGACCCGGCCGTCCGCTCCGACGAGCGGGCGATCATCGAACCGAAGTCGCAGGAGATCCGCTCCGTCTTCGAGGTGCACAAGCTCAGCGAGACCTTCGCGGGCCTCGTGCGCGACCCCCGGGTGGTCGACGTGGCGCGGCAGATCCTCGGCTCGGACGTCTACGTCCACCAGAGCCGCATCAACGTCAAGCCGGGCTTCGGCGCGAGTGGCTTCTACTGGCACTCCGACTTCGAGACCTGGCACGCGGAGGACGGGCTGCCGCGGATGCGGGCGGTGTCGGTGTCGATCGCGCTGACCCGCAACCACGACACCAACGGCGGGCTGATGATCATGCCGGGCTCGCACCGGACGTTCCTGGGCTGCGCCGGCGAGACGCCGAAGGACAACTACAAGCAGTCGCTGCGGATGCAGGAGGCGGGCACGCCGTCGAACGAGGCGCTGACCCGCCTGGCCGGCGACCACGGCATCCGGCTCTTCACCGGCCGGGCGGGCTCGGCGACCTGGTTCGACTGCAACTGCATGCACGGCTCGGGCGACAACATCACGCCCTACCCGCGCAGCAACGTCTTCGTCGTCTTCAACAGCGTGGACAACGCCGCGGTCGAGCCGTTCGCGGCGCCGGTCCCGCGCCCCGGCTTCATCGGGGCACGGGACTTCACGCCGGTGCGCTGACGGGCGCCGGGAGGCGACGGGAAGCGCGGGAAGCCCGAGGGCCCCGACTCACCGCGTGGCCGGGCGCCGCCGCCTGGCGGTGCCCGGCCAGCGCATGCCGGGCAGGGCGCGGTCGTCGTAGTCGAACCACGCCTGGTTCTCCCAGCCGTTGCCCGAGGACGGGTCGGTCTCGTCCCAGCCGTTGCCCGGGGTGGCGGTCCAGGCCGGCTCCCAGTAGAAGACGCCGAGGCCGCGGCCGTTCGGGACGGCGGCGACGACCGAGCAGATGTCCTCCAGCCAGGCGGCCTGGCCCTCGGGGGTGGCGGGGTAGCCCGCGACCAGCTGCGACGGCTCGCCGATGATGTCCGTGTGGCCGTCGTCGCTGCCGAGCCGGAAGGGGTAGGCGGTCTCGGCGACGACCACGTCGCGGCCGTAGCGGGCGGCGACGTCGTTGAGGTTCGCCTGGAGGTCGCCCAGGGTGCCGTGCCAGTAGCCGTAGAAGGACAGGGCGATGACGTCGAACGGGACGCCGCGGGAGGTCGCGTTGTCGAACCACCAGCGGGTGCCGCCGTTGTCGCCGCCCTCGGCCAGGTGGAGCGCGATCCTGGTGTTCGGCGAGGCGGCGCGCGCCGCCTGGGCGCCGGCGGTGAGCAGGCCGGCCAGCGCGTCCCAGTTCTCGTAGGAGCCGTCGGGCCAGAGCATGCCGCCGTTGGTCTCGTTGCCGATCTGCGCCATGGCGGCCGGGGTGCCCTGGGCGGCCAGGGAGCCGAGGATGTCGGTGGTGTGGTCGGCCACCGCGTCCTGGAGCGCGCCGCCGCTGAGCGAGGCCCAGGCGGCGGGCTTGTACTGCTTGCCCGGGTCGGCCCAGGTGTCGGAGTAGTGGAAGTCCACCAGCAGGCTCATGCCCTGGTCGGCGACGCGGCGGGCCATCGCGAGGATCTGCTCGCGGCCGTGGTATCCGTCGGCGGAGTCGACCCAGACCTTCAGGCGGACCCAGTTGGCGCCCGCCTCTCGGAGGATGGCGACCGGGTCGCCGACGGCGCCGTCGGCGTAGCGGAAGACGGCGCCGAGGTCCTCGGCCTTGGTGACGGAGGAGAGGTCCACGCCGCGGACCGACAGCCGTTGGCGCGGTGCCGGGGCCGGGGTGGGTGCCGCGGCGGCGGGGGTGGCGGGGAGGGCCGCGAACGCGGCGGGCGCGGTCAGCGCCCCCGCCGTGCCGAGGCGGAGTACGGAGCGTCGTTGGATCATGGTCGTCCCTTCCATGACTGACGGTGTGGGGGATGTGCCGGTGGTGCGGACCCGCGGGTGCGGGTCCGTGGGGTGGCGCGGGTCCGTGGGCGTGTGAGGGGGGGTCGGCGGGTGCGCGGGACGGCGGCGTGTCAGTCATCCAGGTGGACCACCCGCACGCCGCCTCCGGGTACGGCGAGCGCCCCCTCGGCGCGCTCGCCGGTGAGCAGTTCGGTGCCGGCCCCCGGCAGCGGCACCTTGGCGTCGGTCGCCGTGTGGTTGAGGGCGAAGAGGAAGCGGCCGGCGTCGCCCTCGCGCCGGACCACCTCGACGTCGCGCGGCAGCGTCGTCCGGGGGGCGAGTCCGGCGTCGGCCGCCGCGGCGGCGAGCACGGCGTCCAGCTGCCCGGCGTCCAGCCGCGTGGAGAGGTACCAGGCGGTGCCCGCGCCGTGCCGGTGGCGGGTCACGGCGGGTCCGCCGGCGGCCGGTCCGTCGGCGTAGCGCCACACGGTCTCGGCGCCGGCGGTGAGCACCGTCTCGGCCCAGACGTCGCCCACCAGCTCCGGGCGCTCCTGGCCGGCGGCCGCCGTGCCCGGCGCGGGTGCGAGCCGCACGCGCTGCGTGGCCCGCAGCGGCTGGAACTCCTCGACGACCAGGCCCAGCACGTCCCGCAGGGCGCCGGGGTGGGGCCCGGGGTGGACGGCGTCGTTCTCGTCGACGATGCCGGAGAAGTACGAGACCAGCAGCGTGCCGCCGCCCTCGACGTAGCGCGCCAGGTTCCGGCCGGCCTCGGCCGTCGCGAGGTAGAGGGCGGGGACCACGACGAGGGGGTGGTCGGCGAGGTTCTCGGCGTCCGGGGGCAAAAAGTCGACGGTGAGGTGGCGGTCGAAGAGGGCTGCGTAGAACGCCTCGGCCCGCTCGCGGGTGTCGAGGTCCTCGCTCGGGCGCCACTCCAGCCGCTGCGCCCACCAGGACTGCCAGTCGAAGACGACGGCGGCGTCCGCGACGGTGCGGGTGCCGCGCAGCGGGGCCAACGCCGCCAGGTGCGCGCCGAGCTCGCAGACCTCGCGCCAGATCCGGCTGTCGGTGCCGGCGTGCGGCACCATCGCGGAGTGGAACTTCTCCGCGCCGAAGCGCGAGGCGCGCCACTGGAAGAACATCGCGCCCTCGGAGCCGCGGGCGACGTGGGCCAGGCTGTTGCGGATCATCTCGCCCGGGGCCTTGGCGATGCCGCGCGGCTGCCAGTTGACGGCGCTGGTGGAGTGCTCCAGCAGCAGCCAGGGGCGGCCGCCGCCGACGGCGCGGGAGAGGTCGGCGGCCATGGAGAGGTTCACGTGGTTGCGGCTCTCCTCGGCCACCAGGTAGTGGTCGTTGGTGACGAGGTCCACCTCGCGGCCCCAGCGCCAGTAGTCGATGGTGTCGCACTGGGTGGGCGAGACCATGAAGTTGGTGGTGACCGGGACGCCGGGTGACAGCTCGCGCAGCAGCTCGCGTTCGCGCAGGAAGTTGGCCAGCGCGCTGTCGCTGGCGAAGCGGGCGAAGTCCAGGCGCTGCGCGGGGTTGCAGACGGTGGGGGTGGCGCGGGGTGGGGTGATCTCCTCCCAGTCGCCGTAGGTCTGGCCCCAGAAGCTGGTGCCCCACGCCGCGTTGAGCGCCTCCAGGGTGCCGTGGCGCTCGGCGAGCCAGCGGCGGAAGGCGACGGCGGAGGTGTCGCAGTAGCACTCCAGGACCGGGACGCCGTACTCGTTGTGGACGTGCCACATGGCCAGGGCCGGGTGCTGGCCGTAGCGCTCGCCGAGCGCCCGGGTGACGCGGGCGGCGGCCTCCTGGTAGGCCGGCGAGCTGTGGCAGATGGCGCCGCGCGAGCCGAAGGCGTAGCGCACGCCCTCGCGGCTGACGGGCAGGGCGTCCGGGTGGGCGCGGTAGAACCACGCGGGGGGCACGACGGTGGGGGTGCCGAGGTCGACGCGGATGCCGCCGGCGTGGAGCAGGTCCATCAGCCGGTCCAGCCAGCCGAAGTCGAACACGCCCTCGCGCGGCTCCAGCCGGGCCCAGGAGAAGATCCCGAGGCTCACGAGGTTCACGCCCGCCTCGCGCATCAGCGCGACGTCCTCGTGCCACACCTCCTCGGGCCACTGTTCCGGGTTGTAGTCGCCGCCGAAGGCGAGACCGACCAGGTCCTTGGGCGCGGCGTACGACATGGAGCTCCTCCTACGGGAAGACGATGGACCGGCCGACTCTGTGAACGTGCACAGACTCTCGCACGCCCTGAGAGTGGCAACACGACCCAACATAACGGCACAGTCCAAACCGTTGACAGGGGTCTGGATGGTTTCTCTACTGTGAACGCTCACAGACGAGCCACCGTCGTCAGCCGGGAGGAACCACGATGAACCACCGCACCGTCGCGGTGGGCGCCGCCGTCGCGCTCGCCGCCCTGACCGCCACCGCCTGCGGCTCCTCCGAGAGCTCCGACGAGGACGGCGGGCCGGTCGAACTGACCTACTGGGGATGGGCCCCCGGCCTGGAGCAGGCCGCCGCGCTGTGGAACGAGACCCACCCCGACATCCAGGTCACCGTGAAGGAACAGGCCGGCGGTGACGAGCTCGTCACCAGGACGATCACCGCCGCGGAGGCGGGCGAGGCCCCCGACCTGATGCAGGCCGAGTACCAGGCGCTGCCGACACTCGTCAGCAACGACGTGCTCGCCGACATCTCCGGCCAGGTCTCCGACAGCGAGGGCGACTTCTCCGCCGGCCTGTGGCAGCAGGTCACCCTCGGCACCGACGCGGTGTACGCGCTGCCGCAGGACTCCGGGCCGATGATGCTCTTCTACCGCCAGGACCTCTTCGAGGAGTACGAGCTCGACGTCCCCACCACGTGGGAGGAGTTCGCCGACACCGCCCGCCGGGTGCGCGACGTCGCCCCCGAGGCGTACCTGACCACCTTCTCGGCCAACGACGCCGGCCTCTTCGCCGGGCTCGCCCAGCAGGCCGGGGCCCAGTGGTGGACCACCGAGGACACCACCTGGCGGGTCGCCATCGACGACGAGGCGACCCAGCGGGTCGCGGACTTCTGGGGCGGCCTGGTCGCCGAGGGCGCGATCGACAACAAGCCGATGTACACCCCCGCCTGGAACCGCGCCCTCAACACCGGCGAGCAGATCGCCTGGGTGAGCGCGGTGTGGGCGCCCAGCGTGCTGGCCTCCTCCGCCGCCGACACCGCCGGCCAGTGGGCCGCGGCGCCGCTGCCGCAGTGGGAGGAGGGCGCGAACGTGACCGGCAGCTGGGGCGGCTCGACGACGGCCGTGACCAACGACTCCGAGCACCCCGAGGAGGCCGCGGAGTTCGCCACCTGGCTGAACACCGACCCCGAGGCCCTGGCCGTCCTGATCGAGCACGGCATCTACCCGGCGGCGACCGCCGCCCAGACCGGCGACGCCCTCACCGAGCCCCCGGCGTTCCTCAGCAACCAGCCGGACTTCTACGAGCAGGCCGCCACCGTCGCCCAGGGCACCGCGCCCGCCGCGTGGGGCCCGAACGTCAACGTCGCCTACAGCACGTTCAACGACGCCTTCGGCCAGGCCGCCAGGGACCGCTCCGACTTCGGCGAGGCCGTGACCGAGATGCAGCAGGCCACCGTCGCCGACCTGCGCGACCACGGCTTCGAGGTGGCCGAATAGTGGCAGCCCGGCGGGCGTACGGGGCGCAGCGGCGCGCCCCGTACCTCTTCCTGGTACCGGCCGCCGTGCTCTTCGCCCTCTTCTTCGCGCTGCCCATCGGCTACGCCCTCTACCTCAGCCTGCGCAGGACCGAGGTGCAGGGCCTCGGCCTCGGCAGCGGCGCCCGGCAGGAGGTGTGGGCGGGCCTTTCGAACTACACCGACGCGCTCAGCGACCCCCAACTCCTCGACGGCACGCTGCGCGTCGGGCTCTACGGCCTGATCGTGGTGCCCACCATGCTGGGCCTCGCGCTGCTGTTCGCGCTGCTGCTGGACGCCGACCGGGTCGCGGGCCGCCGCTTCGCCCGCCTGGCGATCTTCCTGCCCTACGCGGTGCCCGGCGTGATCGCCGCCCTGTTGTGGGGCTTCCTCTACCTGCCGAGCGTGAGCCCGCTCCACCACGCCCTCGACCGGTTCGGCCTGCCCCAACCCGACCTGCTCGACGGCGGCCCGCTCTACGTGGCGCTCGCCAACATCGCCGTCTGGGGCGGCACCGGCTTCAACATGATCGTCATCTACACGGCGCTGCGGGCCGTCCCCGCCGAGATCTACGAGGCGGCGCGGCTGGACGGCGCCTCGCAGGTCCAGATCGCGCTGCGGCTGAAGATCCCGATCGTGCGGCCCTCGCTGGTGCTCACCTTCTTCTTCTCGGTGATCGCCACGCTCCAGGTCTTCAGCGAGCCGACGACGCTGAAGCCGCTCACCAACTCCATTCCCACCAGCTGGAGCCCGCTGATGAAGGTCTACCAGGACGCGTTCGGCAACGCCGACGTCCACTCCGCCGCCGCCACGGCCGTGGTCATCGCCGTGGTGACGCTGGTGCTCTCCTTCGGCTTCCTGCGGCTGGTGGGCTCCGGCGCGCGGGGAGGTGCCCGGTGAGCGCCGCGGCGACGACCCGGCCGGCCGGGCAGGGGCCGCGCCGGCGGCGCGGGATCGCGCTGCTGCCCACGGCCGCGCTGCTGCTGGGCGCGGTCTACTGCCTGGTGCCGGTGGCCTGGGTGCTGGTGGCCGCCACCAAGGCGGGCGACGAGCTCTTCTCCACCTTCACCTTCGCCCCCGGCAGCGGCTTCCTCGACAACCTCGACGAGCTGACGGCCTACCGCGACGGCGTCTACTGGCGGTGGATGGTCAACTCGGTGCTCTACTCCGGCGTCGGCGCGCTGCTGTCCACCGCCGTCTCGGCGCTCAGCGGCTACGCCCTGGCGATCTACCGCTTCCGCGGGCGGGAGACGATCTTCAACGGGCTGCTGGCCGGCGTGCTGATGCCGCCGGTGATCCTGGCGGTGCCGCAGTACCTGCTGCTGGCCGAGGCGGAGCTCACCGACAGCCACCTGTCGGTGCTGCTTCCGGTGGTCCTCTCCCCCTACGGCATCTACCTGGCGCGGATCTACGCCGCCGCGGCCGTGCCGGAGGACGTGGTGGAGGCGGCGCGCATCGACGGCTCGGGCGAGTGGCGGATCTTCACCAACCTGGCGCTGCCGATGATGCTGCCGGGCCTGGTGACGATCTTCCTCTTCCAGTTCGTGGCGATCTGGAACAACTTCCTGCTGCCGTTCGTGATGCTCAGCGACGACGAGAAGTTCCCGCTGACGCTCGGCCTGTACACCCTCCTCAACCAGGGCGCCGACCGGCCGGCGCTCTACACGCTGGTGATCACGGGCGCGCTGCTTGCGGTGCTGCCCCTCATCGCGTTGTTCCTGTTCATCCAGCGGTTCTGGAGCCTGGACCTGCTCACGGGCGCCGTAAAGTCGTAAGGGTGAACAGGCGCAGACGGCCCACCATCCACGACGTCGCCCGGGAGGCCGGGGTCTCCCGGGGCACGGTCTCCCGGGTGCTCAACGGCGGGCGGTACGTCTCCCCCGAGTCGGCCGAGGCGGTCAACGCCGCGATCCGCCGCACCGGGTACGTCGTGAACCGGCACGCCCGCAGCCTGATCACGGGCCGCTCGGGCTCGGTGGCGTTCCTGCTGACCGAGCCGCAGGAGAAGTTCTTCGAGGACCCGAACTTCAACGTGCTGCTGCGCGGCTGCACGGCGGCGCTGGCCGCGCACGACATCCCGCTGCTGCTGATGATCGCCGGCACCCGGGCCGAGCAGCGCCGCATCACGCGCTACGTCACGGCCGGGCACGTCGACGGCGTGCTGCTGGTCTCCAGCCACACCGGCGACCCGGTCGCGGGCCAGCTGGTGCGGGCCGGCATCCCCGTCGTGCTCTGCGGCAAGCCGATGGACTCCGACGGCGGTCCCGGCCCGTTGCCCCACGTCGCGGCCGACGACCGGGACGGGGCGCGGGAGATGGTGCGGTACCTGGTGGGCGCCGGGCGGCGGCGGATCGGCATGGTGACGGGGCCGCTGGACACCCCGGGCGGCGTGGAGCGGCTGGCCGGGTACCGGGAGGTGCTGGCGGACGCGGGGCTGGCCGCCGACGAGGACCTCGTGGCCCCCGGCGACTACAGCCGGGCGAGCGGGGCGGCGGCCACGCAGCGCCTGCTGGAGCGCCGACCCGACCTCGACGCCCTGTTCGTCGCGTCGGACCTGATGGCCAGGGGTGCCCTCACGGCGCTGGAGCGCGCCGGGCGGCGCGTGCCCGACGACGTCGCCGTCGGCGGCTTCGACGACTCGGCGGCGGCCGTGGAGGCGGCCCCGGGGCTCACGACGATCCGTCAGCCCTGGGACCGGGTCAGCGCGGAGATGGTGCGGGTCCTCCTGGCCGACATCGGCGGCGAGCCGACGTCGGCGGTGATCCTCCCCACCAGCCTGGTCCGCCGCGAGTCGGCCTGAGGCCGGCTCGCGGCGGTGCGGCTGTCAGTCCTCGCGAGGGGGTCGGCCCTCGCGACGGTTCAGCCCTCGCGGCGGCCGTCGACGCGGCGGGGCAGGCCGAGCGGGTTGTCGTCGCGCAGTTCCTCGGGGAGCAGGGCGTTCGGGGTGTCCTGGTAGACCACCGGGCGCAGCCAGCGCTCGATCGCGGTGGTGCCGACGGAGGTCGAGGTGGAGGTGGTGGCCGGGTACGGGCCGCCGTGGTGTTGGGCGTGCGTGACGGCGACGCCGGTGGGCCAGCCGTTGACCAGGACCCGTCCGGCCAGTGGGGTGAGCGCCGCGACCAGCCGGGCGCCCTGCCCGCCGTCGCCGTCGCCCTCCTCCTGGCTGAGGTGGAGCGTCGCGGTGAGGTTGCCGGGCAGGCGGGAGAGCACGGCGGTGACCTGCTCGGTGTCGGCGTAGCGCACCACGACGGTGACCGGGCCGAAGCACTCCTCCAGCAGCAGGTCGTGGACGCCCTCGGCGGCGAGCTGCTCGGCCGCCACCGTCAGGAAGCCGGCGGCGACGGTGTTCGCCTCGCCCTCCCCCGCCGTCACGGGCGTCTCGACGCCCGGCAGCTCCGCGCGGGCGCGGGCCCCGGCGAGGAACGCCTCGCGCATCCGGGAGTCGAGCAACACGCCGGGGGCGGCCTCGCCGACCTTCTTCGCGAGCGCGTCGACGAGGGTGTCGCCGCCGTCGCCCGCCGGGACGAGCACCAGGCCCGGCTTGGTGCAGAACTGGCCGGCGCCCAGCGTCATCGAGCCGGCGAGCCCGCCGCCGATCTCCGCCGCCCGCTCCCGGGCCGCGGCCTCCGTGACGACGACCGGGTTGAGGCTGCCGAGCTCCCCGTAGAAGGGGATCGGGGTGGGCCGGCTGGCGGCGGCGTCGAACAGCGCGCGCCCGCCGCGGATCGAGCCGGTGAAGCCGGCCGCCGCGACCAGGGGGTGCCTGATCAGCTCGATGCCGGCCTCGAAGCCGTGGACCACGGCCACGACGTCCTCGGCGAGGCCCACCGAGGCGGCGGCCCGCCGCAGGGCGGCGCCGGTCAGCTCGGAGGTGGCGGGGTGGTCGGGGTGGGCCTTGACGACGACGGGGCAGCCGGCGGCCAGGGCGCTGGCGGTGTCGCCGCCGGGGGTGGAGAAGGCGAGCGGGAAGTTCGAGGCGCCGTAGACGGCGGCGACGCCGAGGGGGATCTTGTACCGGCGCAGGTCGGGGCGGGGCGGGGCGAGGGAGGTGTCGGCGTGGTCGATGATGACGTCGAGGTACCCGCCGTCGGCGACCTCGTCGGCGAAGGCGCGCAGCTGACCGGTCGTGCGGGCGAGTTCGCCCGTCAGACGGGGGACGCCGAGGGCCGTCTCGGCGTCGGCGGTGGCGATGATCCGCTCGCCGTCCGCCTCCAGCGCGTCGGCGGCGGCGCGCAGCAGTGCGACGCGGGTGCCGCGGTCGGCGAGGGCCTGACGGGTGGCGTGCGCGGCCCGTACCGCGGCGTCCACGTCGGCGGCGGTAGCCTCGACGGTGACCTGTTCGCGCCGCTCGCCGTCGCGGGGGTCCACACTCCACACTGCGTTTGCCACCGGAATCGTCCTCCTGGGACCGCGTTCGCTATAGTCGACGTTCGAGATTCTGAACAATGTCCCTGTATGTGAATCTCTCGGGACTGTATAGCGGCTCGAACAAGGGGGTCAAGGCGATGTCAACTGCCGAGACGGGTGCCACGTCGCAGGTCAAGTCGGCCGTTCGCACCGTCGAGCTGCTGGAGTTCTTCGCCGGCAGGCCGGGGATGCACTCCCTGGCCGAGGTGCAGACCGCCGTCGGGTACCCCAAGTCGAGCCTGTACATGCTGCTGCGCACCCTGGTGGACCTCGGCTGGGTGGAGACGGACGCCACCGGCACCCGGTACGGCATCGGCGTCCGCGCCCTGTTGGTGGGCACCTCGTACATCGACGGCGACGAGGTGGTGGCCGCCGCCCGCCCGACGCTGGACAGGCTCTCGGACGAGACGACGGAGACCATCCACCTGGCGCGCCTGGACGGCACCAGCGTGGTCTACCTCGCCACCCGCCAGTCCGAGCACTACCTGCGCCCGTTCACCCGGGTGGGCCGCCGCCTGCCGGCCCACTCGACCTCGCTCGGCAAGGCGCTGCTGGCGACCTGCACCGACGACCAGGTCCGCGCGCTGCTGCCCGCCCGCCTGGAGCGGCTGACCGAGCACACGATCACCGACCGCGAGCGACTCATCGACGAGCTGGGCGCGGTGCGCGAGCGCGGGTACGCCGTCGACCGGGAGGAGAACACCCTGGGCCTGAGCTGCTTCGGGGTCGCGATCCCGTACCGCAGCCCGGCGCGGGACGCCATCAGCTGCTCGGTGCCGGTGGCCCGGCTGACGGCGGCGCACGAGCAGCTGATCAAGGACGCCCTGCTCGACGCCCGGGACCGCCTGGCCCTGGCCACGCGTCACCTGTAGGCGGGCGCGTCAACTATTCTCGGGCCGCACGGTGGCGCGAGAAGGTGCGACGGGCCCGCGCATCACCGGGCGCCGGCCACGGGGACGTCGGGGAGCGCCGGGGACACATCGGGGACAACGGGGAGAATGACATGGACGCGCCACGTCGCCTGGCGAACCGGTACGAGCTGCTCAGGGTGCTGGGCCGCGGCGGCATGGCCACGGTCCACCTCTGCCTCGACACCCGCCTGGGGCGCGAGGTGGCGGTCAAGACGCTCCTGCCCGAGCTGGCGCGCGACCCCGTCTGCCAGGCACGGTTCCAGCGCGAGGCCGAGTCGGCCGCCTCCCTCAACCACCCCGCCGTCGTCGCGGTCTACGACACCGGCGAGGAGCTCACCGACGGCGTCCCCATCCCGTACATCGTGATGGAGTACGTGGAGGGCGCCACGCTGCGACAGCGGCTGACCGGCAGCGGGTCGCCGCCGCCCGAGCGTGCCCTGGAGATCTGCTCCGGGGTGCTGCGGGCGCTGGCCTACTCCCACGCCAGGGGCATCGTCCACCGCGACATCAAGCCGGCGAACATCATGCTCACCGACGCCGGTGAGGTGAAGGTGATGGACTTCGGGATCGCCCGCGCCACCGGCCGGGTCGGCATCACGATGGAACACCCGACGTCGGTGCTCGGCACCGCCGAGTACCTCTCCCCCGAACAGGCCAGGGGCGAGACGGTCGACGCCAGGTCCGACCTGTACTCCACGGGCTGCCTCCTCAACGAGCTGCTGACGGGACGGCCGCCGTTCACCGGCGACTCGCCCGTGGCCGTCGCCTACCAGCACGTCAACGAGGCGCCGGCGCCGCCGAGCTCCCACGCCCCCGACATCGCGCCGGGGCTGAGGGAGGCGGTCGACGCGATCGTCCTGCGGGCGCTCGCGAAGGACCCCGACGAGCGGTACGCCACCGCGGACGCGATGCGGCACGACCTCCACGCTGCGCTCACGGGAGCGCCGCTCGAGCACCCGGCGGGCCCGGCCGGGGCCGACGCCACCTCCACCACCGACACCACCGAGACCTCCCGGCTGCCGCGGCAGGCGCCGCCGCACGCGGCGGCCGAGCCGGCGACGGCGGAGCCCGCGACCGCGGAGCCGGCGCCGAGTCCGACGCGCACCCAGCACACCCCGCGGACCCCGTCCGGCCCACGCGCCCCCGGCCGACGGCGGCGCGAACCGCGGCGCCGCGGCAGGGCCGTGCTGGCGGCGGTCGTGACGCTCGCCCTCGTCGTCGGCGCCGTCCTGCTCGGCCGCTCCCTCGTCGGCGGCGGCCAGGCCGCGGCCGACGGCGGCCCGGACCTGGTGTCCGTGCCGGACCTCGGCGGCATGAGCGTGGAGCGGGCCCGCGCCACCGCCGAGGAGGCCGGCCTCACCCCACGGGAGGGCGCCAGCCGCCCCTGCCCCGTGCCCGAGGGCCGGGTCTGCGCGACCGATCCCGCGGCCGGCACGGACGTCGAGGCGGGCTCGACCCTCACGCTCGTCCTCTCGGCGGGCTCGCGTCCGGTGCGCGTGCCCGACGTGGTGGGCGACGACGTCGAGAGCGCGACGGCCGAGCTGTGGGACGCCGGCTTCGAGGTCGCCCGCGAGGCCGCGCCCGCGGAGGTGTCCGCCACGGCCGAGCCCGGCACGGTCGTCGACCAGGACCCGCCCGGTGGCAGGACGAGGGAGCCCGGCACCACGGTCACCCTCACCGTCGCCGGCCCGCCGGAGGAGAGCGCGTCCGCGACGCCGGAGCCGTCCGCCACCGAGGAGGCCGACGGCGAGGAGGAGACGGACGAGGAGAGCCCGGACCCGTCCCCGAGCGACGAGGAGCCGCAGCAGGTGCCCGTCCCCGACGTCACGGGGCTGCCCTACGAGGACGCGGAACGGACCCTGCGCGAGGCCGGCCTGACGGCGGAGCGGGTGACGGCCACCGAGCCCACCGGCGCGGCGCCGGACACCGTGATCGCCCAGGACCCGGCCGACGGCACGCTGCCGCCCGGCGGCCTCGTGACGCTGACGGTCGAGCCCGCGGTGGCCGAGGTCGAGGTGCCGACGGTCGACGGCCTGAGCTACGCCGACGCCGAGCAGCAGCTGACCGACGCGGGCCTCGTGCCGCTGCCCGAGAACCTCGACGACCCGTCGGCCGGCTGCGCGCCGCAGGACGTCGTGGACTCCACCGACCCCGCGGGCGGCACCACGCTCCCCGAGGGCGAGACGGTCACGGTCTTCTGCGTCACCGCTCCCTGACCGCCCGGCGCCGCACCCTCGGCGCCGGGCCGTCCGTCGGCCTCGGCGTCAGCTGACGCCGAGGAGCTGCTCGACGGGGTTGATGGCGAAGTAGACGACGAAGAGCGCCGCGGCGACCCACATCAGCCCGCTGACCTCCCTGGCGCGGCCGAGGACGCTCCTGATCACCACGAAGGCGATGAAGCCGGCGCCGATGCCGTTGGTGATCGAGAAGGTGAAGGGCATCACCGCGATGGTGACGAACGCCGGGATGGCGATGGAGTAGTCCGACCAGTCGATGCGCCCGACGCCGGCCATCATCAGGAAGCCGACGGCGACCAGCGCGGGCGCGGCGGCCTGGGAGGGCACGACGGCGGCCAGCGGCGCGAAGAAGAGCGCCAGGGCGAACAGGCCACCGGTCACCATGTTGGCCAGGCCGGTGCGGGCCCCCTCTCCGACACCCGCGGCCGACTCCACGTAGGAGGTGTTGGACGAGGCCGAGGCCGCGCCGCCCGCCGCCGCGGCGAGGCCGTCGGTGAACAGCAGCCGGCCCAGGCGCGGCACGCGGCCCTGCTTGTCCAGCAGCCCGGCCTCGCTGGTGACGCCGACGGCCGTGCCCATGGTGTCGAAGAAGTCGGTGAGGAAGAGCGTGAAGACCAGCAGCACCACGGTGACGGTGCTGACCTCGTCGAAGGCCCCCAGCAGGCTGAAGTTGCCGAGCAGGCCGAAGTCGGGGCTGGCCACGACGTCCTCGGGCGCCTCGGGGACGGTCAGGCCCCACGCCTCGTCGGGGATGTCGGCGATGGCGTTGATGACCATCGCGAGGACGGTCATGGCGACGATGCTCAGCAGGATGGCGCCCTTCACGCCGCGTGCGAGGAGGGCGAGGGTCAGCAGGACGCCGAGGCAGAAGACGAGGACGGGCCAGCCGGTGAGTTCGCCCGTGGCGCCGAGGGTGATGGGCGGCGAGCCCTCGTGGCCGACGGTGAAGCCGGCGTCCACCAGGCCGATGAGGGCGATGAACATGCCGATGCCGACGCCGATGGCGATCTTCAGCGGCATCGGGATCGCGTTCATCACCGCCTCCCGCAGCCCGGTGGCGGAGAGCACGCACAGGATGAGGCCCTCGATCACCACCAGGCCCATCGCGTCGTGCCAGGTCATCTGCGGCGCGATCTGGTAGGCCACCATCGCGTTGATGCCGAGGCCGGCGGCGAGCGCGAGCGGGAGGTTGGCGGTGATGCCCATCAGCACCGTCATGATGGCGGCGACCAGGGCCGTCGCCGTGACCAGCTGGGGGAAGGACAGCTGGTCGCCGTTGATGTCCTCCGCGCCGCCGAGGATGATCGGGTTCAGCACGAGGATGTAGGCCATCGCGAAGAACGTGACGAGCCCGCCGCGCAGCTCCCGGGCGAGACTCGACCCCCGCTCGGAGATCTGGAAGAAGGTGTCGAGGCGCGCCAGAGGGCCGGAGCGGGATGGCATGGGGATCCTCACGGGTGGTACGAGCGGGGGACGAGGGGAACCCTGGGGTTCCGGGGACGCAGGGATTCTGCCGGGTGGACGGCATGTGTAGGTTTTGTACGTGTAACACGATGCCGCACCGTTACCGAATCGCGCCCTGACCTCGGCGCGCCCCTCAGCCCAGCGACGCGAGCGCGGCGGTGACCGCCGCCAGGTCCTCGTCGGTGGCCAGCCCGCCGTGGTAGAGGCGCAGCTCGGTGGCGCCGAGTTCGGCGGCGTGCGCGGCGTCGGAGCGGAGGGTGGCCGGGCTGCCGCCCATGCCGGCGACGATCCCGAAGTTCGCGGCCAGCGCCGTGTGCGCACGGCGGTGGGGCACGAACGGCGCCAGCACCGCCGAGCGTCCGGCCGCGCCCCCGGGCCCGCCGGGGCAGGGCAGCACGACGCCGTCGGCGTGGTCGAGGATCGCGGCGGGGGCGACGCCGACGTTCGCGCCGTACCGGTGGGGGGCGGGGTCGGCGTGGAGGAGGACGCGGAAGGCGGGGCCCAGGGCGGCGGCCCTCACGGCGGCGACGGCCTCGCGTTGCAGCGTGTCGGCGGTGGCGTCGCGGAAGGCGGTGACGGCGCCGGCGAGTTCGGCTCCGAGGAGGCGGTCGAACTCGGCGCGCTCGCCGTCGCGGTCGGCCGGGGCGGGGCCCGCGGTGCCGGCGAAGTACGGCGCCAGGGCGGCGGTCACCGCCCGCCGCAGCTCCTCGGGCTCGACGCCGTGGGCGCGGTACCCGGCGTGGCAGGAGGCGCAGAAGCAGAGCGACATCAGCCAGCCGCCGACCGGGCCGAGTCCGGCGCCGCCGATCTTGTCGTGGGCGTGGAGGTGGTCCAGGCCGTACCAGCCGCAGGACTCCAGCTCGGTGCCGCTCGTCCCGGGGCGGGTGGCGGCCTCGGCGGCCAGCCGCACCACGTAGGAGCGGACCTCGGGCCGGGCGATGCACGGCGCCCAGGGGTACCGGTCGCCGTAGGCGTTGCGCACGGTGGCCTCGGGGTGCTCGCGGCCGAGGCGGGAGTTGTGGGCGAGGATCACCCAGGAGTGGACCTCGAGGCCGGCGTCGGCGAGGGCCCGCGCGGCCTCGGCGAAGGGGTCCTCGCCCGGCAGCCACGTCTGCGGGTGGGGCCGCAGCGGGCTGCCGGCCCAGTGGCCCGCGTCCGGCGGGTAGTAGACGGCGGCGTGGCGGGCGGTCACGACGCGGTGGTCGGGGTGGCGGGGGGTCAGGGCGCGCGTCGCGTGGTAGGCGGACGCGAGGGTGACCCGGGTGACGCCCGTGGCGGCCAGCCGGCGCGGGGCGTCGGGGTCGCCGACGACGTCCCAGGGATAGACGAAGGCACCGGCGGTCAGCGATGCGGTCATCGAGGTCACCCTCTCTCGGGGTCGTGGGTCACGGCGTCGGCGCCCACGATGTCAGGGCGCCCGGGGCGTGGGCCCGACGGGGGCCGTCACGCGGGGCCGTCGGGCGGGGCGTCACGCGGGGGGTGTCACGCGGGAGCGGCGCGCCCGGCGTCAGGAGGCCGCGCGGGCGGCGCCGACGAGCGCGAGGCCGCGGTCCAGGAGCGCGGTGAACTCGGCGAGGTGCTCGGGCTCGGGCTCGGCCAGCGGCGCGCGCACCCCGCCGACGTCGAGGCCGCGCAGCCGCACGCCGGCCTTGACCAGCGAGACCGCGTACCCGTTGCCGCGGTTGCGCAGCTCGACCAGGGGCCGGTAGAAGCCGTCGAGCAGCCGCCGCACCGTCGCCTCGTCGCCGCCGGTGACCGCCGCGTGGAAGGCGAGGGCGATCTCGGGGGCGAAGCAGAAGACGGCCGAGGAGTACAGCCGCACGCCGAGGGCCGCGTACGCGGTCTGGGTCAGCTCGGCGGTGGGCATGCCGTTGAAGTACCGGAAGCGGTCGGCGAGCTCGGGCAGCTCCGCGCGGACGGCGGAGATCGTGCGCTGGAGCAGGTCGAGGTTGCCGAGGCCGTCCTTGAGGCCGATGACGCCGGGGGTCCGCGCCAGTTCGACGACGGTGCCGGGGGTGAGGACGGCGTTGTCCCGCTGGTAGAGGACGAGCGGCAGCCGCGTGGCCGCGGCCAGCTCGCGGTAGTGGCGCAGCAGGCCGCCCTGACCGGCCCTGACCAGGTACGGCGGGAGGACCAGGAGGCCGTCGGCGCCGGCCTCCTCCGCGGCGCGGGCGAACTGCGCGGCCACGGCCGTGCCGTAGCCCACGCCGGCGACGACGGGGACGGCGCCCGCGGTGGCCTCGACGGCGGCGGCCACGCAGTCGCGGACCTCCTCCAGGGTCAGCGCGTGGAACTCGCCCGTCCCGCAGCAGGCGAAGACGGCGCCGGCGCCGGCCTCGACGCCGGCCGCGACGTGGGCGCGGTAGGCGTCCAGGTGGAGCGAGCCGTCGGGACGGGTGGCGGTCACGGGGAAGAAGAGCAGTCCGTCGAGCCGGTCGGCGAGTGAGGCGTCGGTCATGCGGATCCCGTCCCGTCTCGGTCGTCATGCGCGATGCGAAGCGCATACCTGGTCATGGACCTGATCATCGTCCATATTCATGAACGCTGTCCCAGACGCTAGATGAGGTGACGTCCGTGGTCAAGCCGGCATTGACGCGCCACGAAACCGAGGCATACGGTGTCCCTCGCAGTCCCATATATGAACGGTCCTCAGAGGAACGGGAGACCCCATGGCCGCGCCCCGCACCGTTCTCCTCACCGGCGCCGCCGGTGGGGTCGGCACCCTGATGCGCGAGCTGCTGCCGGCGTACGGGTACGAGCTGCGCCTCCTCGACGTCGCGCCCGTGCCCGACGCGCCGCAGGCCCTCACCGCCGACCTCAGCGACCGGGCGGCGCTGCGCGAGGCCGTGGCGGGGACCGACGCGATCCTGCACCTGGCGGGCATCTCCCTGGAGGCGCCCTTCGAGGAGATCCTCGAAGCCAACATCACGGGCACCTACAACCTCTACGAGGCGGCCCGCGAGGCCGGCGTGCGCCGCGTCGTCTTCGCCTCCAGCAACCACGCCGTCGGGTACACCCCGTGGCCGCGCCCCGAGCAGGGTCTCATCCCCATCGACACCCCGCGCCGGCCCGACACCTTCTACGGCCTCTCCAAGTGCTTCGGCGAGGACCTCGCCCAGCTGTACTGGGACCGGCACGGCATCGAGACGGTCTCCATCCGCATCGGGTCCTGCTTCCCCAAGCCGTTCAACGTCCGGATGCTCGCCGTCTGGATGAGCCCCGAGGACGGCGCCCGGCTCTTCCACGCCGCGCTGTCGGCCCCGGACGTCGGCCACACCGTGGTCTACGGCTCCTCGGCCAACACCCGCCTGGTGTGGGACCTCGCTCCGGCGCGGGCCCTCGGGTACGAGCCCGAGGACGACTCCGAGCGCTTCGCCGCCGAGCTGGTCGCGGCCGAGGGCGAGTTCGACGCCGAGAGCAACCCCGACCACGCGTACCTCGGCGGCGGCTTCGTGACGGACCCGCCGCTGTGGGCGAACCGCCACGCACGCTGACCGGCACCGGGACACGCGGGGAGCGGATGTCGAGGAGACCCTCGAACGTCCGCTCCCCGCCGGTTTCCCGCCGGTTTCCGGCCGTTCCACTCCCCCGCCCGCGCCCTCCCGCGGCGCCGGCCGTGGCCGGCGCGCGGTCAGGCGCGGGCGTGGCCCGTCCTAGCGCAGCCCGCGCAGCTCGCCCGCACCCGCGTTCGCCTGCACGCGGCCCGGCACGGCCCACGGCGAGTCGACCCGCGTGCGCAGCTCCGGGACCCAGCCGGCGTCGTCGCCGAGCAGCGCCTCGGGGTTCGCCTCGTTGTAGGCGCCCAGCAGGTCCACCCGCCGACCGTTGACGATGTTGCCGCTCTCGGTCATCGCGGTGTTGGGGCTCCAGCGGTGGATGACCTCGGCGGGGTCGATCTCCGCGGGGAGGCTGAAGGCGTTGTGCTCCGCGACGAGCTGGGCCTCGAAGCCGATGCCCCAGGTGTAGCCGAAGTCGGAGCCCGCGGCCTGGCGGAAGTGGTTGTTGTAGACGTCCACCTGGCCGAAGCGGACGCGCGGCACGCGCTCGCCGAGGTTCTCGAAGAGGTTGTGGTGGAACGTCACCCGCAGCCTGCCCCGGTCGGTGGCACCGGCGCCGTCGCTGTTGCCGAGCAGGATCGTCTTGCTGTGGTCGCGCATGACGTTCCAGCTGACGGTGACCAGGTCGGCGCCGCGCACGATGTCGAACAGGCCGTCGTGCTGCTGGTAGAGCCGGCCGAAGTACCGCGGCTGCTCGGCGTCGGGGCGGCGGCCGTCGGTGAGGGTGTTGTGGTCCACCCACACCCGCCGCGAGCCGTAGACCACGAGGTTGTCGTACTCCGAGTTCCACTCGCCGAACTCGCCGTCGGTCGGGTCCCACTGCGGGAAGCAGTCGTAGGCGTCCTCGAAGGTGAGGTTGCGGATGATGACGTTCTCCGCGTCCCGGACGTCGACGGTGGCGCCCAGCAGGGTGGCGTCGTCGCCGAGGCCGACCAGGGTGGTGTTCGACCCCACCGACAGCCTGACGCGCTCCGCCTGGTTCGCGGCGGAGGCCAGGCGCGCCTCCTCCATCGGGCCCGAGGGCTCGACGACACCCCAGGTCTCCGGGTCGTAGGCGTCGAGGTAGCCCTGGAGGGTGTACCCGTCGGTGGCGTAGTCCTCGCAGGTGAGGGGGTTGCCCTCGTCGTCGGTGTTGGCGTCGATGGTGCCGCGGACCTTGATGATCCTCGGGGTGTCCGCATCGCCCGCCGCCAGCGCGGCGACCAGCTCGGCCCGCGTGTCGACGGTGTACACGTGCTCGGCGTCGGCCGCCGAGCCTCCGGTGACGTGGCCCTCGGCCGCGCCCCAGCCGTCCCCGGCGGGCAGGGTGGCGCGGGCGGGGTCACGGTGCCCGCCGCCGTGCCCGGGGGCGGGTGCGGCGGTGGCGGCCTCGACGAGCGGGACGGCGGCGAGCGTGAGGGCCGCGCAGCCGGCCAGGGCGAGGGAGCGTCTGTGTCTGGGTCTCATGTGCGACTCCGTTGTCGTGGTGCGTGGTGGGCGTGACGGTCGTGGGGGTGTGGTGCGCGGGCGGGGGGACGACAGGGCCGGCCGACCCAGCACCCTGGCTGCGCCGACCGGCCCGTGGGGGGTGCTACTGCTGCTGCTCCTCCCACTCGGCCTGTGCCTCGTTGAACTGCGTGGCGAGCTCGTCGAGGAAGTCCTGGGCGGACATCTCTCCGAGCAGCACGCGCTGGAAGTTCGGCTCGTTGTCGGCCTTGCTGATGTTGTTCCAGTCGGGGAGGTAGTAGGGCAGCTGGACGATGGTGGTGGCCTCGTCGCTCAGCGCCTCGACCGCGGCCTGGGTGGGCGGCGAGTCGGCCACCCAGTCGGCCTGCTGGGCCTCGGTGTTGGCCGGGATCTGGCCGGCCGACTCGTTCCACATGCTGTTCATCTCGTAGGAGGCGGCGAACTCCATGAAGGTCCAGGCCGCGTCCTTGTTGTCGCTGGAGTTGAACAGGGCCATGCCGTCGACCGGGTTGGAGACGAAGGTGTGGTGGCCGTCGTCGTTGGTCGGCATCGGCAGGCCGGCGACGTTCTCGCCGAACGCCTCGCTGAGGTCGCCGTAGGAGCCGAGGTTGTGCTGGACCATGCCGACGTCGCCGCCGCTGAAGGTGGCGATCATGGTGGTGAAGTCGCTGTTGACGTCGGCCTCGGGGGTGACCGTGTTGTACAGGTCGACGTACCGCTCCAGCGCCGCCACGTTCTCGGGGGCGTTGACGGTGGACTCGGTGCCGTCCTCGCTCCAGAAGGAGTCGATGCCGGACTGCGAGTACATCGCGTCCAGGGCCTGGGCTATGGAGCCCTCACCGCCGCGGATGGTGAAGCCGAACCGGTTGTTGTCCGGGTCGGCCAGCTCCTCGGCCGCGGTGTAGAAGTTCTCCCAGCTCGTGGGCGGTTCGAGGCCCGCGTCGTCGAACAGGTCCGTGCGGTACCACAGGATGCCCTGGTTGGCGGAGGTGGGCACGGAGAACAGCTCCTCGCCCCCGGTGGTGGCGCGCACGCTCTCCAGGAACGCGGGCGACAGCTGGCCGTCCAGCGAGCTGCCGGTCAGGCGGTCGTCGATCGGGCTCAGCGCGCCCTGCGCGACGAGGTTGGCCAGGTAGGAGGTGGAGACCATGCCCACGTCCGGCAGGCCCGAGCCGCCCTGGATGGCCGCGTCGTACTTCGACTGCACCTGGTCGATCGGGATGCCCTCGTAGACGACGTCGATGTCCGGGTGCTCCTCCTCGAAGGCGGCGATGATCTCGTTCCAGACCTCGGTGCGCACACCGCCGTTGTTGTCCCAGAAGGTGATCTCGCCGGTGCCGTCGCCCTCCGCGCCCGATCCGGTGCTGCCGTCGTCGCCACAGGCGGTGGCGGTGGCGGCGAGCGCGAGGGCGATCACGCCCACCGCCGCTCGGTGGGCAAGCTTTCTGTTCATCGTGCGGCTCCCTTGTCGCAGGAAAATCGTCATCGGTTGGTCCGGGTGTCTCGTGGGTGGTTCGGTGGTTCGGTGGTTCGGGGGGACGGTGGGGCGGGGGCGGGGGGACGTCGGGTGAGCGGGGCTGCTCCTGCGTCCCGCTAGGTGATGCGGAACCGTCGGAACGTGGCCGCTCCGGGCGGCACGCCGGTCGGGGTGGTCGACGGCGCGGTGGCGAAGAGCCCGAGCTGGGCCCCCACCCATCGCCAGGGGGTGGCGGCGAACTCCGGCCCCGAGGGCCGGACGTCACCGCCGGGAAGGGCCGCGGCGAAGCGGCAGCGGCCGTCGGCGGTGATCTCCACCCGCAGCCGGACGCGGCCCTCGGGCGCGGCGAGGGGGTGGGCCGCGTCGCGTTCGTGCTCGGCCACCGACTCGGCGAACCGGTGCACCAGCCGCACGCCCCGGGCCTCGCCGTCCCCGCCGCCGTCGGAGGCGGGGGGCCGCTCCAGGCCGATCCAGCAGAAGGCGTCGCCGACCACGGCCAGACCGGCCTTGGCTCCCGGCGCCACGTCGTCGAGGGCGAGTTCCACCTCGACGGTGCGCGGGCCCACCGGGAGCCGCTGGGCCAGCACGTTGGGCAGGCGGCGCAGGTCGCCCGCGTCGGGGGTCGGGTGGGGCACGAGGCGCAGGCCGTCGCCCTCGTGGGGCTTCGTCCAGCCGGGCTGGGGGTTGGCCAGCCAGGTCCACTGCGGGCCGAAGGAGCCGCCTGGGAAGTCGTCGTCGGTGGCGGGGGCGGCGGGCTCGCAGCCGGGCACGGGCAGCCGGTGGCCGGCCACCGGCTCGCCGCGCTCGCCCATCACCGGCCAGCCGTCCTCCTGCCAGGTCATCGGCTGGAGGTGCACCACCCGGCCGAACGCGCCGCGCTGCTGGAAGTGGAGGAACCAGTGGCCGCCGGACGGGTCGGTCACCCAGCCGCCCTGGTGGGGGCCGTTGACGTCGGTGTCGCCCTGGGCGAGCACGATCCGCTCCTCGTAGGGTCCGAAGACGTCCCGGGAGCGGAACGCGCCCTGCCAGCCGGTCTCCACCGAGCCCGCCGGGGCGAGGATCCAGTACCAGCCGTCGTGGCGGTAGAGCTTCGGGCCCTCCAGCGTGAACCAGCCCGGCAGCGCGTCGCCGTCGACCACCACGCGGCCGGCGTCCAGCAGCTCGCGGCCGTCGGGGCTCATCGCGTGGCCGGTGAGGCGGTTCTTGATGCCCGAGCGGGACTTCGCCCAGCCGTGGACCAGGTAGGCGCGGCCGTCGTCGTCCCACAGCGGGCAGGGGTCGATCAGGCCCCTGCCCGGCTTCAGCAGCCAGGGCTCGCTCCACGGGCCGGTGATCTCCGGGGCGTTGACCTGGTAGACGCCGTGGTCGGGGTCGCCCCAGAAGATCCAGAACCGGCCGTCGTGGTGGCGCAGCGAGGGCGCCCACACGCCGCAGTCGTGGCGCGGTGCGGCGAAGACCTCGGTGGGGGTCAGGCGCTCCAGCGCGTGGCCGACGAAGCGCCAGTTGACCAGGTCGCGGGAGTGGAGCAGCGGCAGCCCGGGGACGCGGCCGAAGCTGGACGCGGTGAGGTAGAAGTCCTCGCCGACGCGGATGACGTCGGGGTCGGACCAGTCGGCCGGCAGCACCGGGTTCACGTAACCGCTCGGGGTCTGGCCCATCTCAGCGCACCTCCGCCCGGTGGGGCGCCCCGGTGGCCCAGGGCACGCCCAGCTCGGAGAAGAGGGACAGGCGGGTGGTGGCCCGCTCGACGAGCTCGTCGACGCCGGTGACGACGCGGCGGGGCCCGTTCGGCCCCTCCTCGACGCGCCAGGCGTCGGCGGGCAGCGCCGTCGGGTCCGGCGCGGTGCGGACCGCCTCGACCAGGCGGGTGAAGGCGCCGGTGCGTGCGGGCGGCACCAGCAGCGGCTCGCCGTGGCGCAGGTGGGCGACGAGGTTGGCCAGCAGGTCGGTGCGCTCGTGGTCGGTGGTGACCGGCTCCCTGCCCGCGCGCTCCAGCACCACGCGGTCGGCCTTGTACCAGAAGGTGACGCGGCCGGCGTCGCCGTGGACCACGACGTACGGGTCGCCGGGCCGCTCGGCGCAGAGCGTCACGGCGGTCACGATCGTGGTGCCGTCGGTGGTGTGGACGCGGGCGGCCGAGGTGTCGTCGGCGGCGATGTCGTTGACCCGGTACATCTCCAGCTCCACGCCGGCGACGTCCTCGCTCCGGTCCGCGCCCGCGATGCGCAGCGCGGTGGCGGTGGCGTGGGCCAGGGGGTTGGTCAGCACGCCGTCGACGACGTCGTGCCCGTCGAGGGTGCGGTGCCCGCCCCAGCGCGAGCGGCGCCAGTACGCCTCGTCCCGCGCCCACGCCCCGCCCGCGCCGATGCCGCGGACGGCGCCGATCGCGCCCTCGGCGACCAGCTCGCGGATGGCGGTCACGGCGTGGGAGCCGAGCGACTGGAAGCCGACCTGGCAGGCCACGCCGGCGCGCTCGACGCCCTCGGTCAGCTCGGTGAAGGCGGCGAGCGAGGGGGTGGGGGGCTTCTCCAGCAGCAGGTGGACGCCCCGCCGGGCGGCGGTCAGCGCCAGCGCGACGTGGGTGTGGATCGGCGTGCAGACCACGGCCACCTCGGCGCCGGTGCTCCCCAGCAGCGCGTCGAAGTCGTCGGACTGCTCGACCTCGCCGAAGCCCGCGAGTTCCTCGGGGTCCATCGGGGCGAGGTCGCAGACGCCGACGAGGCGGACCACGTTCTCCTCGTCGAGCCGGCGGAGGTTCGCCAGGTGCCACCAGCCGTGGCCGCGCGGGCCGACCAGCACCACGCGGACGGGCTCGTTCCCGGGGGCCGTCACCGCCGTCATCCCTTCACCGCCCCCGCGCTGATGCCCGTGATGAGCCAGCGCTGGATGAAGGCGAAGATGATGACGACGGGCAGGGCCGCCACCACGCCGCCCGCGGCGAGCGCGCCGAGGTCGACGCTGTCGGTGCCGATCAGCGTGTTGAGGCCGACCGGGATGGTCTGCTTGTCCTGGGAGTTCAGGAACATCAGGGCGAACAGGAAGTGGTTCCAGCTGTGGACGAAGGCGAAGGAGCCCACCGCGATCAGGCCGGGCCGCAGCAGCGGCAGCACGACGGCGAGGAAGGCCCGCATCCGCGAGCAGCCGTCGACCCAGGCCTGCTCCTCCAGCGAGACCGGCACGTTCCTGATGAAGCCGCTGATGAGGATCATCGTCAGCGGCAGCTGGAAGACGGTCTCGGCGATGATGACGCTCCACAGCGAGTTGAGCATCGTCAGCTCGCGGAAGATCTCGAAGAGCGGGACGAGCATCAGCGCGCCGGGGATGAACTGCGAGCACAGCAGCGCGAGCATGAACGGCATCCGCAGCCTGAACTTGAACCGCGCCAGGGCGTAGCCGCCGGCGAGCGCCACCAGCACCGTCATGATCATCGAGGCGATGCCGACGTAGGTGCTGTTGACGAAGTAGGTGTCGAAGCTGCGCTCGTTCCACACCTTCTCGAAGTGCTGCCCGGTCATCGGCCAGGGGATCAGGGAGTCCGAGCCCGGCTCGCGGAGCGCGAAGAGCAGCATCCAGTAGAACGGGATGAGCGTGAAGAGGAGGTAGAGGCCGAGCGGCAGGTAGATCTGCCACCGCGGCGGCTCGTCGAAGCCGCGCCGGCGCCTGGCCGACGGGGCGGCGGGCGGTGCCGCGGGCGGGGTGGCCGCGCGGTCGATGACGGTGGCGGTCGCTGGTCCGGTCACTTGTCATCACTTCCGAACTTGCTCAGGCGCAGGTAGAGGATCGAGCAGAAGAGCAGGATCAGGAAGGCCACGGTGGTCAGCGCGGTGGCGTAGCCGAACTCGTTGCCGTCGATGCCGGTCTGCGCGACGTAGAGGGGAAGCGTGGTCGTCTCGCCCGCGGGACCACCTCCGGTGAGGGTGTAGAGGAGGTCGACGTTGTTGAACTCCCACACGGCCCGCAGCAGGGTGGACAGGATGATGGCGTCCTTCAGGTGCGGCAGCGTGATGTGCCAGAACTGCCGCAGCCGGCTGGCGCCGTCCACGGAGGCGGCCTCGTAGAGGTCCTTGGAGACGGACTGGAGGTCGGCCAGCAGGAGGATCGCGAAGAACGGCACGCCGCGCCAGAGTTCGGCGACGACCGCGCCCCAGAAGACGGTGCCGGTGTCGGCCAGCACCGAGGTGCCGTAGTCGCCGATGCCCATGTCGGCCAGGTACCGGCTGACGCCCGTGGAGGGGTTGTACAGCAGGATCCAGATGGTGGAGGTCAACACCCCGGAGACGGCCCAGGGCGAGAAGACCATGGCGCGGGCGAGGCCGCGGCCGACGAAGGTCTGGTTGATCAGCAGGGCGAGGGCGAGGCCGAGGAGGAGCTGGAGCCCGACCTCGACGACGACCCACTGGGCGCTGAAGGCCAGGGTGTCCCAGAAGAAGGGGTCGTCGGTGAAGATGTCGCGGTAGTTCTCCAGCCCGGCGAAGCCGTTCCGCCACGGCTTGGTGACGTTGTAGTGCTGGAGGCTGTAGTAGATGACGCTGAGCATCGGGTAGGCGATGAAGCCCAGCATCAGCAGCCCGGCGGGGGCTATCAGCAGGTACGGCAGGTAGCGGGGCGTCGCCGAGCGGCGGCGCCGCCGGCTGCGGGGGTGTGGCCGCGGTGGCGCGGTCCCCGTGGTCTCCTTGGCCGCCGCGGCCGTGGCGGCGTCCTTCACGATGTCGGCCATGGCGGTCCTCCCTTCGTTGTCTCGTCGGCCCGGTCGAATTCAGCCCGCATAAGGCTCCGGCACCTCCCCGGGCCTGGCGAGGAAGGCGAAGTCGCAGCCGGTGTCGGCCTGCGTGATGTGCTCCTGGTAGAGGGCGCCGTAGCCGCGCCCGTAGCGCGGGGCGGGCGGGCGCCACTCGGCGCGGCGGCGGGCGAGTTCCTCGTCGTCGACCTCCAGCCGCAGGGTGCGGCCCTCCACGTCGAGCGTGACGAGGTCGCCGGTGCGCACCAGCGCCAGCGGCCCGCCGACGTGCGACTCGGGCGCGATGTGCAGGACGCAGGTGCCGTAGCTGGTGCCGCTCATCCGGGCGTCGGAGAGCCGCACCATGTCGGTGACGCCCTGCTTGAGGAGGTAGTCGGGGATCGGGAGCATGCCGTACTCGGGCATGCCGGGTCCGCCGAGGGGTCCCGCGCCGCGCAGCACCAGCACGGTGTCGGGAGTGATGCCGAGGGCGGGGTCGTTGATGGTCTCCTGCATCGACCTGTAGTCGTCGAAGACGACCGCGGGTCCGGTGTGCTTGTGCAGGTGGGCCTCGGCCGCGAGGTGCTTGATCACCGCGCCGTCGGGGGCGAGGTTGCCGCGCAGCACCGCGACGCCGCCGGAGGCGGCCAGCGGGTTGGTGAGCGGCCGGATCACGTTGTCGTCGTGGACGAGGGCGCCGTCGAGCTGTTCGCGCAGGGTGGCGTGGGCGATGGTGGGCCGGTCGAGGTGGAGGAAGCCGCCCTCGGCGAGCCGGGACAGCAGGCCCGGCAGGCCGCCGGCGTAGTAGAAGTCCTCCATCAGGTACGCGCCGCCGGGCCTGAGGTTGGCGAGCACCGGCACCTCGCGGGCGAGCCGGTCGAAGTCGTCCAGGGTGAGGGGGACGCCGGAGCGGCCGGCCATCGCCGTCAGGTGGATCACGGCGTTGGTGGAGCCGCCCAGGGCGAGGACGGTGGTGATGGCGTCCTCGTACGCCTCGCGGGTCAGGAAGCGGGAGATCCGCGCCTCCTGGTGGACCAGCTCGACGGCCCTCAGGCCCGCGGCGGCGGCCATCCGGCTGTGGGCGGAGTCGACGGCGGGGATCGCCGAGGCGCCCGGGACGGTCACGCCGAGGGCCTCCGCGGCGGAGGTCATGGTGGAGGCGGTGCCCATCGTCATGCAGGTGCCGGGGGAACGGGCCAGGCCGCACTCCAGCTCCGACAGCTCGCGCTCGCCGATGCGGCCGGCGCGCTTCTCGTCCCAGTACTTCCACATGTCGGTGCCGGAGCCGAGGGTCTCGCCGCGCCAGTGGCCGCGCAGCATCGGCCCGGCGGGCACGAAGACGGTGGGGAGGTCGGCGCTGGCGGCGCCCATGAGCAGGGCGGGCGTGGTCTTGTCGCAGCCGCCCATCAACACGGCGCCGTCGACGGGGTAGCTGCGCAGCAGCTCCTCGGTCTCCATCGCCAGGAGGTTGCGGTAGAGCATCGGCGTCGGCTTCTGGAAGGTCTCCGACAGCGTGGCGACGGGGAACTCCAGCGGGAAGCCGCCGGCCTGCCACACGCCGCGCTTGACGGCCTCGGCGCGCTCGCGCAGGTGCTGGTGGCAGGGGTTGATGTCCGACCAGGTGTTGAGGATCGCGATGACCGGCTTGCCCATGTGCTCCTCGGGCAGGTAGCCGAGCTGCCGGGTGCGGGCGCGGTGGCTGAAGGACCGCAGCCCGTCGGTGCCGTACCACTGGTGGCTTCGCAGGGTGGTCATGACGCCTGCCACTCCTCGACGATCCCGGCGACCTCGGCGCGCTCGGCCTCGGGCAGCGGCGCGCTCGGGGAGCGCACGTCGCGGCGGCACAGGCCGAGGACGGCCAGGGCCTCCTTGACGACGGTCACGTTGTTCGCGGACTGGTTCGCGGCCCGCAGCTCCTCGAAGCGGCGGATCCGTTCCCAGACCTTCATGGCGGTGGGGTAGTCGGCGGCGCGCAGCGCGCTCAGCATGTCCAGCGAGACCTGGGGGGCGACGTTGACCAGGCCCGAGGTGAAGCCGGTGGCGCCGCAGGCGAAGTACGCGGGGGCGTAGAGCTCGGCGAGGCCGGCCACCCAGACGAAGCGGTCGAGGCCGGCGTCGCGGGCGACGGTGGAGAAGCGGACCGGGTCGGGCACGGCGTACTTCACGCCGATGACGTTCGGGCAGTCCTCGCCCAGGCGCGCGATGCTGGCGCCGTCGATGGCCGGGTTGCGGACGTAGGGCACGACGCCGAGTTCGGGGACGGCCTCGGCGACGGCGCGGTGGTAGTCGATCCAGCCCGCCTGGGAGACGTAGGGGTGGACCGGCTGGTGGACCATCACCATCTGGGCGCCGACCTCGCGGGCGTGCCGGGCGGCGGCCACGGCGCTGGGCACCTCGTGGCCGACCCCGACGATGGTCTGGACGCGGGTCTGGACGCGCGACGCGTTCGCCGCTCCCCCGGTCTGCGCCGCGGACTCGGCCTCGACCTCGGCCACCGTGGCGAGCGTCAGCTCGACCTCGGCGCGGCGCTCGGCCGGGTCGAGGGAGTAGAACTCGCTGGTGTTGCCGTTGGGCGTGAGGGTCCGCACGCCCGCCGCCAGCAGCCGGCGCAAGAGGGCGCGGTAGGTCTCCGCGTCGAGCCGGTCCTCGGCGTCGAAGGGAGTGACGGGGATGGCCACCACGTCCGCGAGCGCGTCCCGTTGCGCCGCGAAGTCGTTCATGCCTGCTTCTCCTCCTGGGAGTCGTGGGGGTGCGGGGTGTCCTGCGGGTTCGGCAGGGTGGGCGGGCTGGGCGGGGCCCGCCGCTTCTTCGGCTTCCGTGGTCTCGTCGGCCTCGTCAGCTCCGTGGGCTCGGGTGCCTCGCGTGCCTTAGGTGGCTCGGGTGGCTCCGGAGGCTTCCTCGGGGTCGGCTGCGGCCGGCCCGGCCGCGAGGCCGGCGCGGGCCGCGCGCCTGAGAGGGCCTCGGGGTCGTCGGGGAAGGCGCGGTGGAAGAAGCCCTGGATGTGCTCGCGCAGCAGCAGCACGGTGCCCTCGGCGTCGCCGGCCTCGGCGCGGGCGAGGATCGCCCGGTGCTCGTCGGCCTCGCGGTTCCAGGTGGGCGTGGCCTGCCAGGCCACGGAGGAGACGAGGGCGGCCTGGTCGCGCAGGTCGTCGAGCATGCGGACGAGCAGCGGGTTGCCGCAGGGCAGGTAGAGCGCCCGGTGGAAGGCGCGGTTGGCGAGGGAGCGCTCGGCGGTGTCGGTGGCGGAGGCGGCACGCTCCAGCGCGGTGTGCGCGGCGGCCAGGTCCACGCCGCCGGCCACGGTCCGGCGGACGGCCTCGGGCTCCAGCAGCAGGCGCACGTCGTAGACGGAGCGGGCCATGGCCGCGTCGACCGTGGCCACCGAGGCGCCCTTGTAGTCGCTCATCACCACCAGACCACGTCCCGCCAGGGTCTTGAGCGCCTCGCGGACGGGGGTCTTGGAGACGCCGAAGGTGGCGGCGAGTTCGGTCTCCACGAGGGGGGAGCCGGGGGCGAGCTGTCCGGTGAGGATGGCCCGCGTGACGTGCTCCAGGACGAACTGGGTCCGGGAGGGTATGCGAGCCGGCACCGTTCCGGACAAGCCGGACAGGGGGGCGTTCATGGACAGGCGCTCTCCGCTCTCGCGGTGGTCTGGTGGGCGGTCGTGTACCAGATCTCGTATATGAGATATGGCGTATCTCGTACGACGGTGAGGTGCGACGAACCTAAGACCGGAGGGAGGCGGCGTCAACGGTTGTGGCGCGGATTTTAGTAAGGGCTTTCTGTGATGCGCGTCACACACGAAAAGACCGCCGGTGGCGAGCACGGGGACTCGCCACCGGCGGCGGCTGGTGGAGCTCGACGCTCAGCTGCAGGTGTCGCGACTGCTGTTGTTGAGCGTGATGTTGCGGTAGACGATGTTCGTTCCGCAGGGGCTCTCGCGCAGCGAGGTGTTGCTCAGCGTGAGGTTCTGGAGGGTGATGTCCCGGTTGACGGGGAACTCCGTGCGGGACGCGAGGCGCACCTCTCCCCCGCCGCTGACCGTGCCGCTCTGCGCGGCGATGTTCACGTTGTAGCAGTTCTCCAACAGGACGGCGTTGTTGCCGGTGTTGGTGAGGGAGATCCGGTCGATCCGCATGCCGCCGCTCTCGGAGACGCAGAAGACGCCCCGGCCGCCACCGCTGGCGATCACTTCGCCAACGTAAATGTTGGTCGGGTAGCTGTCGCCGATCCTGCCGTTGCGGTTGGCGACGCGGAACGCGGCGTAGCCCGTGCCGCTGCCCGCGTTCTGGGCGTCGACCCGGCCGATGTCGGCGTTGATCGTGTCGTTCAGGAGCAGCCCGGACTCACCGGTGTCGCGGGCGGTGACGGTACCGACGGAGAAGCCGTCCACGCCGTAGGTCTCGACGCCGTGGCTGCCGGTGTTCTCGGCGTACACGTTGTCGATGCGAACGTTGCGGGTGCGCACGTTCCGGTTGTCGTGGTTGTCGATCCTGATGCCGAGGCCGGTGCCGCCGAGCCGGATGTCGATCTGGCGCAGCGTGACGTTCTCGGCGTTGCGGATGAAGATCCCGAAGTAGTTGTTTCCCCTGAGCGAGAGGTTCTGGACCTCGACGTTGCGCACGCCACGGATGCGGATCGGGGCGTGGTTGGAGCCGATGCTCCCGGTGGAGGTGATCGTGCCGCAGACGTCGAGGGTGGTGTAGCTGGGAAGGTCGAGCGAGGCGTTGGCCGGCACGTTGCCCGAGCCGCGCACGACGACGCGCTCGTTGGACGTACGACCGGGGGTCAGGCTGTTCACGGCCGCGCGCATCGCCGAGAGCATGTCGCCGCCGCTGTAGCCGGGGGCGGTCCATGTGCCGCCGTTCTGGACGGCCTCGGCCTGGTACGACCCGCCGCCGCAGTCCTGGAGGACGGCTGGTGACTCCTCGGTGGCGGCGACGTTGGCGGTGGCGGTGGCGGTGAGCGCGGTGGCCGCGCTCGCCAGGGCGAGAAGGCCGGCGACGAACAGGCCGGGCCTGCGCCTGATGATGGGTGGTGCGGCTCTGCGTCCCATCTGCGACTCCTGGAGGTGGGGGAACGTGGGGGCGTACGACAGGGGACGCCCGCCGCCGTGCCCGCTGTCCCGAACACCCCTTATGAATCGATTCATCACCGAGCCACACTCGGCTCCCGACGGCGAACTCGTCGGGATTCGGTGGGGAGTTGCGCGCGGCCGACGGCAAGCGCTTGCCGATGTGCCGGAGTATGGCAACGCCCCGATGAGGCGTCAAGAAGCCCGTGAGACGGGCGAGGTGGGAGCCTGCGAGGGGGTCGTTCGAGGGGCGCGGGGCGGCCCGCGACAGGACGACGCGGACGCGCCGCGCGACCGGCTCGCGCGCGCGGGAACCGATCCAGACCGCCGGCGCCGGACCGCCGCCCCGAGACACCGCTCCCGAGCGCCGGCGCCGGACGCCGCGTCCTCAGCCGCCCGCGCCGGGCCCGGTCACCTCCGACCGCAGGCGGCGGTCGAGCGCGAGGGACACCTCGGCGTGGAGCGCCCTCCTCGCCAGCGGGAGGAGCCGCTCCACCGCCGCCGCCAGGCGCGCCACCTCCTCCTCGGTCAACGACCCGCCCCGCTCCCCCGTCTCCTCGCCGAGCAGCTCGGGCACCACGTGCCGCCGCAGCAACTCGGTGAAGACGGCGGCCAACGCCTCGGCGTGGTCGCGCAGCTCGCGGCCCGCCGCCAGCAGGGCGGGCAACGGGATGCCCGCGCGGCCCAACGCCGAGGACGCCTCCAGCAGGTCGCGGCTCACGTGGACGACGGCGTCGCCGTCGAGGCCGAGATAGCCGATCTCCAGCGCGGTCGCCAGGCTCGCGGCCGCGTCCGCCTCCCCCTCGTAGTAGGAGGCCAGCTCCTCGGGGGTCAGGCGGACCGGCTCCTCCTCGGTCCAGGGCTGCCGCTCGGCCAGGCCGAGGAGCTCGGCGGTGTGGCCGGCGTCGCGCCCGGCGGCGAAGGCCGCGAGCAGCTCGGCGACGCCGTCGAGGGTGTGGCCGCGCGCGGTGAGGGCGCCGATGGTGCGCAGCCGCGCCAGGTGGCGCTCGTCGAACCAGGCGACGCGGCCCTCGCGGCGGGGCGGCGGCAGGAGCCCGCGCTCCCGGTAGAAGCGCAGCGTCCGTTCGGTGATGCCGGCGGCGGCGGCCAGCTCGGCGGCGCGGTAGGCGCGGTCCTCGGCCTCGTCCGCCCGCCGGTCCTGTTCGTGCGCTGCCATGCCGCGCAGTCTAGGTTCAGCCGGTCGTGCCGCTCCCGGGGCCCGTGGGCGTCCCGAGACCCGTGGGTCACGGGATGGCGCGCACACCCCCTACCCATGAGTACGATCCTGCCCTACGCTCCGACCACGCCAGTAATCACTGGCAGCATGGAGGTGGGACGCATGCACGTACGGGTCGCGGTGATCGGTGCCGGCTTCGGTGGCCTCGGGGCCGCCGTGCGGCTGCGACGGGCCGGCGTCACCGACTTCGTGGTGCTGGAGCGGGCCGGCGCGATCGGGGGCACCTGGCGGGACAACTCCTACCCCGGCTGCGCCTGCGACGTCCCCTCCCACCTCTACTCCTTCTCCTTCGCGCCCAACCCCCGCTGGCCGCGTAACTTCTCCGGCCAGCCGCACATCCGCGCCTACCTGGAGTGGGTCGCCGACGCCTTCGGGCTCCGCCCGCACCTGCGCCTCAACTCCGAGGTGACCGCCGCCCGCTGGGACGCCGAGGAGCTGCGCTGGGTCGTCGACACCACCGGCGGCGACCTCACCGCCGACGTGCTCGTCTCCGCCACGGGCCCGCTCTCCGAGCCCAGCCTGCCGCGGCTGCCGGGGCTCGACGCGTTCCCGGGACGGGTGTTCCACTCCGCCCGCTGGGACCACGACCACAGCCTGCGCGGCAGGCGGGTCGCCGTGGTCGGAACGGGCGCCTCCGCCATCCAGTTCGTGCCCGAGATCGCCCGCGAGGTCACCGAGCTCACGGTCTTCCAACGGACCCCGCCCTGGGTCATACCCCGCGCCGACCGGCGCATCTCCGGCGTCGAGCGCTGGCTCCACACCCACCTGCCCGCCACCCGCGCGCTCCGCCGCCAGCTGCTGTGGGGCGTGCGGGAGGTACAGGTCGGCGCGTTCGCCAAGCGGCCCGGCCTGATGCGCCCCCTGGAGCGGCTGGCTCGGCTGCACATGCGGCGCGCGATCCGGGACCCCGAGCTCCGGGCCCGTCTCACCCCCGACTACCGCATCGGCTGCAAACGCATCCTGCTCTCCAACGACTGGTACCCGACCCTCGCCAGGCCCCACGTGCGGCTGGTCGACGCGGGGCTGCGCGAGGTGCGCGGCAGCACGCTCGTCGCCGCCGACGGCCGGGAGGTCGAGGCGGACACCATCGTCTTCGGGACCGGTTTCCACGTCACGGACATGCCGATCGCGAGCCGGATCAAGGGCAGCCGCGGCACCACGCTGGCCGAGGAGTGGCGCGACGGGATGGCGGCGTTGCGCGGCACCACCGCCGCCGGCTTCCCGAACTTCCTGACGATCATCGGACCGAACACCGGCCTCGGCAACACCTCGATGATCCTCATGATCGAGGCCCAGCTCAGCTACCTCACCGACTTCGTGGCGCGCCTGGACGCCCTCGGCCGTGCCGCCCTCACCCCCCGGCCCCAGGCCGTGGCCACGTGGAACGACGCGCTCCAGCGCCGCCTCGCCCGCTCCGTGTGGAACACGGGCGGCTGCGCCAGCTGGTACCTGGACGCCGCGGGCCGCAACACCACCGTCTGGCCGGGCACCACCCGCGAGTTCGCCCGCGCCACCCGAGCCGTCGACCCCGCCGAGTACGAGGTGCTGCGCCATGGCTGACGTCACCGCCGCCCACTCCGAGCCCGCGTCCCACCCCGGCCCCGTCGCACGGCCCTGCCCCGCCACGCGCACCGTCGTCTCCACCGGCGGAGCCCGCCTGCACACCGAGATCCACGGCCCGAGCGGGGCCGAGGTCCCCACCGTGGTGCTGGCCCACGGCTGGACCTGCAACACCACCTTCTGGCGGCCGGTGCTCGACCTGCTGGCCGTCGACCACCGCGTCGTCGTCTACGACCAGCGCGGCCACGGGCGCTCCCCCGCCGCGCCCGGCACCTACACCCCCGAGGCGCTCGCCGACGACCTGTGCGCCGTGCTGAGGGCCACGCTCGCCCCGGGGCAGCGGGCGGTGCTCGGCGGCCACTCCATGGGCGCCATGACGATCGTGGCCGCCGCCGGCCGGCCCGAGCTGCGCGAGCACGCCGCCGCCGCGTTGCTGTGCAGCACCGGCACCGACCGGCTGACCGACGAGTCCACCGTGGTGCCGCTGCGCCCCGGCCGGGCACGGCGGCGGGCCCAGCGGCTGTTCCTGACCACGCGGCTGCCCTACGGTCCGGTGACGCCGCTGGCCCGGCGCGTCGTCGCGTACGTCACGATGGGGCCCGGCGCCTCCCCCGCGCAGCGAGCGGAGATCGCGCGCATCGTGCACGCCTGCCCCCGCCGGCCGCGCGCCGGGTGGGGACGGATGATGGCCGGGCTGGACGTGACCGAACGCCTGGCGCGGCTGGAGCTGCCGGTGGCCGTCGTCCACGGCGGGGCGGACCGCCTGACCCCCGCGGTCCACGCCCACCGCCTCGTCGCCCGGCTGCCGGACCCGGTGGGCCTGACGCTGCTGCCGGCCGTCGGCCACATGACCCCGCACGAGGCGACGGACACGGTCGTGGGGACGCTGCGGGAGCTGACGAGCCGGCTGCCCGCCGCGGGGGACGGGACACCCGCCTGACGGGCCGCTCACCCGACGCACTGCCCGCTCGACGAGCCCTCCGCCCGACGGGCACCCCCGTCAGGCGCGGGACCTGGCCTTGAAGGCGGCCTTGCGCGCCTGCTTCGCGAGCTGCCGGTCGGGGTGGAACCGCCCCATCGCCTCCAGCACGTCGGCCGTCGCCGGATGGTCGCAGCGCCACGCCTTGTCGAAGAACGCGCTGTGCTGCGAGGTGAGGTCACGCACCAACTCCCGCAGCTCCACGGCGTCCTCGTGCTCCGCGGCGGTGCCGAGCTGGGCGGCGAGCGTGTCCACCGTCAGCCAGAAGACCATCTCCTCGCTCGGCGCGGGCACCTCCGCGCCCCGCTCCGCGAGCCAGACGCGCGCCAGCCCGCCCAGCTCGGCGTCGTCGAGGACCTCGCGCAACGCCTCCTCGGACCGCTCGTCGACGAGGGAGAGCACCAGCTGGCAGGCGAGCCGCCGGCCGGGCGCCTCCGGGTCCGCGCCGCGGGCGGCGGCGAGGAGCTGCCGCGAGGCGTCCAACGGGTCGCGCCCGGCGAGCCACAGCTCGGCCTCCTCGCGGGCGGCGGGCTCCGGGCGGTACGGGATGGCGGCCAGCAGCGCGCCGGCCTCGCCGTCCCGCAGCTCGCCGACCACCGGGGCCTCGAGACCGCCCTCCCTCATCCGCCGCCGCACCCCGTACAGGCCGAGACTCGTCAGCCGCACCTGGCCGAAGCTGGCGAGGTCCGCCGCCTCCTCGTCCTCCGGGTGGGAGACGGCCACGTCCCCGGGGTCGGCGTCCGGGTCGGCGGGGACGTACTCGACGAGGCCGGTGCCCTCCAGGGCCCGGAGCTGCTCGTCGAGGCTGATGACGACCGTGGTCATGTCGTCGAGGTCCTCGTCGGAGAGGTCCTCGGTGACGCCCTCGGGCATGACGACGGCGGCAGCGAGCATCGGCAGCGGCACCATGGCGCCGGCCCCGACCTCCTCGTCGGCGGCGGTGAAGAGGTAGAGGGTGGCGAGGGCCGCGTCGAGCAGCTCGGTCTCCTCCTCGGGGTCCCAGTCCAGCTCGGACAGGTCCGCGAGCTCCGCCTCGGCGACGTTCTCGTCCATGCCCGGCGCGTCGAGCTCGGCCTCCAGCGGATCCGGCTCCCTCTCCGGGTCCCGCGGGTCGATCGAGCCGGCGAGCGCGGCGGCGGCGAGCGCGCCGTCCACGCCCTCGGACCAGACGTCGAGCACCGCGACGGCGTGCGAGCCCGCCGCGTCCTGGCCGAACACGGCCAGGTCCCGGCCGGGCCGGGCGACCCCGGCCGGCCCGTCGGCGGCCGCCCGCCGCCCCTCCTCGCCGGTCTCCGTGATCGTCACCAGGCCGGCGTCCACGGCGAAGTCCCACGCCTCGACGGCCTCGGCGTGGCCGTCGGGCTCGGCGAGGCCGAGCCGGCCGACCGCGCCCGTGAGCTCCGCCGACGCCAACGCGCCGTCGGCGCCGACGGGCACGCCCTCGGCGGCCCAGCGGGCGAGCTCGACGGCCCGGGAGAGCAGCGGTGTGGCGAGGGCCGCCCGCGCCAGCTCGTCCTCTGAGGGCAGCCGCACGGGAGGCAGTGCGGAACGGTCGGCGGCGGACATGGCGTGCGACTCCTCGGGCTGACGGGCTCTCAGGTCACGAGCCTGTGACGTCGGGTCCACCCTAGTTGACGCGCCGAGGTCGTGCGCCCCGGTCTCGCGTGGGCGCCGTGCCCCGGGGGGAGTTCACCGGGGCGTCACGCGGGCGAGGGGCGGGAGACGTTGACAGGGACGCGCGAGTGCGCGAGTTTGACGCGCGTAGAGACAGCGCACCACCCGGAGGATGCCGTGGCCGCAGCCCGCCCGTTCCGTCGCCCCGTCCTGCTGACGGGGCTCGTCACCGCCGGCCTCGCCACCGCCGTGGTCGTGGTGCCGCAGTCCTCGGCCGCCGCCGAGGGGCTGCGCGTCCACGACGTCCAGGGCGACACCCGCCTCTCGCCGTACGCGGGCCAGCGCGTCACCGACGTGCCGGGCGTCGTCACCGGGGTGCGCGGGTACGGTTCGCGCGGCTTCTGGATCCAGGACCCGACGGGCGACGGCGACGACGCCACCAGCGAGGGCGTCTTCGTCTTCACCAACGCGGCGCCCGCCGTGGCCGTCGGCGACGAGGTGCTGGTCTCCGGGCGCGTCGGCGAGTACTACTACGGCGGCCGCGAGGCGGGCGGCCAGTCCGTCACGCAGCTGAGCTCGCCCTCGGTCACCGTGGTCTCCTCCGGGAACGAGCTGCCGGCGCCCCACCCGTTGGACGCCGCCGCCCTTCCCGACGCCTACGCGCCCGCCGGCGACCCGGCGGCCGAGGACGGCATCGAGGGGCTGACGCTGCGTCCCGACGCGTTCGCCCTGGACCGGTACGAGTCGCTGGAGGGCATGGCGGTGGAGATCGGCGCCGCGCCGGTGATCGGCCCGAGCACGCCGTACCACGAGCTGTGGGTGACGGTGGAGCCCGGCGAGAACGCGACGCCGCGCGGCGGCGTGCGGTACGCCTCCTACGAGGCGCCGAACCCCGGGCGGCTGAAGGTGGAGACGCTCGCGCCCGTCGGCCAGCACCCCTTTCCCACCGCGAACGTCGGCGACACCCTGGCCGGGCCGGTGAGCGGCCCGTTGGACTACGACGAGTTCGGCGGCTACGTGCTCGCCGCCCGGGAGCCGCTGCGGGTCGAGGCCGGCGGCCTGACGCCCGAGGTGACCAGGCCGCAGCGTCCCGGGGAGTTGGCGGTGGCCACGTACAACGTGGAGAACCTGCACCCGGGCACCGACCAGGCGACGGTCGACCGGCTGGCCGCGGGCGTGGTGACCCACCTCGCCTCCCCCGACGTGCTCGCGCTGGAGGAGATCCAGGACAACAGCGGCCCCACCGACGACGGCACGGTCGCCGCCGACGAGACGCTGCGGCGCTTTTCGGACGCGATCGTCGCGGCGGGCGGCCCGCGCTACGCGTGGCGCGGCGTCGACCCGGTGGACGGCGCGGACGGCGGTCAGCCCGGCGGTAACATCCGCAACGTCTTCCTCTTCAACCCCGAGCGGGTGTCGTTCGTCGACCGCGCCGGTGGGGACGCCACCACCGCCACCGAGGTGGTCAGGCGCCACGGCCGGGCGAGCCTGAGCCTGTCCCCCGGCCGCGTCGACCCGGCGAACGCCGCCTGGACCGACAGCCGCAAGCCGCTGGCCGGCGAGTTCCGCTTCCGGGGCCGGACGGTCATCGTGGTCGCCAACCACTTCGCGTCCAAGGGCGGCGACGAGCCGCTGCACGCGCGCCACCAGCCGCCGCGCCGCGTCAGCGAGGAGCAGCGGGTGGCGCAGGCCGAGGCGGTCGGTGGCTTCGTCCGGGAGGTCCTCGCCACCGAGCGCACCGCGCGGGTCGTGGTGCTCGGCGACGTCAACGACTTCGAGTTCTCCCCCACCACGCGGGCCCTGACGGCCTCGGGCGCGCTGCGTTCGGCCGTCTTCGCGCTGCCGCCGGGCGAGCGGTACACGTACGTCTTCCAGGGCAACGCCCAGGTGCTGGACCAGACGCTCCTCTCGCCGGCGATCCGCCGCTTCGACTACGACATCGTGCACGTCAACGCCGAGTTCGCGGAGCAGGCCAGCGACCACGACCCGCAGGTCCTGCGGTTCCGCCCCTGAGGGACGGCCGCCTTTCTCCCCGGCGGGCAGGACGCGGCGTCCCACCCACGCACCCCCGCGGCGCGGGATGTCGTGGGCCCGCTGGGGCTGACGGGGCGGCCTGTCAGCCGTGGGGCCGACGTGGCGGGGCCCACACCCGTTCGAGTGGACCGGACCGCGACGAGCCGGGACACTCCTGGCATGGCTGAGCACCCCCTCGGACGCCGCGCGGCGGCGATGATCACTCCGTTCACCGCTGACGGCGCCCTCGATGTCGAGGGCGCGCAGCGGCTGGCCGTTCACCTGACCGACCGCGGCGGTTGCGACGCCCTGGTCGTCAGCGGCACCACCGGCGAGTCCCCGACCACGACGGACGCGGAGAAGGCCACGCTCGTGCGGGCCGTGGTCGAGGCGGTCGGCGAACGGGCCAGCGTGATCGCGGGCGTCGGCACGAACGACACCCGCCACTCGCTGGCTCTGGCCCGCTCGGCCGAGGCCGCGGGCGCGGACGGGCTGCTGGTCGTCACGCCGTACTACTCCCGCCCCTCCCAGGAGGGCATCGTCCACCACCTGCGGACCGTGGCCGACGCCACCGGCCTGCCGATGCTGCTCTACGACGTTCCCGCCCGCACCGGCAGCGGCACGGCGCTGAGCGCGGACTCCCTGCGACGCCTGGCGGAGCACCCGCGTGTCGTCGGCGTCAAGGACTCGGCCTACGACCTGATGAAGTCGGGCCGGGTGCTGGCCGACACGGACCTCGTCTACTACTCGGGCGCGGACGAGACGAACCTGCCGCTCTTCGCGATCGGCGCCCGCGCGTACGTCAGCACCGTCGCCAACGTCGCGGCGCCGCAGGTGCGGTCGGTGCTCGACGCGTTCGAGGCGGGCGACCACGCGACGGCGGCGCGGCGCCACCGGGCGCTGCTGCCCCTGGTGGAGGCGGTGATGACCGTGGTGCCGGGCGTGGTGGCGGTGAAGGCGCTGTTCGCCGCGGCCGGGCTGCCGGGCGGCGGGGTGCGCGGCCCGCTGCTGCCGGCCGACGAGGGCGTGACCGGGCGGCTGGTGGAGGCTCTCAAGCGCGCACTGGCGTCCCCCGACTTCGATAGGGTCCCCCCAACGCGCAGGGAGTGACTCGGTTTTCGGGGGACGACACGGATGCACACGGCGGACGGGCACCTCACGCACGGGACGGGGCGGCCGACCGGGCCCCCGACCCACGAGCCGCTGGCTCCGGACGACCCACGCGCCGTGGGGCGTTACCCGCTCGCCGCGCGGCTGGGCTCCGGCGGCATGGGCCGGGTCTACCTGGCGCACACGCCCGGCGGCCGGCCGGTGGCGATCAAGGTGGTCAGGCCCGAGTTGGCGGAGGACCCGCAGTTCCGGCTGCGCTTCAGGCGGGAGGTGGAGGCCGCCGGGCGGGTGCAGGGGCTGTACACGGCGCCCGTGGTCGACGCCGACACCGAGGGGGCGACGCCGTGGCTGGCCACCGCGTACGTCCCCGGCCCCTCGCTGGCCGAGGCCGTCGCCCGCCACGGCGCGCTGCCCGAGCCGACGGCGCTGCTGCTGCTCGCGGGCGTCGCCGAGGCGTTACAGGCGATCCACGGCGCCGGGCTCGTCCACCGGGACCTGAAGCCGTCGAACGTGCTGCTGGCGGCCGACGGCCCGCGGGTGATCGACTTCGGGATCGCCCGCGCCGTGGAGGGCACCTCGCTGACCGGCAGCGGCGTCGTGGTGGGCACCCCGTCGTTCATGTCGCCCGAGCAGGCGGCGGGGCGGGAGGTCGGCCCGGCCACGGACGTCTTCGCGCTGGGCCAGCTGGCGGTCTTCGTCGCCACGGGGGCGCCGGCGTTCGGCGAGGGCACCTCGCACGCGGTGCTCTACCGGATCGTGCACGAGCACCCCGACCTGTCGGTGCTGCCGGCCGGCCCGTTGGCGGAGGTCGTCGCCCACTGCCTGGCCAAGGACCCGGCCCTGCGGCCGGGCCCTGGCGAGATCGTCGCGCGGTGCCGGGCGGCCCTGCCGGCCACGGGGTTGCCGGCGCCGGGTCAGTGGCTGCCGCCGGCCGTGACGGCCGAGCTCGCGGGCGGGCCGTCCGGACCTGCCGGGCCGTCCATGCCGCCGCCCGGTGGGCCCCCCGGCCCGACGCCGCGTCAGCCGCCGACACCGGTCACGGCGCCTGACGGCCCTCCCGGGCCCACCCGGCGGGCGACGCCCGCGGGGGCACGGCGCGGCGTCGTGGTCGCCGCGGCGAGCGCGGCGGCGCTGCTGGTGGTGGGGGTGGCGGTGGCGGCCCTGTCGCTCGGAGACGACGGTGAGCCGACAGCGCGGCGCGGCCCGCTCGACACCACGGCCGGGGAGACCACGGGCGGCGGCGCGTCGCCCGGGCGGCAGGCCCCCGACGGGCCGGCGCCCCGGGAGACCACGCCGGAGACCACGCCGGGCGCGACGGCCTCGCGGGAGCCGACTCCCCGGGACCCCGTCGAGCCGCCGTCCGACACCTACACCGGGCTCGACATCCCCGCCGGGTACCACCTCCACCTCGGCTCGGACCCGCTCGCCGCCCGCGCCTCGGGCACGTGGAACATGACGGAGATCGACTTCCGGTACTTCACGGGCGGCGACCCGGCGCTGCTGCGCACCGCGGAGGGCAACGAACTCGTGTCGCTCCCCGCCGGCCGGCCCGGCTCCTTCGCGGCCTGCGTCGCCGAGACGACGCGGGCCGGGGCGGTGACGGAGGTGAGCCTCGACGACGTCGCCGTCGGCTCCCAGCTGTGCGTCCGCACCGCCGCGGGTCACCTCGCGTTGGTCACCCTCACGGGGACCCCCGACACCGGCCGCGGCGATCACGTCACCGTGGACGCCACGGTGTGGCGGCGGGCGCTGTGACGCCACCGGGCACTCCGCCCACGGCCGTCTCGGCGCCGGCCAGCTCCCGCGCCAGCAGGGTGGCCCCGGCGACGGCGCCCGGCATCAGCAGCACGGCGCCGAGCGGCACCAGGAAGGACAGCACCAGCGGCACCCCGAAGCCCAGCGCCAGCCCCGTGCGGGCGCGCAGCAGCCGCAGCCGCTGCCGGATCCCGACGGCGCGGCGCTCCATCGCGAACGAGGTCAGCTCGGTGGTGAGGAAGAAGCCGGAGACGAGGACGGCGAGGACGGGGACGACCGTCTGCCCGACGAGGGGCACGAAGCCGAGGACGAACAGCGGCACGGTGATGGCCAGCACCCGTCCCAGGAGGTGGAGGTTGTCGCGCAGCGACGTCGCCAGCTCCCGCCACCAGGGCCGCTCCGGCGCCCTGGGGCAGCCGCCCGCCTCCTCCTCGACCTGCTCGGAGAGCCGCTCGTAGAACGGCTCTCCGAGCAGGAGGGTGACGGCCGTGAAGGTCAGCACCGCCAGCAGCAGGCCGCCGCCGAAGATCATCACGGCGAGCAGGGTGCGCAGGGCCGAGCGCCAGGTCTCGTCCCAGTCGTCGGCGAACGGCGTGGCCCAGGCGGCGAGGTCACCCACCGTCCAGGCCAGGGCGACGAGCGCGGCGCCGTAGAGCAGCAGGGTGATCAGGGCGGGCAGCAGCCCGAAGCCGAACCACCGCCGGCGGGTCAGCACCCATCGCTGGCCGGCGAGGAGGAGGCGTATGCCCAGCGCGAAGTCCCTCACGCCCTCGATTCTGTCAGTTGTGGCTGTGGAGCACCGCGTTGAGTCCGCCCCAGGTGCCGGTGCGCGGCAGGGCCTCGACCACGCCGGTGGTGGAGTTGCGGCGGTAGAGGAGGTTGTCGGCGCCGGAGAGCTCGACGGCCTTGACGACCTGGCCGTCGGGGAGGGTGACGCGGGTGCCGGCGGTGACGTAGAGGCCGGCCTCGACGACGCAGTCGTCGCCCAGCGAGATCCCGATGCCGGCCTCGGCGCCGAGCAGGCAGCGCTCGCCGAGGGAGATGGTCTGCTTCCCGCCGCCGGAGAGGGTGCCCATGATGGAGGCGCCGCCGCCGATGTCGGAGCCGTCGCCGACGACGACGCCGGCGCTGATGCGCCCCTCGACCATGGAGATGCCGAGGGTGCCGGCGTTGAAGTTGCAGAAGCCCTCGTGCATGACGGTGGTGCCGGTGGCCAGGTGGGCGCCGAGGCGGACCCGGTCGGCGTCGCCGATGCGGACGCCGGAGGGCACCACGTAGTCCGTCATCCGGGGGAACTTGTCGACACTGGTGACCGTCAGCGGGGTGCCGGCGGCGCGGGCGGCGAGGCGGGCGTGGTCGACGTCGTCGACGGCGACGGGGCCGAGGCTGGTCCAGGCGACGTTGGCCAGCAGGCCGAACATGCCCTCCAGGCTCAGGCCGTGGGGCCGCACCAGCCGGTGGCTGAGGAGGTGCAGCCGCAGGTAGATGTCGTGGGCGTCCAGCGGCTTGTCGTCGAGCGCGGCGATGACCGTGCGGACCGCGACCACCTCGACGCCGCGACGCGGGTCGGGGCCGAGGGCCCGGGGTGCCGCCTCGCCCAGCAACTCCGCGGCGCGCTCGGGGGTCAGCCGCTCGGTGCCGGCCGGCCCGTCCGGCTCGGTGGTGAGCACCGGCGTCGGGTACCAGGTGTCGAGCACCGTGCCGTCGGTCCTGAGGGTGGCGAGGCCGGCCGCGACGGCGCCGGTGGTGCGGGGGTCAGGGGATGCGTCGGTCATGGTGCCGACGCTAGTCGGTGGCGGCCTCCCTCGGCGAACCGGGCCCCGGCAGGAGGCGGGCGAAGGCGTCCGTGACCTGCGCGGGGTCCGAGGGACGCCCCGTCAGCAGGAGTTGGATCGTCAGGCCGTCGGCGAGGGCGAGCACGGCGCGGGCGGTGGCCTCGTCGGGGACGAGGCGGTGGCGCAGCAGGGCGGCCGCCATGGCGTCGAGGCAGGCGGCGGCGAGCGGGCGGACGGCCGGGTGGCGCAGGCCGGCGACGTACAGCTCGTACTCGATCTCGGTGCTGGCGCGGTGGGTCGTCAGGCTCTCCCGCGTCAGGCGGGCGATCTCCGCCGCCAGGGGGGCGGCGGGGTCGACGCCGGCCAGCCAGTCCTCGAAACGCGCGAGCCAGGCGTCGTTGACCTGGCTGAGCGCGGCGAGCAGCAGCTCGTCGCGGTCGGCGAAGTGGTACGTGGTCGAGCCGAGCGGGACGTCGGCCTCGGCGGCGACGGCGCGGTGGCTGAGCGCGGCGAGGCCCTCGCGGGCGATCAGGCGGACGGCGGCGTCGATGATGCGCTGGCGGCGGTCGGGGTCGTGGCGCCGGGCCATCAGTGGGCACCGCCGAGGTTGAGGACGACGACGCCGGCGATCACGAGGGCGACGCCGAGCAGCTTGGCGAGGGAGACGGTCTCGCCGAGGGCGATCATGCCGATCGCGGCGATGAGCGCCGTGCCGGCGCCCGACCAGACGGCGTAGGCGACGCCCACCTCGATGGTCTTCAGGGTCTGGGCCAGCAGCGTGAAGGACACCGCGTAGCAGGCCAGGGTGATCGCGGTCGGCACGGGGCGGGTGAAGCCGTCGGAGCGCGTCATGACGAAGGTGCCGAGTATCTCCGTCAGGATCGCCGCGGCGAGCGTCAGGTAGGCCATGCGGACGATCGTACACATCGTTGCGTACGATCGTACATATCCCTCCGCTGGAGTGCCGCCCGCGCGTCGGCCCCGGCGCGTGCACAAGCGCCCGTCATCCTGGCGGCGACAGGCCGGTGGGGCGACGGGACACGTGGCCGATCGCGGCGAACGGATCAGGGTGAGGAGTGAGGACCGTGGCACAGTGCGAGGTCTGCGGCAACGACTACCGGATGGCCTTCGAGGTGCGCGCCGCGGGACAGGTGCACGTCTTCGACAGCTTCGAGTGCGCCGCGCAGAAGATGGCGCCCGTCTGCGAGAACTGCTCCTGCCGCATCCTGGGCCACGGCATGGAGACCGAGGACGGCCACTTCTACTGCTGTGGCCACTGTGCCCGCGCGCAGGGACACGCGGAACTGGTCGACCACGCGTGAGCGGCGCGCACGGCGGCCCCGTGGCCGGAACGGCGACGCGACGTCACGGAAGGTGACACGACGTGAGCTGACGTGACACCACGTGGCCCGGACACGCCGGACCCGCGGACGACGGACCGCCCTGGCCCCCGCAACGGCGACGCGGCGGCCAGGGCGTGGTGACGAGCGGGATCAGACGTTGAAGCCGAGCGCGCGCAGCTGCTCGCGCCCGTCGTCGGTGATCTTGTCCGGGCCCCATGGCGGCATCCAGACCCAGTTGATCTTCAGCTCGCTGACCAGGCCGTCGGTGGCCGACCTGGCCTGGTCCTCGATCACGTCGGTGAGCGGACAGGCCGCGGAGGTCAGCGTCATGTCGACGGTGGCGACGTTCCCCTCGTCGACGTGGATGCCGTAGATCAGTCCGAGGTTGACCACGTCGATGCCCAGCTCGGGGTCGACGACGTCCATCATCGCCTCGCGGATCTCGTCCTCGCTCGCCGGCCCCGCCTGGGTGGTGGCGGTGGACTCGCTCATGCCGTCTCCTTCAACGCGCCGTCGCCCAGAGCCTGGGCGGTGGCGTCCTTCCATGCCATCCAGCTCAGCAGCGCGCACTTCACACGCGCCGGGTACTTCGAGACGCCCGCGAAGGCGATGGCGTCCTCCAGCACGTCCTCCATCGCCTCGTCGGGCGTGATGCGGCCCTTGGACTGCATCAGCTCCAGGAAGGTCTCCTGGATCTTGCGCGCCTCGGCGAGGTCACGGCCCACGAGGAGCTCGTTCAGCACCGAGGCGCTGGCCTGGCTGATCGAGCAGCCCTCCCCCTCGTAGCTGACGTCGGCGACGGTCTGACCCTCGTACCGCACACGCAGTGTGATCTCGTCCCCACAGGTGGGGTTCACGTGGTGCACTTCGGCGTCACCCTCCCGCAGGCCACGCCCGTGGGGGTGCTTGTAGTGGTCCAGGATCACGTCCTGGTACATCGACTGAAGCTGCACGTCCTCAAACCGCCCTCGTGTCCGACGTCACTATCCGAAGAAGCTCCGCACGTACTCCAGACCGTCGACCAGGGCGTCGACCTCGGCCGGCGAGGAGTACAGATAGAACGACGCCCTCGTGGTCGCGGGAATTCCGTACCGCAGGCAGACGGGACGGGCGCAGTGGTGACCGACCCGGACCGCGATGCCCTGCTCGTCGAGGACCTGGCCCACGTCGTGCGGGTGGATGTCGCCGAGGGTGAAGGACACCGTGGCGCCCCTGGCCTCGGCGGACACCGGGCCGATGAGCCGGAGGTCCGGCACCTCGCCGAGCCGCTGAAGCGCGTACCGGGTGAGCGCGTGCTCGTGCGCGGCGATCTTCTCCATACCGATGGAGGTGAGGTAGTCCACAGCCGCGCCCAGGCCCACGGCCTGCGCGATCGGCGGCGTGCCCGCCTCGAACTTGTGCGGCGCGGGCGCGTAGGTCGACGAGCGCATGGTGACGGTCTCGATCATCTCGCCGCCGCCGAGGAACGGGGGCAGGTCCTCCAGCAGCTCCTGCCGCCCCCACAGCACGCCGATGCCGGTGGGGCCGCACATCTTGTGGCCGGTGAAGACCACGAAGTCGGCCTGGAGGGCCTGGACGTCCAACGGCATGTGGGGGGCCGCCTGCGAGGCGTCCACCACCACCAGCGCGCCGACCTCCTGCGCCCGCCGGACGATCTCCTCCACCGGGTTGACCGTGCCCAGCACGTTCGAGACCAGGACGAAGGAGACGACCTTGGTCTGCTCGGTGATGACCTGGTCGATGGTGGAGAGGTCGAGCCGGCCCTCGTCGGTGAGGCCGAACCACCGCAGCTTCGCGCCGGTGCGCTGCGCGAGCAGCTGCCACGGCACGATGTTGGAGTGGTGCTCCATCTCCGTGATGACGATCTCGGTCTGGGCGTCCACCCGGTAGGGCTCGTCGGCCCAGCCGAGCATGTTCGCCACCAGGTTCAGCGACTCGGAGGCGTTCTTGGTGAAGACGACCTCGTCGCGGCTGGGGGCGTTGATGAACGCGGCCACCTTGTCGCGGGCGCCCTCGTAGAGGGCGGTGGCCTCCTCGGCCAGCACGTGCACGCCGCGGTGAACGTTGGCGTGGTGACGCTCGTAGTAGTCGTTCAGCGCGTCGAGCACCTGACGGGGCTTCTGCGAGCTGGCGGCGCTGTCCAGGTACACCAGCCGCTTCCCGTCCTGGACCCTGCGGTCGAGGATCGGGAAGTCCTTGCGGATGGCGTCGGTGTCCAGCAGGCCCGCCAGCGGCGTCCCGTCGGCCGAGGCGCGGGTGGAGGTCATGAGGTGGGTGCCCCCTTGGTGTACTGCTCGTACCCCTCGGCCTCCAGCTTGTCCGCCAGCTCCGGACCGCCGGACTCGACGATCCGCCCGCCGGCGAAGACGTGCACGTGGTCGGGGGTGATGTACCGCAGGATCCGGGTGTAGTGGGTGATCAGGAGCGTGCCGGACTCGCCCGTGGCGCGGACGCGGTTGACTCCCTCGGACACGATCCGCAGCGCGTCGATGTCCAGGCCGGAGTCGGTCTCGTCGAGGATGGCGATCCGGGGCTTGAGCAGCTCCAGCTGAAGGATCTCGTGGCGCTTCTTCTCGCCGCCGGAGAAGCCCTCGTTGACGTTGCGCTCGGCGAAGCCGGGGTCCATGCCCAGCCGCTCCATGGCCTCCCTGACCTCCTTCACCCAGGTCCGCAGGCGCGGGGCCTCGCCCCGGATGGCGGTGGCGGAGGTGCGCAGGAAGTTGGAGACGGAGACGCCGGGGACCTCCACCGGGTACTGCATGGCGAGGAAGACGCCGGCGCGGGCGCGCTCGTCCACGCTCATCTCCAGCACGTCCTCACCGTCGAGGGTGACCGTGCCGCCGGTGACGGTGTACTTCGGGTGACCCGCGAGGGAGTAGGCGAGGGTGGACTTGCCGGAGCCGTTGGGGCCCATGATGGCGTGCGTCTCGCCCTGCTTCACGGTCAGGTCGACCCCTCGCAGGATCTCGGTGGGGCCGGACTCGGCCTCGACGGAGACGTGCAGGTCGCGAATCTCAAGCGTTGCCATGGTGCCTTCAGGACTCCTGGGTGACGGAGACGAGCACGGCGGCGCCGGGCCCTTCTCCTTCGATCTTCACGGAATAGACGGGGATGGGGCGGGTGGCGGGCAGACCCGAGGGCTTGCCGGTGCGCAGGTCGAAGCTGGAGCCGTGCAGCCAGCACTCGATCTGGCAGTCCTCCACCTCGCCCTCGGAGAGGGAGACGTTCGCGTGGGAGCACGTGTCGCCCACCGCGTAGACCTCGCCCTCGGTGCGGACGACACAGACCGGCGCGCCCTCGACCTCGACGCGCAGCGGGGTGTCCTCCTCCAGCTCGCCGAGCGAGCAGACCTTCGCGAAGGTGGGGGTGCTCATGCGATCGACGCCTCCAGCTCGGCCTCCAGGGTGGCGATGAGCCGCTCCTCCACGTCCGGCACGCCGATCTTCTGGACCAGCTCGGCGAAGAAGCCGCGCACCACCAGGCGGCGCGCCTCGGAGGCGGGGATGCCGCGGGACATCAGGTAGAACAGCTGCTCGTCCTCGAACCGGCCGGTCGCCGAGGCGTGGCCGGCGCCGAGGATCTCGCCGGTCTCGATCTCCAGGTTCGGCACGGAGTCGACGCGGGCGCCGTCGGTGAGGACGAGGTTGCGGTTGAGCTCGTAGGTGTCGGTGCCGGTGGCGGCGGAGCGGATCACCACGTCGCCGATCCACACCGCGTGCGCCCGCTCGCCCTGGAGGGCGCCCTTGTAGGCGACGTTGCTGCGGCAGTTCGGGGCGTCGTGGTCCACGAGGAGGCGGTGCTCCTGGTGCTGGCCGTCGTCGGTGAAGTACAGCCCGTACAGCTCCGCCTCGCCGCCCGGCCCCGCGAAGCTCACCCGGGGGTGGATGCGGACCACGTCGCCGCCGAAGGTGACGATGACGGAGCGGAACGTGGCGTCGCGGCCCACCAGCGCGTTGTGCTGGGAGCAGTGCACCGCCGTGTCGTCCCAGTCCTGCACGGAGACGACGGTCACCTTGGCGCCGTCGCCGAGGACGAACTCGACGTTGGCGGCGCGGGTGGCGGAGCCGGTGTGGTCGATGACGAAGACGGCCTCGGCGAAGTCACCCACCTCGAAGACGGTGTGCCCGAAGGTCACCCCGCCCTCGCCGTGCAGGGTGAGGCGGACCGGCTCGGCCAGGACCGCCTCCTTGGGCACGGAGATGACCGTGGCCTTCTCGAAGGAGCTGAACGCCTGGGCGGCGACCCGGTCCACCGGGGTGCCCGCCCGGCCGACGCGCGGGTCGTCGCGGCCGACGGACTCCAGCGTCACGCCCTCGGGCGCGGAGAACTCGACCTTGACGGAGCCGGACGCGACGGCGGTGCCGTCGTGCAGCCCCCTCAGGCGCTCCAGCGGGGTGAAGCGCCACTCCTCCTCCCGACCGTGCGGCACGGGGAAGTCCGCCACGTCGAAGGAGGGCGGTGCGCTCATCCGGGTGGCGACGCTGGATTCGGCAGCCCCCCGGACGGCAACCGCCACCGGGCCGCCCGCGCTGGAGCCGGCCGGCATGCTCTGGGCCTTGGCCATGGGTCTCGTCGTGCTCACTCTCTTGGGTCTGGTGGGTCGGGTCTGGACGGGGTCGGAAGGACCCGGGGCACTCTCCCACCCTGGGCTCGCCCCGGGCTCGAACGGCTCTGCCTAGCCGACGGCGCCCTCCATCTGCAGCTCGATCAGGCGGTTCAGTTCCAGGGCGTACTCCATCGGCAGCTCCTTGGCGATCGGCTCGACGAAGCCACGCACGATCATGGCCATCGCCTCGTCCTCGCTCAGGCCACGGCTCATCAGGTAGAACAGCTGGTCGTCGCTCACCTTGGAGACGGTCGCCTCGTGGCCCATCGTGACGTCGTCCTCGCGGACGTCGACGTACGGGTAGGTGTCCGAGCGCGAGACCGTGTCCACCAGCAGCGCGTCGCAGAGCACGTTCGACTTCGAGCCCTCGGCGCCCTCACCGATCTCGATCAGGCCGCGGTAGGAGGTGCGACCGCCGCCGCGGGCCACCGACTTGGAGACGATGTTCGAGGAGGTGCGCGGCGCCATGTGCACCATCTTGGCGCCGGCGTCCTGGTGCTGGCCCTCGCCGGCGAAGGCGATGGAGAGCGTCTCGCCCCTGGCGTGCTCGCCCATGAGGTACACCGCCGGGTACTTCATCGTCACCTTGGAGCCGATGTTCCCGTCGATCCACTCCATGGTGGCGCCCTCGTAGGCCACGGCGCGCTTGGTCACCAGGTTGTAGACGTTGTTCGACCAGTTCTGGATGGTCGTGTACCGGCAGCGGGCGTTCTTCTTGACGATGATCTCGACGACGGCCGAGTGCAGCGAGTCCGACTGGTAGATCGGGGCGGTGCAGCCCTCGACGTAGTGCACGTACGCGCCCTCGTCGACGATGATCAGGGTCCGCTCGAACTGGCCCATGTTCTCGGTGTTGATCCGGAAGTACGCCTGGAGCGGGATCTCCACGTGCACGCCCTTCGGCACGTAGATGAACGAGCCGCCGGACCAGACCGCGGTGTTCAGCGCGGCGAACTTGTTGTCACCGGCGGGGATCACCGTGCCGAAGTACTCCTGGAAGAGCTCCGGGTGCTCCTTCAGGCCCGTGTCGGTGTCGAGGAAGATGACGCCCTGCTCCTCGAGGTCCTCACGGATCTTGTGGTAGACGACCTCCGACTCGTACTGCGCCGCGACGCCGGCCACCAGCCGCTGCTTCTCGGCCTCGGGGATGCCGAGCCTGTCGTAGGTGTTCTTGATGTCCTCGGGCAGGTCCTCCCAGGTCTGGGCCTGCTTCTCGGTGGACCGCACGAAGTACTTGATGTTGTCGAAGTCGATGTCGCTGAGGTCGGCGCCCCAGTTCGGCATGGGCTTCTTGCCGAAGAGCTTCAGGCCCTTCATCCGCAGGCGGAGCATCCAGTCCGGCTCGGACTTCTTGGCCGAGATGTCGCGGACGACCTCCTCCGACAGGCCACGTCGCGCCGCGGCGCCTGCGGCGTCCGAGTCGGCCCAGCCGTACTCGTAGGTGCCCAGCCCCTCAAGCTCGGGGTGGGCGGTCTCCGTGGGGCTCGTCATGCGGGGTTCCTCCCGGCGGTACGTGCGGATGCGGTGTTCTTCATGGGGGGCGCGGTGGGGGTCGTGACGGGTCTGGGCGCGCGCCCCTGGGCGGCCGGCCCGGTGGCGGGCCGCGCGGAGGTCGGGCGGGTGGACGTGGAGCCCGGGGACGCGGGCTCGGGGACGAAGGTCGTGCACACACCGTCGCCGTGGGCGATGGTGGCCAGGCGCTGCACGTGGGTGCCGAGGAGGTGGGAGAAGATCTCCGTCTCCGCCTCGCACAGCTGTGGGAACCGCTCGGCCGCGTGGGCCACGGGGCAGTGGTGCTGGCACAGCTGCTGGCCGCCCGCCGCGGGGGCGGGGGCGTCGCGCGCGGCCGCCGCGAAGCCGTGCCGGGAGAGGGCCTCGGCGAGCGCGCGCGGGCGCTCCTCACGCGGCACCCGCTCCACCAGCGGCCGGTACAGCTCCGCCTGGGCGGCGGCGCGGTCACGGGCGAACGCCATCACGGCGGCGGCGCCGCGCTCCCCGCCGCCCGCGGCGCGCTCGATCCAGCGCAGCGCCTCGACGGCGAGCTGGTCGTACGCCTGGTCGAAGGCGTCCCTGCCGCAGTCGGTGAGGGCGAAGACCTTGGCCGGGCGGCCCCGGCCACGCGTGCCGTACACCCGCTTCTCGCGGGGCTCGACGAGGCCGTCGGCCACGAGCGCGTCGAGGTGACGGCGCACCGCCGGCTGGGTGAGCCCCAGGCGGTCGGCCAGCTGGGCCGCGGTGGACGGGCCGTGGTCGAGAATCGAACGGGCCACGCGCTGGCGTGTCCCGTGCTGCTCCTCGGCTCCGGCGGGCCCGGCGGGCAGACCCACGCCGCCGGTGGCACTCGCGGCCACCGGCGTCACTGGCTGCTCGTCCCGGCTTTTCACAACGTCATTGTTGCCTAATTCGCGGCGGGCGAGCAAGCCGCGTCCTGACCAGCTCGGATGCAGTACATCACACAGGCTTACCTAAGTCGGCGGCCACCGGCGCCGCTCTCCCTTGACGCCGTCCCCCGCCAGGGGCGACGGTTCTGCAAACGCTTACACAGCCTACGCACCCCACCCCCGAGGGAAGGTCCCCATGGCCACCAGGTACGCACTCGTCGGTCTCGGCCACCGTGCACAGCTGTACGTCGACGCCCTGCTGGGCGAGTGGAGCGACGTCGGGGAGATCGTCGCCCTGTGCGACGTCAACCAGACCCGGATGGACTACTACAACGAGCTCGTCACCGCCAGCGGCCGCCGCCCCGTCCCCACCTACCCGCCCGAGCGCTTCGACGAGGTGCTGGAGCGGGCCGACGCCGTGATCGTCACGACCGTCGACGCGACGCACGCGCGCTACGTGTGCGCGGCCCTCGACGCCGGCCGCGACGTCGTCGTGGAGAAGCCGCTGACCATCGACGCCGAGGGCTGCGAGGCGATCCGCGAGGCCGCGGAACGCGCCACGGGCCGGCTCGTGGTCACGTTCAACTACCGGTACTCCCCGCGCAACTCCGCGGTCCGCGAGCTGCTGGCCGCCGGCCGCGTGGGCGAGGTGACCTCCGTGCACTTCGAGTGGGTCCTCGACACCATGCACGGCGCCGACTACTTCCGCCGCTGGCACCGCGACCGGTCCTCCTCGGGCGGCCTGCTGGTACACAAGTCCACCCACCACTTCGACCTGGTCAACTGGTGGCTGCGCGCCGCGCCGGAGCTCGTCGCCGCACAGGCCGACCTCCGCTTCTACGGCGAGGAGAACGCCCACGCCCGCGGCCTGACCGCCCGCCCGGCGCGGTCCAAGGGCGCCCCGGGCCTGGGCAGCGACCCGTTCCTGTTCGACCTCTCCGCCGACCCCCGGCTGGCCCGCCTCTACCTCGACGCCGAGCACGAGGACGGCTACGTCCGCGACCAGGACGTCTTCGCTCCGGGCATCACCATCGACGACTCCATGGCGGTCCTGGTCCGCTACGACAACCGCGCGCTGCTGACGTACTCCCTCACCGCCTACGCGCCCTTCGAGGGGTACCGGGTGGCGTTCAACGGCACCGAGGGCCGCCTGGAGCTGGAGGTCTGCGAGCGCGCCTTCACCTCACCGCAGGCCGCGGTCGACCCGAGCGCCACCCCGGAGGAGGAGGGCGAGCTCTCCTGGGAGCGGATCACGCTCCAGCGCCACTGGCACAGGCCGGAGGAGATCCCCATCCCGCAGGGTGAGGGCGGCCACGGCGGCGGGGACCGGCTGATGCTCGACGACGTCTTCCGCGGCCCCGGCGACGACCCGCTGGGCCGGCCCGCCGGCTACCTTGACGGGATACGCAGCGTGCTCGTGGGCGCCGCGGCGAACCTCTCGGCGGCCAGCGGGCGGACGGTGCGGCTGACCGACGACGGCACCCGACTGGCGGAGTAAGGGAGAGCAAGCGCTTGCCATCCGGGGCCATGCCGAGAGCCGCGGGGCGGCCCGACAGGGGCTCGTAGACTCTCGTTCCATGCGCAACGCTCAGCCCGCGCCGGCCGTCGAGGCCGTCGGCCTCGTCCTGCGGTACGGCCGCACGACGGCGGTGGACGGCCTCGACCTCACGGCCCGGCGGGGGACGGTGACGGCCGTCCTCGGCCCGAACGGCGCGGGCAAGACCAGCACGATCGAGGCGTGCGAGGGGTACCGCAGGCCCCACGCGGGGCACCTGCGGGTGCTGGGCCTGGATCCGGTGGCCGACGCCGCCGCGCTGCGGCCCCGGATCGGCGTGATGCTCCAGGACGGCGGGATCTACCCGGGGGTGCGGGCGACGGAGATGCTCCGCCACGTCGCCCGCCTCCACGCCCACCCGCTCGACGTGACCGAGCTCGCCGAGCGGCTCGGCCTCGGCTCCTGCGGGCGCACCCCCTACCGGCGGCTCTCCGGCGGCCAGCGGCGGCGGCTGGCACTGGCGCTGGCCGTGGTCGGCCGGCCCGAGCTGGTCTTCCTCGACGAGCCCACCGCCGGCCTCGACCCGCAGGCCAGGCACGCCGCCTGGCAGCTCGTGCGGGAGCTGCGGGCCGACGGCGTGAGCGTGGTGGTGACCACCCACCTGATGGACGAGGCCGAGGAGCTGGCGGACGAGGTCGCCATCGTCGACGCCGGCCGGGTGATCGCCCACGGCAGCCCGGCGGAGCTGTGTCGGAGCGGTCCGGGGGACACACTGCGCTTCACCGGCCGCGCCGGGCTCGACATCGCCTCGCTGCGGGCGGCGCTGCCGTCGGGCAGCGAGGTCGCCGAGCCCGAGCCGGGGTCCTACCGGGTCACGGGCGAGGTCAGCCCGCGTCTGCTGGCCACGGTGACCGCGTGGTGCGCCCAGCACGGGGTGCTGCCCGACCGGATCACCACGCGGCGGCACACGCTGGAGGACGTCTTCCTCGAACTGACGGGCAGGGAGCTGCGGCCATGACGACGGCGTCCGAGCACCACGGCGCCGGGGCGCGCCGGGAGACGGCCGCTCCCGCGGCGGAGACGTCCGGCGGGGAGCCGGCCCCCGAGGCGGCTTCCGAGACGGCCCCCGAGGCGGCTTCCGAGACGGCTTCCGGGGCGGCTTCCGAGCGCCCCGCCGGGTCCGGCCGGTTCGCGCCCCGTCCCGGGGCGGCCCCGCTGGCCCGGATGATCGCCGCCCAGGCGGCGCTGGAGACCCGGATGCTGCTGCGCCACGGCGAGCAGCTGCTGCTGACGATCGTCATCCCGACACTGCTGCTGGCCTTCTTCAGCACCGTGGACGTCATGGACAGCGTGGACAGCGGCCCCGGCGGGCGCGTGGACTTCCTCGCCCCGGGCGTGCTGGCCCTCGCGGTGCTCTCCACCGCCTTCACCGGCCAGGCCATCGCCACCGGCTTCGAGCGGCGCTACGGCGTCCTGAAGCGGCTGGCGGTCTCGCCGCTGCCGCGCTGGGCGCTGCTCGGCGGCAAGACCGGGGCGGTGCTCGTCACCCTGGTGCTCCAGACGGCGCTGCTGTCGGGGGTGGCCCTGGCCCTGGGCTGGTCGCCGCGGGGCAACCCGCTGGCCGTCGCGGCGCTGCTGCTCCTGGGCACCGCCGCGTGCAGCGGGCTCGGTCTGCTGATGGCGGGGACGCTGCGCGCCGAGGCGACGCTGGCCTGGGCCAACCTGGTCTTCGTGCTCCTGCTCTTCGGCGGCGGCGTGATCGTTCCGCTGGCGGAGTTCCCCGGGCCGGTCCGCGAGGCGCTGGAGCTGCTGCCGCTGGCCGCGCTCTCCGACGGCCTGCGCGCGGTCCTCCAGGAGGGCGCGGCCATGCCGTGGGGCGAGGCGGGGCTGCTCACGCTGTGGGCCGCGCTCGGCCTCGCGGCGGCGGCCCGTTTCTTCCGCTGGGAGTGAGGGGTGCGGGCCGCGGGGGAAGCACGGGGCGCACGCGCCCGAGGGTGAGGTCCACCACGGTGTGCCCCGCACGGCACCCCGGCTTCGTGAAACGGTGCACAAGCCGCCTACGATGAGCGGGTGCTGACCGCCACCCTGACCGCGCTGCGAAACCCGCTCGCCTTCGTCGCCGCCCGCTGGACGCCCCGACCGCGCACCGTGCGCCGCGCGGCGCTCACCGCGCTGGTGATGAGCGTCATCATCGTCGTGACCGGGGGCGCGGTCCGGCTCACCGGCTCCGGCCTGGGCTGCGAGACGTGGCCGAAGTGCACCGACGACAGCCTGGTGACCACCTCGGAGATGGGGGTCCACGGGCTGATCGAGTTCTCCAACCGGATGATGTCGTACGTGGTCAGCGCCGCGGTCGGCTGGTTCATCGTCGCGGCACGGTCCGCGAAGCCGCGCCGGCGCGCCCTCACCCGCCTGGGGTGGGCGCAGTTCTGGGTGGTGATGAGCAACGCGCTGATCGGCGGCGTCACCGTGCTCACGGAGCTCAACCCGTACATCGTCGCGGCCCACTTCCTGGCCGCCATGGCGCTGCTCGCGGTGACGACGATGGCGTGGGTGCGCACGCGTGAGGGCGACGCTCCGCCCCGCCCGCTGGTCGGCGTCCCGACGCGCCGGGCCGTCGTCGCCCTCACGGTGGCGACCGGGGCGCTGCTGGTCGTGGGCACCGCCGTGACCGGCAGCGGACAGCACGCGGGGGACGACGGCGACATCGAGCGGATGCCGTTCGACTGGGAGACCGTGACCCGGGTGCACTCCGCGCTCGCCTGGGCGGTCGTGCTGGGCACGCTCGCGGTGTGGCTGATGCTGCGGGTGATGGACGCGCCGCCCGGCCCGCGGGGCCGGCTGCGCGAGCTGCTGGCGCTGCTCGTGGCCCAGGGGGCCATCGGGTACACGCAGTACGCCCTCGACGAGCCGGAGTGGCTGGTCGCCCTGCACCTGCTCGGCTCCACCCTGGTGTGGGTGGCGGTGCTGCGGCTGCTGTACGCGACCCGTGACCGCGGCGGCGAGCAGCCGTCGCCGGACACCGCCCCGACGCTGCCCGCGGACGCGGACACCACGACGGACGCGGACACCGGGGCCCACGCGTCCGAGGCCGCGTCCGCCTCGTCCGCCGCGCAGGTCTCGGCGCCGGCCGGCCGCTGACGGCCGGCGCGCCCTCACTCGACCGCACCCTCACTCGACCGCGTCCCCCTCGACGCGCTCACGCCGCCCCGCGGCCTCTCCCCCGCCCGTGTCGTCCCCGCCCGTGTCGTCCGGCCGCCCACCCACCAGGGCGCCCCTCCACCGGCTCACCCGTGAGGCCGCCGGACGCCGCCCCCTGATCCTCAAGGGGGTGACGGGGCGGCCGCGCGGACCTGACGCCCGTCGCGCGGGGCGGGTGGGTCAGGCCGCGGCCGAGCCGGGCCGGGTGCCGCCCGCGCCGAGCTGGCTGCCGGCCATCCGCCGCCACTCGTAGGGCCCGGTCCGCACGCGGCCGGAGAGCTCGCCGTCGAAGTCCTCGCGCAGGGCGATACCGGCCCGCTCCGCCGCCTCGGTGAGCGCCTCGCGGCGCGGGTCCACCACGTCGCCCCAGGCGCCGTCCGAGCCGACGAGCACCAGCCGGTACCCGCGGGCCCCCAGGTAGGAGACCTGGCCCTCGGCCGTGCCGCCGTGCGCGGTGGCGAATCGGGCCAGGCGTCTGCTCAGCCGCCCGACGTGCCGCGTCTGCCGCGTGCGCGGCGCGGCCCCGTCCGCGTCGGGCGTGGGGCCGGATGTGGACTCGGATGGGGGCTCGGACGCCGAGGCCGCGCCGTCGCCGTCGCCGTGTGTGTCGCTGTCGGTCATGCCCGCATGCTATGCGCCCGCACCGACACGGGCCCGTCCGGACGTCGGGGCGAACGCCCTCAGCGCAGGAACGGGTCGACGGCGACGGCGAGGAAGAGCAGCGAGACGTAGGTGATGGAGTAGTGGAAGAGCCGCATCTCCTTCAACCGGGCGCCGCTGAGCCCGGCGCGCGCCCGCGCCCGCAGGCCGTAGGCCTCCCACAGCCACCACGTCCCGGCGGCGGTCGCGACCAGGGGGTAGAACCAGCCGACGTAGCCCAGCGGCCACAGCAGCAGGGAGACGCCGACCATCAGCCAGCTGTAGGCCACGATCTGCCGGGCCACCACCGTGTTCGCCGCGACGACCGGCAGCATCGGCACCCCGACGCGCGCGTAGTCGTCCTTGACCTTCATCGACAGCGGCCAGTAGTGCGGTGGCGTCCAGAAGAAGATGACGAGGAAGAGGATGACGGCGGCCCAGGAGACCGAGCCTGTCACCGAGGACCAGCCGATGAGCACCGGCATGCAGCCCGCGATCCCGCCCCACACGATGTTCTGCGCGGTGCGCCGCTTGAGCCCCATCGTGTACACCACGACGTAGAACAGCAGCGCCCCCAGGGAGAGCCCGGCCGAGGCCCAGTTCACCGTCAGTCCGAACCAGGCGGTGGAGACCACCGCCAGGGTGAGGCCGAAGGTCAGGCACTCCCACGGACGGACCAGGCCGGTCACCAGCGGCCGGCCCGAGGTGCGGTGCATCTGCGCGTCGATGTCGCGGTCGAGGAACATGTTCAGCGCGTTGGCGCCGCCCGCCGAGAGGTACCCGCCCAGGCAGGTGGCGAACACGAGCCACAGGTCGGGCACGCCCTCCTCGGCCAGGAACATGACCGGGACGGTGGTGATGAGCAGCAGCTCGATGATCCGCGGCTTGGTCAGCGCGACGAAGCCGAGGACGCGTTCCCGGGCGGTCCACCGCCGGGCACCCTGGCCTGCCGGGGGCCCGACGGATGACAGCCCGGAGGTCTCGGCCACGGGACGGGGTTCGACGGCCGTCACGGACACCTCTGCTCATGCGTGGGAAGCGGCTGGCGCTGCGGGCAAGTGGCGGGCGCCCGACCAGCGAAGAGGGCTGGCTGAGAGCTCGCACCGTACCCCGTCACTCTAGACGCCCGGCTCCCGCCGTCCGTCGCCGGGGCCACTCCGACCACGCGCGTGGTCGGCAACGGTAGGCTCGGTCACGCCCCGGTATGCGCCAGAACCGGCAGCGTGGCCGGCGCCCCGCAACCCGGCACAGACCGTACAGACCCGTTGTCCCCGTCACCCGCCCCACGGCCTGACGCGGCCTGATGCAACGCGGAGAGGAGCCCTGACTCAGGGTGAGCACCAAGCCGATCACCTCCACCCCGGACACCACCGCTCTCGACTGGAGCGAGCTCGACGACCGGGCCGTCGACACCGCCCGCGTCCTGGCCATGGACGCCGTCCAGAAGGTCGGCAACGGCCATCCGGGCACGGCCATGAGCCTGGCACCCGCGGCGTACCTCGTCTTCCAGAAGCTGCTGCGCCACAACCCGGCCGACCCCGCGTGGAGCGGCCGCGACCGCTTCGTGCTGTCCGTGGGCCACAGCAGCCTCACGCTCTACGTCCAGCTCTTCCTCGCCGGGTACGGCCTGGAGCTGGATGATCTGAAGTCCTTCCGCACCTGGGGCTCGCGCACGCCTGGACACCCCGAATACGGGCACACGGTGGGCGTGGAGACCACGACGGGCCCGCTCGGGCAGGGCATCGGCAACGCGGTGGGCATGGCCATGGCCGCCCGGTACGAGCGGGGCCTGTTCGACCCCGAGGCCGCGCCGGGCACCTCCCCGTTCGACCACACCGTCTGGGTCTTCGCCGGGGACGGCTGCCTCCAGGAGGGCGTGGCCGCCGAGGCCGCCTCGCTCGCCGGTCACCAGAAGCTGGGCAACCTGGTCCTGCTCTACGACGACAACCACATCTCCATCGAGGGCGACACCGAGACCGCCTTCTCCGAGGACGTGCTGAAGCGGTTCGAGGCGTACGGCTGGCACACCCAGCGCGTCGCCCCGAAGGAGAACGGCGACCTCGACCCGCGGGCGCTGCACGAGGCCTTCCTGGCGGCGCGCGCCGAGACGGGCCGCCCCTCGATCATCGCGGCCCGCTCCATCATCGCCTGGCCCGCGCCGAACGCCCAGAACACCGAGGCGGCCCACGGCTCGGCCCTCGGCGCGGACGAGGTCGCCGCGACCAAGCGGGTCCTCGGCCTCGACCCCGAGCGCCACTTCGACGTCGCCGAGGACGTGCTCGCCCACACCCGGCGGGCCGTGGAGCGCGGCACGGCGGCGCAGGCCGCCTGGGACAAGCAGCTCGCGACGTGGCGGCAGGAGAACCCGGAGCGGGCCGCGGAGTTCGACAGGATCCGCGCCGGGCGGCTGCCCGAGGGCTGGGAGAAGGCGCTGCCGGTCTTCGACGTCGGCGGCCAGGTCGCCACGCGGAAGGCGTCCGGCGGCGTGCTGACGGCGCTGGGCGGCGTCGTCCCCGAGCTGTGGGGCGGCTCCGCCGACCTCGCGGGGTCGAACAACACCACGATCGACGCCTCGTCCTCCTTCCTCCCGGCCGACAACCCCCTCCCCGAGGCGGACCCGTACGGCCGCACCATCCACTTCGGCATCCGCGAACACGCCATGGGCTCGGCGATGAACGGCATCGCCCTCCACGGCAACACCCGCGTCTACGGCGGCACCTTCCTCGTCTTCTCGGACTACATGCGCCCGGCCGTCCGGCTCGCCGCGCTGATGAACCTTCCGGTGACGTACGTCTGGACGCACGACTCCATCGGCCTGGGCGAGGACGGGCCGACCCACCAGCCCGTGGAGCACCTCGCGGCGCTGCGGACGATCCCGGGCCTGAACGTGGTCCGTCCCGCCGACGCGAACGAGACCACGATCGCCTGGCGGGAGATCCTGCGCCGCAACGACGCGCCCCACGCCCTGGCCCTCAGCCGGCAGAACCTGCCCACCTACGAGCCGAACGAGGGGACGGCGCTCGGCGGATACGTCCACACCGAGGCCGAGGGCGGCGCGCCGCGCGTGATCCTGATCGGCACGGGCTCGGAGGTGCAGCTGGCCGTGGCCGCCCGCGAGCAGCTCCAGGCCGAGGGCGTGCCCACCCGTGTGGTGTCCATGCCGTGCGTGGAGTGGTTCGAGGCGCAGGAGCGGGCGTACCGGGACCAGGTGCTGCCGCCGAACGTGCGGGCCCGTGTGGCGGTCGAGGCGGGCGTCGGCGTGACGTGGCACCGGTACGTCGGTGAGGCTGGTTCCGTGGTGTCGCTGGAACACTTCGGTGCCTCCGCGGACCACACGACGCTGTACCGCGAGTTCGGTATCACGCCGGAGGCGGTGGCCCAGGCCGCCCGGGAATCCCTGACCGCAGCCGAGCGCTGATCCATGAGAGACCAACGAGCAGGAGACGCGATTGCCATGACCGACGCACTCAAGCGCCTCACAGGGGAGGGTGTCGCGATCTGGCTGGACGATCTGTCGCGCAAGCGCATCACGTCCGGCGACCTGGGCGAGCTGCTGGACCAGCAGCACGTCGTGGGTGTGACGACCAACCCCGCCATCTTCCAGAAGGCCATCTCCGGGGGCGACGGCTACGAACAGCAGCTGGCCGACCTCGCCGCGCGCAGGGTCACCGTCGAGGAGGCCCTGCGGATGATCACCACCGCGGACGTCCGCGACGCCGCCGACGTGCTGCGTCCGGTGTACGAGGCGACCGGTGGCCTCGACGGCCGGGTCTCGATCGAGGTCGACCCGCGGCTCGCCCACAACACGCACGCCACCGTCGCCGAGGCCAAGCAGCTGGCCTGGCTGGTGGACCGGCCCAACACGTTCATCAAGATCCCCGCCACCGAGGCCGGGCTGCCCGCGATCACCGAGGTCATCGGCCGGGGCATCAGCGTCAACGTGACGCTGATCTTCTCCCTCCAGCGGTACCGCGCGGTGATGGACGCCTACATGGCCGGCCTGGAGAAGGCGAAGGCCGCGGGCCTGGAGCTCTCCCGGATCTACTCGGTGGCGTCGTTCTTCGTCTCCCGGGTGGACACAGAGGTGGACAAGCGGCTGGACGCCCTGGGCACCGAGGAGGCCGCGGCGCTGCGGGGCAGGGCCGCGGTCGCCAACGCGCGCCTGGCGTACCAGGCGTACGAGGAGGTCACCGCCGGTGACCGCTGGCAGGCGCTGGCCCGCGCCGGCGCGAACCCGCAGCGTCCGCTGTGGGCCTCCACGGGCGTGAAGGACGAGCGGTACCCCGACACCCTCTACGTCACGGAGCTGGTCGCGCCGGGCACGGTCAACACCATGCCCGAGGCGACGCTCCAGGCGACGGAGGACCACGGCCAGATCTCCGGCGACACGGTCCGTGGCACCTACGAGCAGGCGCGCGCCGACCTCGACGCGCTGGAGAAGGTCGGCATCTCCTACGACGAGGTGGTGGCGCTGCTGGAGGAGGAGGGCGTGGAGAAGTTCGAGTCCGCGTGGAACTCCCTCCTGGACTCCACTCAAGCGGAACTTAAGCGTCTCGCATCCACCTCGGGAGAGGCTTAGGGCTCGTGACGACCAACCCCCTGCGCGACGCCAGGGACAGGCGACTGCCGAGGATCGCCGGCCCCTCGGGGCTGGTGATCTTCGGCGTCACCGGTGACCTGTCCCGGAAGAAGCTGATGCCGGCCGTCTACGACCTCTCCAACCGAGGTCTCCTCCCGCCTGGTTTCTCGCTCGTGGGCTTCGCCCGCCGCGACTGGGCGCACGAGGACTTCGCGCAGGTCGTCCACGACTCGGTGAAACGGTACGCCCGCACCCCGTTCCGCGAGGAGGTGTGGCGCCAGCTGTCCGAGGGGATGCGGTTCGTCCCCGGCGCCTTCGACGACGACGACGCGTTCACCACGTTGCGGTCCACCGTCGAGGAGCTGGACAAGGAGCGTGGCACCGGCGGCAACTTCGCCTTCTACCTGTCGGTGCCGCCGAAGTACTTCCCCACGGTGGTGCGGCAGCTCCGCAGGCACGGGCTGTCGCAGGCGCCGCCCGGGTCGTGGCGGCGGGCGGTGATCGAGAAGCCCTTCGGGCACGACCTGGCCTCCGCGCAGGAGCTCAACCAGATCGTCCACGAGGTGTTCACGCCCGAGGAGGTCTTCCGGATCGACCACTACCTCGGCAAGGAGACCGTCCAGAACATCCTGGCGCTGCGCTTCGCGAACACGATGTTCGAGCCGATCTGGAACCGCTCCTACGTGGACCACGTGCAGATCACCATGGCGGAGGACATCGGCATCGGCGGCAGGGCCGGGTACTACGACGGCATCGGCGCGGCCCGTGACGTCATCCAGAACCACCTCCTGCAGCTGCTGGCCCTCACCGCCATGGAGGAGCCCTCCGCCTTCGACGCCGAGTCCCTCGTCACCGAGAAGCTGAAGGTCCTGCGGGCCGTGCGGCTGCCGTCGAACCTGGCCCGTCACACCGTCCGCGGCCAGTACACGGCCGGCTGGCAGGGGGGCGAGAAGGTCCTCGGGTACCTCGACGAGGACGGCATCGACCGGGGCTCCACCACCGACACCTACGCGGCGGTCCGCCTGGAGGTCGACAACCGGCGCTGGGCGGGCGTCCCGTTCTACCTGCGCACCGGCAAGCGGCTCGGACGCCGGGTCACCGAGATCGCGGTCGTCTTCCAGCGGGCGCCGTACTCCCCGTTCAACGCGACCGACACCCAGGAGCTCGGCCGCAACGCGCTGGTCATCCGGGTCCAGCCCGACGAGGGCGTCACCGTCCGCTTCGGCTCCAAGGTGCCCGGCACACAGATGGAGATCAGGGACGTGACGATGGACTTCGCCTACGGCGAGTCCTTCACCGAGTCCAGTCCCGAGGCGTACGAGCGGCTCCTGCTGGACGTCCTGCTCGGCGACGCCAACCTCTTCCCCCGGCACCAGGAGGTGGAGCGCTCCTGGGAGATCCTCGACCCGGTGGAGGAGTTCTGGGCACGGGCCGGCAGGCCCGAGCCGTACACGGCCGGCACGTGGGGGCCGAAGGCGGCGGACGACATGCTCGCACGCGACGGACGGAGCTGGCGGCGGCCATGAACATCGACCTGACGGACACCACCTCGGGCCGGATCAACGCGGCGCTGGTCCGGGCACGACGCGCGGCCGGCACCCCGGCCGTCGGCATGGTGCTGACGCTGGTGATCGTCACCGACGAGGCCCACCACTACGACGCGGTGAAGGCGGCGAGCGAGGCCTCCACCGAACACCCCGCCCGCATCCTCGCGGTGATCAAGCGGCCGGGCCGCTCGCCGCGGAAGCGGGCGGCGGCGCGGCTGGACGCCGAGGTGCGGGTCGCCGGCGAGTCCGGGACCGGCGAGACGGTCCTGCTGCGGCTCCACGGCGAGCTGGCCGATCACGCCCACAGCGTGGTGCTGCCGCTGCTGCTGCCGGACGCGCCGGTGGTGGTGTGGTGGCCCGAGGAGCCGCCGCCGCACCCGGCGGACGACCTGCTGGGGGCGTTGGCGCAGCGGCGCATCACGGACGCCTCGACGGCGGAGGACCCGGTGGCCGCGCTCGGCGTCCGGGCCAACGCCTACTCCCCCGGCGACACCGACCTGGCATGGACCAGGGTCACGCCGTGGCGCAGCGTGCTGGCGGCGGCGCTGGACCAGAAGCCGGACGCCGTGATCAGGCGGGCGACGGTCGAGGGCGAGGGGCAGAACCCGAGCGTGGAGCTGCTCGGCATGTGGCTGGCCGAGCGGCTGTCGGTCCCCGTGGAGCGGGCCACCTCCGACGGCCCCGGCATCACGGCGGTCCGGCTGGCCACCGAGGACGGCGAGATCTGCCTGGACCGCGCCGACGGGACGCTGGCGACGCTGGGGGTGCCGGGCCAGCCGGACCGCGGCGTGGCGCTGCACCGGCGGATGACGGCCGAGCTGATCGCCGAGGAGCTGCGGCGCCTCGACCCGGACGAGGCGTACGCGCACGCGGTCCGGTTCGGCGTCGGGCGGCTGCGGGTGCCCGCCGGGAAGGGCGCCGCGCTCGCCGGGGCCTCCTCCCAGGAGACATCGGGGAGCGCGTCGGGCGGGTCCACGACGGACGGGGCCCCGGGCGGCGCGCCGAGGAGCGCCGCGAAGAGCGCGGCCGGGAGCGGCGCGGGCCGCAGGGCCGGAGGTGGCGCGTCGTGACGGCCGCCCCCCTCCGGGTGGTCCACCGCGACAAGGAGCTGATGGCGCACGCCGCCGCGGCCCGGCTGGTCACGACCCTGGTGGACGCCCAGACCGCCCGCGGCACCGCCTCGGTGGTGCTGACGGGCGGGCGCAACGGCAACGGGCTGCTGGCCGCGCTGGCTGCCTCGCCGGCACGGGACGCCGTGGACTGGGGGCGCCTCGACGTCTGGTGGGGCGACGAGCGCTTCCTGCCGGACGGCGACGCGGAGCGTAACCACACCCAGGCCCGCCGGGCGCTGCTGGACGCCGTCCCGCTCGACCCGGCGCGGGTCCACGTGATGGCCCCCTCCGACGGGCCGTACGGCGACGACCCCGAGGCCGCCGCCGCGGCCTACGCGGACCAGGTGGCCGCCGCGCCGGCCCCGTTCGACGTGGTGCTGCTGGGCGTGGGCCCCGACACGCACGTCGCCTCACTCTTCCCGGGCCATCCGGCGCTGCGGGAGTCCGAGCGGCTGGCCGTCGCGGTCCGCGAGGCGCCGAAGCCGCCGCCGACCCGGGTCAGCCTCACGCTGCTCGCGATCCGCTCGGCGCGCGAGGTGTGGCTGATCGCGGCGGGCGAGGACAAGGCCAAGGCCGCCGCCCTGGCCCTGGCGGGCGAGGGCGGCGACGCCACGCCCGCGGCGGCCGCGCGGGGCGTGGAGCGCACGCTGTGGCTGCTGGACCGGGCGGCGGCGGCCGAGTTGCCCGGCCCGGGGCAGCGGGCCGACCAGGACTAGCGGACCGGCCAGGGCTGGCGGGGGCCCACCGGGCCCGGACCAAAACAGAAAAACAAGGGGGGGGCCGGGAGG